>DAHVWT010000059.1 GCA_027327915.1 Elusimicrobiota bacterium
CAGCATCGTCTTCGTGCTTCGCCTGAATGGATCGAGCTTGACGGCGCGGGCAAGGTAAACCGCGCAGGCGCGCAGGCCCCCGGCCTGCCTGTCCCGGAGCCCCGAGAGGACGATCAGGGCCATGTCCCTCTCCGTCTCGGGATCGTCCGCGAGTTCGGCGGATCGCCGCAGAAGCTCCAGCGCCCGCGCGGGGCCTCCCGCCTCATGAAGGACGTCGGCGGCCCGCTCCCGCAGACGGTCGGCGCGCAGGCGGTCGAGGGCGGGCAGGCAGGCCAGGACGGCGAGGCCGAGGACGGCGGCGGCCGCGGGCCTGCGCCATATCCCGGGGATCTCGATCTTCGCGGCCGGGACGGCGTCCGCGGCGCCGGCCAGATAGCAGAAAAGCCAAAAACCGGCCGGAATCGAAAGCGGGTAGTCGACGAGCGACTCGATGAGAACGGCCCAGGCGCCCAAGCGGCGCCACCATGGCGCGCCGGAGACGGGACGCCGGAGCCGGGCGAACAGCCCCCCGAATAGAAGCGCCGCGAAGGGAAATCCGTTCTCGACTGCGGCCTCGAGAAAACCCTGATGCGCGAACCGGCTTTTCCAGATTCCGGCCCAACCCGCGTCCGAGGCCGCCGCGAAGGCGTAGCTCCCCGGGCCGAAGCCGAGCCATGGCCTCTCCCGGGCGAGCCTCCAGGCGGCTTCCCACCATCGGAGCCTGTCGCCCAGTTTTTCCGGCCCCGAGGCTCCGTAGAGGGAGAATTTGAACGCGAACACCGCGGCGAAAGCCAGGACGGCGGCCGGGAGCAGCCAGCGCCCGGCGGCCTTCTCGCGGGCGGCGATGGCCGCCGCGACGGCGACGCCGAGCCAGGCCCCCGCGCTCCCGGTCCAGACCAGCAGCCATCCCAGGCCCGCCGTCAGGATCCAATCCCGCCCGATCAAGGCGGACGGAAGCAACAAGAGAATCATGCCGGCGAGGATGTTTTCGTTGCCAAGAGCGGCCCCTGGCCTCGGCACGCGCCCGGAGCTCCATGGCACGACGAAGCCTAGGATCAAGAGCCCCCAGGCGCACAGCCGGAGCGCCCGGTCGGCGTCCAGGCGCTCCTCGGCCCTCAAAAGGCTCCCCATCGCGAAGGCGACGAGTCCCAATATCTGGGAACGCCAGGCCGGGAAGGCGGCGGCGGGCAGCGGGCTCGCGAGCGCCGAAAGCCCTCCGAGAAGAGCCAGGGCGCAGAGCCACGCGGCCGCGGCGGGGCGCGGGAGCCGGGGCGCCCCGCGAAGAAGACCCGCCGAGACCCACGCGGCGAGGGCCGGCATCGCCGCCAGGAAAAAAGCCGCCCGGAACTCCGGCTCCCAGGCGCCGTGAAGGAGAACCGCCAGCCCCAGCAGCAGCCCCGTGATCAGCGCCGGCATGGGGCCCCGAAGCTTCCAGCCGCCCTCACGCTACGAGGGGATGATCTTGGGGGTGACGAAGATCAGGAGCTCGGTCCGGGTCCTGGTTTTGGTCTTGCTCTTAAAGAGCCAGCCGATGACCGGGATGCTGCCCAGGAAGGGGATGTAGGCGTACTGGGTGTTCAACGTGTCGCTGATGAGGCCGCCCAGCACGATCGTCTCGCCGTCCCGGACCATCACCGTCGTCTGGGCGTTGCGGGAGTCGATCGAGGGCGCCCCCGAGGCGGAGTTCCCGGGGATCGTCGCGGAGACCTGGCTCACGACGGGGTTGATGTTGAGCATCACGCGCCCGTCCTTGTTGACGGTCGGCGTCACGGTGAGCTGGATGCCGGTCGTGATGTAAGTCACCGTCTGCTGGGAGATGCCCGTCCCCGAGAGGTTCGCCGTCTCGTAGGGGATGTTCGTCACGACATTGATGTTGGCGGGCTGGTTGTTCAAGGTCGCGATCTTGGGATCCGAGAGGACTTTCAGCTTTCCGTCCAGGGCCGAGGCCAGAAGCGCCGCGTTGAGGAAGTAGTTGTTGGTGATCCGGCCCAGCTCGAGACCCCCGTAGATGGGGTTGATCGGGAGGTTGACGCCGGTGCCGTTGCCCGCCTGTCCGATCCCGGTGTTGGGGAAATTCGCGACGGTCGGAACCGTCTGCGTCGGGAGCGTCCCCGCGGGATTTTGGCTGTAGGGAATCACCTGGCTGAGCGACGAGACGAGGGGAATCCCCGCCTGGCTTCCCGCCGTCGCGGCGGAATTCGTTCCGACCAAGTTGGTGCCGCCGCCCGTGAGCTTCGCGTTCTGGTTCACGCCGTAGTACTGCCACTGGACCCCGAAGGCGAAATTCTTCGTCAGCGTGACCTCCACGATCTTGGCCTCGATGAGGACTTGGGGCGGACGGACGTCGAGCTTCTTGACGAGGCGCACGGCCTCCATGTAGCCGTCGAAGGTATCGGTCACCAAAAGCGAATTCGTCCTGGAGTCCGCGGAGGTCTTCGCTTGCGTCCGGCCCTCGGCCCGAAGCACCATGTTGAGCTCCTGGATCAGGTCGGCGGCTTTCGTGTAATTAAGGCGGATGATATGCGTGGAGTTCGTGGCGCTCGTCTGCATCTTCTTGTATTCCTCCGGCGTGATCACCCGGAGAATATCGTCCCCCACTTGGGAGGTGGAAAGGTTCTTGATGGAGAGAACCGCCTGGAGCACTTCCTTAAAGGGGACGTTCGCCAGATGGAGCGTGATGCGTCCCGTGACGTCGGGGCCGGCGACGATATTGATCTTCGCCTCGGAGGCCAGCATCTTGAGGACGTCGCGGATGTCGGCGTTGTCGTAGTCGACGGAGACGCGCTCCGTCGGCAGCTTGGAGAGGATGTCCCCTCCTTGCACTCCCCCCCACGACCCCAGCTTCGCCGCTTCGTCGTTGGCGTCTTGATCTCCCGCGATATTGCCGCCTTGGGCGGCGCTCCGCGGCGCCGAGGCCTCGCCGGCGTCCGCGTTCCTCTTTTCGGCGATCCCCTCCAATTGGGAGGAATAGTGTTCCGACAGCGCCTGCGGGTTGGAATCGGCGTCCATGCCGGCGTAGGCGGCGCCCGAGAACTTGGGCGAAAGCCCCGGGGCCTTCCCGGCCGCGGCGGCGGGCGGGGTCCAGGCCGAAGGCCGAGCGCCCTCCGGCGAGAGAGCCACTTTCAGCAATCCACCCCGCTCGAGAACGCGCGCGCGGGCGAGGGCTTTGAGGTCCATGACGATCCTGGAGATCAGGGCGGGCTTTGAGCGGTATTGCGCCATATGGACGGAGGAGAGGACGCCCCCTCGGCCGGGCAGGTCCCGAACCGGCCCTGAAAAACGCGTGTCGAAAAGATCCAGCACGACGCGCGGCGGCTTTTTGAGAACGAAGGTCTTGTAGCGCGGCGTGCGGCTCAGGACGACCCGTATCGAGTCGGGAGACACCTCCACGGCCCGAAGCTGGGCCGCGGCGGCGGCGAATACCGGCGAGACAACCCCCGGAGGAAACGCCAGCAGCCCGCAGAGCGCGCCGCCGAGCTTTTTGAAGCGCCGTTCGCCCGTCATCATAGGCTTGCCATCTTCCCGCTGCCTCCGAGGACAACGACTTTCGACCCTAAAACGAAAACGCGCGACTCGAGGCCGCGGCGCAAAACGACGCCTTGCTTCGACATGATAGCACCCGTCACGCCCGGGATGGAAGTCCCGAGCACGCTCCGGCCGCGCCGGATGCCGCTGCGGCCCCCGCCGTAGTAGAGCCGGCCCCAACGCAGGATGAGATTGACGCCGAAGCGTTTGTCGGCGAACAGGGCCTCGCTCGACTTGGGTCCCCGCATGACTCCCACCAAGGAGAGGTCGTCCAGGGAGACGTCCTTGGCCGGGTCGAAGGGGCGGCTCGGGACCACCTCCGAGGCGCTGATCTTCGAGAAGGGGTCGCGGAGGTCTCCGGCCGTATAGAGGGTGTTGACCGGAGCGGTCGCTGCGGGTTGGGCGGCCCTGATGGCTTGGAGGGTTTCAGACGCGACCACGGCCATCAAGTCTTTGGCGGCCTCCTCGGCGCTCTTCGATATTGGGGAGGTGATCGGAGCGGATTGGGGAACGGCCGCCGCGCCCCGGGGAAGCCTGAAGGAGGGAGAGGCCGACGGCGGCAGGGGTGTCGGCGGCGCCGATTGCCTGGCGGCTGGCAGGGCCGGCTTGGCGGGAGGGGGCTGGAAATGGGCCGCGACCCCGATCGCCGCCGGCCGGGAGCTCTTGTTCATCACCGGGATGAGGATCGCCGCCATCATGCCGACAAGGGCGATCGGCAGGAAGACCGCGACCGCCATGCCAAACCAGGCCACCGCCTTTCTCGTTCGGACCGGGACGTCTTCCACGTAAACGACCCTCGTTTTCGCGATCAAATCGTGCAGGGCCCGGTTCTTCTCCGTGCGCAGCGCGAGCAGATAGCCGAACATGAGCGTCAAGCCGTCCGCGATGTAGCCCAGATAGCGGCGGAACGTCTGCCCATAGGTCAACGGTCCGGGACCTTCGGGAATGATGGCGATGCCGGCGATTTTCTTGCCGATCGTCTGCCCCCGCCGGGCAACCGGCATCCACGTAAAATAGGCGGCGCGAGCGGCAAAAAAAGGCAGGACATAGATGAGCGCCTTGACAACGTAATGACCTCGGCCGATGGCATCGGCGGCCAAGAACAACGGGAATACGGCAGCCGCAGTGACAAGGCCATCGATGAAGAACGCCCCCGCGCGAAGCCAAAAGCTCGCGGGAGAGCCGATGCGCTCCGGCTCCGCGGGAGCGCCGGGGGCGGGCGCGGGCGCCTCCGGCGCGAAATCAGCCGGCGTCTCCGGTCCCGGAGCCGGCGCAGGCTCCTGCGGCCCCGGCGGCGGCTCGGGATTCAGGTTTTCTTCCTCGTCCATTTACAGGGCCCGCTCATAGAGCAGCATCGTGAGTTTGGCCGGGATTCCCGTCTCGGTTTCCGGGCCGCTGAAGCTCACGTCCTGGAAATTATAGAGCCTTGGCTGGAGGGCGAGGGCCGCGATCGAATTCGCGATCCCCTGGAAGGGCCCTCGGACGTCGAGGCGCACGGGAAGCTCGATGTAGGATTCGGTCTTTTTCGGAGCGGCGACGCTCATGTTCTCGACCGAGACCCCGTATCGGTTCATGAGGACTTCCATCGTGACGATCGCGTTGAAATTCTCGCGCATGGAGACGACCGGAAATTCCGCCCCCGCGGACGCCGCCTCCTCCTGAATGCTCTTAAGCCTGAGCAAGGTCCCCTTGAGCTCCGCCTCCTGCCCGCGCGCCGCGTCGATGACCTTGCGGTTCGCCTCGACGCGGGTTTTCAGGGCCGCGATCTTGTCGGACGTCGGGATCCAGAGGTAGGTGACGTAGGCCCAGCCGCCGCCGCCAAAGAGCATCAGGCCCAGGACAACGAGCTGCAGGATTTCCTTGGGGAGACCGGCGAGGTCGATTTTACCCATGGAGTTGGCGCCTCATAGCGCCGGCGCGTAGCGGCCCCCGATCTTGACCTCGAGCCGTTGGTCGGGTCCCGTGCCGCTCGCGCTCAAGGGGCCGGCAAGGTCGAGATTGGAGAAATGGAGGGCTTCCATGGCGACGATCCACGCCAGGACGTCGACGAAGCCCGAGACGGAGGCCGTGATTTCGACCCTGAGCGGCGCCGCCTGCGTGCCCCCTCCCAGCGTCTGGAGGGTCTTGACCGTGACTCCCTCCGGGACGCTGCGAACGAAATCCGACAAGAACGTCGGGTAGAAACGCCGCACTTTCCTTAAGTTCTTGATGTCGGCGATCCGGTCCTGGTAGGCCTTGAGAGCGCGCTTAGTCGCCTGGATCTGGACGTAGAGGCCCTGGATGGCGGCGATCTGGTCGTCCTGGTTCGCCGCGATCTGCGCCAAGCGGCGCGCCGTTGCGGCGTGGACCGCGTCGGCGACGAGGAAAGCCATCACGAGCGCCAAGGCGGCCAATACGCCGCCGCGCACGTACAATTTTTGGCGCAGCTTCGCGAGACGCTCGGGGGGCAGAAGGTTGATTCGGGTCATGGGCGCTCTCGCAAGCCTTTCAGCTCCAGTCCCCCTTGAGCCTGAGCGCCAGTCCGGCGGCGACGATGAAATCGGGCCCCATCTCGAGGGGAAATCCGCAGCCCGGATCCACGAAAGGGGAAAGATCCAGGACGGAGGTCGGCAGCTTGAGCGCCTGGGCGAAGAATTCCGCGGCGTTCTTGAGCTTGGCCGTGCCGCCGCACAAAAAGACCCGCCCCACCCGTCGCCCGGGCGCCGCGCGCGCATCCGCCACGGCGGCCGGAGCCGGAGACTCCTCTCCCTCGGCTTCCTGTCCTTCCAAATAAGAATGCAGGGTGTGCCGGACTTGGGCGGCGAGATCGGAGAGCTCCTTCTCGGCCGCCTCGGAGGCCAAGACGGCCTCCGGCGCCCCGGCGGCCCTCGCGTTCTCCTTCTCCTCCGGGGAAAGCAGCAGCCCCCACTGGCGCTTCGCCTCCTCGGCCTGGGGGGCCTCGACCTGCAGGGCCTGCATGACGGCCTTCGTGACAGCGCGTCCGGCGATCCGGATGTCGCGCGCCACCCGCGTCGTTCCGCCCTCGACGATGGAGAGGTTGGTCACCGAGTGCCCGAGATTGAGAAGGAGGCTCGAGGAACCGGGCTCCTCGACGCCCAAGGCGTTGAAGACGTTCTCGAGGGCGAAAGGGTCGACGTCGATGACGGCCGTCTCGAGCCCCGCCCGGTCCATGGCGGACAGCGCCGCGGCCACGACCCCCGACTTCGCGGCGCCCACGGCCGCGTCGATCTTGCGCCGGCCTTCCTGGGCGAACTCCCGCGAGATATCCCCGTCGATGGCCGCGTCGTTCAAGTCGAAATTGAGGTATTTTTCCACGAGCTCCTTGAGACGGAGCCGGAACTCCGCCCGCGTCAGATAATCAAAGGACAGATGCCGCACGATGACGGAGTCGCCGGCGACCGCGACCGCCGCCTGCTTGAGCCGCGGTTTTCTCGCGGCCACGAGCCCCGCCAGAGCGCGCGAGGCGGCCTCGTGCCGGTCGTCGGGCGCGGCGTCGATCGGTCCGGGAATGGGCGCGTAGCCCCAGAAATCGAGCGCCCAATTCCCGCCGGGGGCGCGTTTGACGGCGGCGAGCTTGACGGCATGGCTCCCGATATCCACGCCCAAGAGCTCCTCGGGGCCCGACAGGAGCGTCAGGGCCTTGCGGCGCAGGCGCGCGAGGGCCGCGGAAAGCTTCTCCGCGGCCCCGCGCGCGACGGCTCCTCCCCCGTTCGCGATCGCCTGTTCAGCCATCGTGTTGAACCATAAAAAAGCGCCGCCTCCTCATGCTCGAGGAGGTTCGGCGCGGTTACGACAACCCATATTTAACAGGACTTGCGCGATTTGTCAAGGGGAGATAAAGAACACCCTTATTGTCCACCACTCGTGTTGCGGTTTTGTTAATGGATGATCCCGATCTTGCGGATGGAGGGAAATCTGGTGACACCATACCTATTTTCGAGGGCCGCCTCCGACAGGTGAGGGTCGAAGGGATAATCAGTATGGTGTCACCGGTTTTCCCGTTCCGTTGCCTTCCGTGGCCTCCCTAATGGATGATCCCGATCTTGCGGATGGCGACGGAGGTGCCGGCGGGCGAGCGGACCTCGATGCGGGCGATATAACCGCCCTTCGCGACGTAGCGCCCGGCGCCGTTCTTGCCGTCCCACGGCACATAGTTCGGCCCCGCCTGGCCTCCCGGCTGGCCAGGCTGGAAGCTCATGCTCGTCACCAGATAGCCCAGGAGGTCGTAGAGCGTGATGTTGACGCTCGAGTCGTAGCCCAGCGAGTAGAAGATGTGGGCGACGCCCTCCTCCCCGCCCTTCCTGGTGTCGACGGGGTTCGGGTAGCTGCTCACCCCGGAGATGACGGCCGTCACGCCCCCCGACTCGACGTTGGCGGCCAAGGGCGACCAGTTGGAGAAGACGCCCGAGCCCGTCAGAGAGCGCACCCGGTAGCTGTAGAAGTTCCCGACCGGCCGCGGCGCCTCTCCGGGATAATAGGGGTCGCCGACGATATAGGAGGGCCGCGTCGCGGCTTCGATGAAATTGAGCGTCCTCCAGACCACGTTGGCCGAGAGGTCGGCGGCGGAGACGCCTCGCTCCTGGACCTCGTAGAGAACGACGTCCGAGACACCCTGGACCGAGGCCGTCCAGGCGACCGTATAGCTCTGGGCCCCCTGGGTCAAGGCTTGGGCGGGGCCCGGGATCGTCGGCACGACGGGGTCCGGCCTGAAGACGTAGAGCGGCCGCACGGGCGAGGAGGAGCCCAAGACGTCCACGAACTGGGCGAACAGGATCGCCGCGTTGTCCGAGACCGGCTCGTTGACGAGGTGCAAGATGGGCACCGAGCCCTCGAGGCCGCGCCCGGTCCCCGGCGGCGGGTCCCCGGGCTGGGCGACGACGTCCAGCTGGTTCTGGACCTGCGCGTCCAGCTGGGCGCGCATGATCTCGCTGCCGACGTAGATGAGCCCCGGGAGCTTGAGGTTCGAGGCGGCCGTCACGAGGAAGGCGGTCGTCGCGGGCGTCAAGTTCTGCGCCAGCCTCGTCACGTTCGGAATGGGCAGAGCCAGGTTCGGCACGACCGCCTGCGTCGCGGCCATGCCCGTCGAGACGCCGACGGCGGGGGTCACGGTGATCCATTGATGGGAGTATGATGTCGGATTCGTGTAATAGGCGCCCACGGCCACGCTGTAGGTCCCCGAGCTCGACATGGAAGGCAGGAGCGCCGTGAGCTCGGAGCCCGTCGGGGCCCACGCCGAGGGCACGAAACCCTGGCCGGGGACGGCGACGGTGTAATTAAGCTGGCCCTGGGCCGCCAGGTTGTCGCCCAGCTGGATCTGCGTCCCCCCCACGCCGTTCGGGATGACGAGGTCGATCAGGCCGTCCTGGTTGAGGTCGAGGTCGAGGACGCCGTCCCCGATGATGTCGCGCGAGGGCTGGCCGTCGCCTTCCAGGGAGACTTCCCACGGCCCCGTGCTCTCCCCCAGGGTGAAGTTGTCGGGGATGCCGTCCCCGTTGATGTCGATCCCCGGAGGCGAGTCCGGGCAGTTGGTCGGCCAAGGCTGGCCGTCCGAGCAGATCCAGTGCGTCTGGTCCGGAATCGGGTCGTTGTTCTGGTCGCGGCAGATGTTGAGCCTCAAATTGACGTTCGAGCCGCAGGTGATGTTCGCGTAAGCCGGGTAGCCGACGGCCGCGGACGGGACGCCGGGCTGGGCCTTCGTGATGATGATGGGCGGCAAGGACGGCCCCGTGACCGGCGGCACGACCAAGGACGCGATCGTGACGAGGGCCGAGGGGATCGGGAAGGAGTTGCCGGGGTTGGAGAGGATGACAAGCGGCTGCATGTTCAGGCCCAGGAAATCCTGGAAGTTCGAGACCTGCACGCCCACCTGGTCCCCGATCACGGCGGACGACGAGATGTTGGCCACCAGGTAGACGAGAACCGGCGAGGTCGAGACCGTCAGATACGGAATGCCCTGGAACGCCAGCGGCACGTTCACCGGCGCCGTGGAGGAGAGGGTCGCGCTGCCCAATTGAACGTCGAGGGCCGACTGGAAGACGCCCGAGCCGTTGTCGAGCCAGAGGCTCATCTGGGAAATGTCGCCCGAGGAGGTGGAGACGTTCCCGGTCGGCTGGAGGGTGATCGCCGCGATGTTCGCCTCCCCGGCGTTGGTGTTCATGGTCAGGGCAAGGAGCGGGACATATTGCTCGCCCTGCGCGGCGCCCGCGGGGGCGGCCGAGATGCCGGAGGCCGAGAGATTGATCGGGGCGATGGCGACGTCCGTGCCGGCGAAGGGGTAGCCCGTCGTGCCGGTCCCCAGGGGGTTGGTGTTGGTCTCGTTCAAGTAGATGACGTTGGCCATCTGGTTGCCGCTGGGACCGGGGAGCTCGAACCAAATATTCTCCCCGATCTCGACGCCGACGAGATCGTCCGTCACGGCCTGGTTGGAGATGTCGTAGGTGAGAAAGAAGGTCTGGGCGATGGGGCCGATGAGCTGATCGCCGGTGAGCCAGATGAGAAGCTGGGTGTCGTTTTGGTTCGACTGGTCGAGGACGTCCACCTTGCGCGCCGGGGCCCCGACCGGGACGTTGATCTGCGGGGTGTTCGTCGAGCCCAGCACCTGGCCGCGCGTGGCGATCTCGACGCAGGGGTAGCCGCCGACCGTCCCGGAGCTGTTGCAGGGGCCGGTGTACTGCATGAGCTCGGCGTTGTCCACGAAAATATACGAGGTCGCCATGGCGCCCGTGTCGTCGACGGGGAATCCCGCGGTCGAGAGCACCACCATCGCGAAGGGCGGCTGCTGGGAGCTCGAGATCGCGACCTCGACCGTGGTCTGCACCTCATTGAGGTTGAGATCGGTGTTGGTGTTCAAGATGTCGTCGTTCTCGATGTTCTTCCAGATCTTGACGAACTCGACGTCGGTGTTGCGTCCCAGCGGGTAGCTCGGGTTCTGGGAGCCTCCCGTCCTTTCGACGCGGATGCCGCGCCACGCCGCCAGGCCCACGTTCGAGACGAGGTTGAACCTCAGGAAGGGAACGTCCGTCTCCCCCTGTCCGACGGTGAAAAGATCCTGGGCCACGTCGTCGACGCCGAGGGTGAGCGTCGACTGGACTTCGTTGATCGTCACCAAGGGCGAGGTGACGAAGCCCGGAGTCGAGAAGGAGATCGCGTTGGGCACCTCGATCGAGAAGTAGCCGGGGTTGACAATCTGGGCGCCGTCCTGGCTTCCGACCTGGGCGAATTGCGAGATGTTGAAGGTCAGGAAGTAGTTCGCCGGGGTGGTCGAGACGACGATCGGGGTCTTAAGCTGGAGCACGGCGGTCCCGGAGCTGAAGGTGTCGTTGCCGAAGGTCAGCCGCCCGGGGTAGCTTCCGTTCGCGCCCGGCGTCGAGTCCGCCGCGGCGAAGATGCCGTCGCCGTCCAAGTCCGCCCAGACGTTGATCACCGGGATGTCGGAATCCAGGGCACCGTTGGCCATCAAGTGGTTCACCGTCAGCTCCTTGATGACCGCCGTGTTGCGGTTGGTGTGGAAGGTCATCTGGACCATGGCGACGTTCGTCGAGTTCTGGATCGTGGTCAGGCCCGAGAGCTGGTTGAAGGTGGCGTAGATGGTGTTGACCGTCGGCATGACGACCAAGGCCGGGCCCTCGACGGGGGCGCTCGTGAACACGACGGTGTTTCCCGAAGTCGGCGGGATCATCCCGAAGTCCGTCGGCTGGGGCATCGAGGCCCCCGTCACGTCGTTTTGGGGGTTGAGGCTCTGATTCGAGAAATTCGAGGTCTGCGAGATGTTGAAGGAAACGTAATACGTCGAGGTGGAGGTGTTGACCAAGGCGTAGCCGGGGCTTCCGATCGTGGGATCGTTGATCGGGACCACCGACTGGCCGAAGACCCCCCCCGAGCCGAACTGGCCCGTTCCCAAAAGCGTGTCCGCCAGGTCGAGCCCCGTCGCGGGGTCGCGGTTGAAGGCGCCGTTGGGCGTCCCCGAGCGCCAGATCGAGATTTGGCTCACGTCCGTGTCGTAGCCGAAAAGCCCCGGCGGCAGGAG
>DAHVWT010000005.1 GCA_027327915.1 Elusimicrobiota bacterium
TGCCGCCGCGGCCTTGACCCCGCCGGCGATTCTCGAGAACCAGCCGCCGCCGGCCCTTTTTTTCTTGCGGCGCTTCGCGTTGGAACCGCCCCGCGACCATTGATCCTTCAGCTTATACGAAGGAACCTCTTCCAATTCCATGTTTTTCTCCGGAACTCTTCCGACTCACGGGGTCGGCCCACCACCGCTGCCCCCCATCAAATTGCTGATGGGGCTCGGATTGGTGCCTATTGACGACTGCGGGAAGATATCCGGGCAACTGCCCCGAGCGGGGCACGTGGATTGCGTCGGCAAAAACATCGCCGCTATCGCGCCGGCGGCTCCAGCGATAAGCGCCGCGGTCGTGGAGGAGGCCCCGCCCTTGACCCAACTTGCTTTAAGTCTCGCAGTACCGGCTGGAGTAGGCTTAGCATCCTTCAGGATGGATGACCTCGCCTTTGCGGCCGCGATGGCGATCGTGAAGCCGCTAAAGATAAACAGGGCGCCCTGGAGCGGCTGGCCGTAATGTAATCCCGACTGCAAGCCGGCGCCGATATCGGCACCGATGCCCATGATGACTACTCCAAGAACCGCGGCCGCTAACAGCGCCATGCGCGCCGTGACGGCCGTCTCCGGCGTCGGGACCTTCATCAACTTTCGGGCATACAATATCAGACCCAGGGCGCCGGCGATCATGCCCGCCGCCATCTCGATGGCGGTCTGGTACGGACTGGCGGCAGTGGGGTTGTTCGCGGGAGGAACGACGGCCTCTCCGCCCCGCCAGGGATTCGTGTTGGAGAAGCTGGGATTCGAGCTGCCCCCGCTTGAAGGGGATCCGGCGCTCGGGCCGCCACCGCCCGAGCCGCCGCCCGTGAGCTGAGTCCCCCCTCCTCCGCCGGCGGCGCCGTCATAGGTCGTGCCGGCACCCTGGGAGGAGGTCCCGCCCCGGTTCTCGCTCAACTCGTGCATCCCCTGCTGGTAGGCGAGAGCGCCGCCGTCGCCGCCGCCCACGCCTCCGCCGAAGGCCCTCATGCCGCCCGCGCCCGCGGCGCCGGCGGGACTCATGGCGCCGGCCTGGTTTCCAAGCACCGCCTGGGCGCCGACGCCGCCTCCCTGGCCGGAGGCGGCGGGCGCCGCGACCGCCGTGCCTCCGGGCGACGCCGACGACTGCGGCGCCCCCGCGCCCCCCACGGACTTCGCGCCGCCGGACATAGAGGGGATGAAGCTCGCATTGGCGGACGCGGCGTCCGCCAAGGAGCCCGCCGAGGCGGCGCTGGCCTGAGCCCCCGGAGACAGATACCCCGCCGGGAGCGCGGCGGGCTTGGCGGCCGCGACGGCGTTGGCTTGCTGGAATTCGGCGAGCGAACCCTGATTCGCCCCCGCGCCCGCAACTCCGGCCCCGCCCCCCGTCGCGGGGGCCTGAGCGGCCTGGCTCTGGGTCCGTTGTGGAAAAAGGGAAGAGTAGCTGTTGGCCGTCCCCAAGGATTGCGGCCCGAACATCTTATAGGTGGCGACGCCGACGCCTCCGGCGACCGCGGTTCCCGCCGCGATCAAGCCGACGAGACCCGCCTTGGTCGCGAGAAGCCCGCCGCCCAGCCCCGCGCCAAGCCCCCCTCCGCCAAGAGCGCCTTCGCCCGCGATGGTTCCGGCCGCCGCCGCGCCGCTTCCGCCGCCGCCCAGCCCCAATAACGACAGCAGGCTCGACCATAGACCCTTGCCGGACTCGGCAGGCTCGCCGCCTGAATTTGAATCCACCGGTTCTTCAGCCATTGACTTTCTCCTCTATTCTTAGCCAAATCGTGTTAGCGCCATTACATCATCCCCATACCGTAGCCGCCGCCGTAGCCTCCGGAGCCCTGCATCATCGAGCCCATCATCATGGGCATCATCTGCATGGCCATCATGGGCATCATCATCGATGCCGACCCGCCGGTCGCCGCCATCATAAGCCCCATCGCCCCCACCATCATGAGCATCATGAGCATCTCCTGCTGCTTGCTGGGACCGGCGGAGGAAGGAACGGGCGGCATCGGCCCGCCGTTGACCTTCGACGACTCCGGGGCGGGAGCGGCCAGGCCCATGAGGCCCTGGGTGTCGAAGCCCGCTCCGCCGCCGCCGGACGGGATCGCGACGCCGCCGGTCGCATTGCCGTCAAAGCCCGCTCCGCTGACGGCCTTCTGCGCGGCGCTCGCCGTCATGCCGTTGGAGACCGCGCCGCTGCCGGCGGCGGCCTGCAGCTGCGAGAGCGCGCCGCCGCTTTTGGGGGAGAGAGCCGCCAGGTCCTGCCCCAGGCCCTGCGCCGCCGACACCCCGGGCCGGGCATTGACCGCGCCGAAGGCCCCGAGACCCGAGCCGCCCGTGAAAGAGCCGGCGGAAGAGCCACCGGAACCGGCGCCTCCCGTGATCGGGGCGAATGCGGCGGAGGGAATCGAGTAGGACGCCGCGGGAGCGGAGGCCGAGGACGCCGCCCCGGCACCGCCGGGACGGCGGCTGATGGCGCCCAAGGCGTCGGCCAAATTCCGCGGGGCGGTCGACGCGGAGGCGTTTCCGGCGCCGGGAGCCTGATAGAGCATGGCCCCCGGATCGGCCATGCCGCCCGAGCCGGCGCCGGCCGCGCCTGTCCCGATCGCGCTCCCGGGGGCCGATGCGCCCACGGCCGAGGCGTCGAGCACATCGAGGCTCTGGTCGAGAGGCTTCAAGGCCCCCGCGTCGAGAAGGAATTGATTGGAGCCGGAAGCCGAACCCCCGCCGCCCAACGCCGGGAAAAAAGTCCAAGCGCCCATCAATAGAAAAACGAGCAACACCACCCACCAATATTTCTTGAAGGGGTCCGAACCTTTTCTCGTGATGGTGAGCGCCATAGACTCTCAGTAGCTGAGTTTAATGCGCCCTCCCTCCTTTGTCAAGCGAAAGGGGCGAGACTTACCCAGTTTTTACTGGAGCGCCGCCATTGCCGTCGAGTCGAGGCGGCGGCGGGGGGGTCGGCAAAGGCGCGAGCGGGACGGGCAAAGGCTTGGGCGGCTTGCCGTATTCGGTGAAAATCACGGCAATTTCATCATAATCGAGCTCTTCGCGTCGCACGAGCTCATCCGCGAAGCGCTCCAGGATTGGAAAATGCTCCTTTAAGAGGGCCTCCACTTCCTTTAGAGAATCCCGCAAGATAGCCTGGGTCGCGGCATTGAGGCGCTCTTTCAAGCTTTCCGAAAGCTGCTCTTTGGGGATCAGCGTAAAATCCCCCACCAAGCCGTCCGTGCCCATTCCATACTGCCAGACCATCTTATGCGCGATCTCGACGGCATGGCCGAAATCGGCCGATACGCCGTCCGTTGTCACGCCGAACTTGAGCTTCTCCGCGGCGTAGCCTCCCAGGGCGACGTTGATGTGGGCGCGGAGGGTCTTGCTATCCGAGGAGAAAAGCTCCTCGCGGGGAATCGAATGGACGACGCCCAACGTCCCGCCGCGCTCGATAATCGAGGCCTTGAAGACGTCGTTTGTCGGGTGCGTCAAATACAAGACGATGAGATGCCCCGCCTCGTGATAGGCGGTCATCCGCTTCTCCCCGGGGGTCATGTTGAGGCGATGGGCCAGCCCCAGCTCGATCCGCTCGATCGCGGAGGAGAGGTCCTTGTAGCCCACGGACTCGCGACGGTCCCGGGTCGCGATCAGGGCCGCTTCCTTAAGGATGTTCTCGATCTCGGCCGGGGTCTTGTAAACCGCCTTGCGCGCCAAGCGCGCGAGATCGACGCCCGGCTCGACCTTGATCTTCTTCGAGTAATACTCGAAGATT
Organism: Elusimicrobiota bacterium; assembly: GCA_027327915.1. Lineage (GTDB taxonomy): Bacteria > Elusimicrobiota > Elusimicrobia > UBA1565 > UBA9628 > JAJZAK01. Next base: position 3,767 of record DAHVWT010000005.1, read on the forward strand.
TCCTGGCGCTCGGCAAGATTGGGGCGGCCGATCGTGATCGTCCGGTCGAAGCGCCCGGGCCTCAGGAGCGCGGGGTCCAGGACTTCCCGCTGGGCGTTCATCGCTCCGATGACGACCACCGGCGCGTCGATGTCGGTGAGCCCGTCCATCTCGACGAGGAGCTGGTTCAAGGTGCTGTTCGACTCCGAGGAGCCGCCGAAAGCGTCGAAGAAGACGCGCGACTTTCCCACGACCTCGAGTTCGTCGATGAAGATGATCGCGGCGCCGTAGGCCTGGGCGTATTGCCGCGCCTGCTTGAAGAGCTTGCGCACGCGCGAGGCTCCGACTCCCACGAAGATCTCGACGAACTCGGATCCCGCCGCGGAGAGAAACGGCACCCCGGCCTCGGTCGCGATCGCCTTGGCGAGCATGGTTTTGCCGCAGCCCGGGGGGCCGATCATGAGAAGGCCGTGGATGATCTTGCCGCCGACTTTCTTGAGCGCGGCGCGGTCCTTGATGAGCTCGACGACCTCCTGCGCCTCGCGCTTCGCCTCCGTGAGCCCGATGACGTCGGGAAAGCGCACGCGGACGGATTGGGCGTCGATGCGCGCCTTGCGAAAGCGCGTGAATCCCCCGCCGTATTGGATGAGATAGAGGAAGGCGACGAAGATGAGGGTCCCGATGATGGTCATGGGCAGCCCCGCCATGTTGATGCCGACGATATAGCGCCTCAGCGCCGGCTCCATGCCCGCCAAGTACCAAATGGGAAGGGCGATCGTGATCCCGAGGCCCACGACGATCGCGACGGCGAGCCACCACCGCTGCAGGAAGAGCCTGACGCGGCTCCACAGTTTTTTCATGGTGATCAGCTCCCGCCTCCCGGCAGCCTGAACAAGATGGGCCTGTCGCGATTCGGCACGTATTTGGTGACCGTCATGGTCGTGTTAAGAGTGTTGACCTTGAAAAAGAGGATCTTCTCGGAGATGGGAACGGTGAGGGTCACCACGTTCCAGACCTCGGTCGGCTGCACGGTCACCGTCGGCCCGGGATTGGCGAGGGCAAAAAGGTTCTGGAGTTCGGGGCTTCCCCAGCCGAGATAACCCTGGACCTTGTTTTGGATGTCGGTGAGAAGGGGACCCATGTCGAAACTGGCTTGGTATTGCGTATTGCGGTGCGACTCCAGCTGCCAGCGGCGCGCGGCGTAATAAGAGGCGATCTCCATGCGCTGGACGAGGATGAGAAGCCCGAAAATTTTAACAAAAGCGAACATGAAAAATATGAAAAGCGGTATGAGAAGAACGACCTCGGTCGTCGCCTGGCCGCTTCGGCCGCCGTGTCCAACGATCATAGTCCGCCGGGCATGATATCGCACGGCCGCAGCCGCGTCTGGTATTTGGGGGTCGGATCGGGCCAGACGCTGGCGTAGGGCTCGTTTTCGCCCAACGTCACCTTGGCGCAGACGGCCGGAGTCTGAAAGGCGACGCCGAAGAAATTCTCCGCCCCCGACCCCCAAGCGATGGCGGAGTCCGTCTTGGGATTGACGATATGCCAGTCGGTTGCGGAATACCAGCCATGCTGTATCGCCCCCCCTCCGCCGGCGCCCCCCACGACCGCCGGGTCGGCATCCATGAATTGGAACAATCCGCTTCCGAGCCCGCCGCCGGCCTGCGGGCAGGAGCTCGTGCCGGCCAGGGAGATCGCCCCGTTGTTGCCTCGGATGATGCACATGGGGGCGGGGTCATAGGGTCCCCCGCCGCATTGGCTGAAAACGCCGGGGGGATCGCCGCCTTGATACGCTCGCGCGAAGCCCGTCACATAATCAAGGCAGTCGGGTTGGAGCGCGTCGGCGAAGCCCGACGCCTGGCCGCGATCGAACACCAGAGAGGCGCTCTGGGCGTCGGCGGCGTCAGGCCCCTGCCCCGAGGTGTTGAGCCAATAGGATTTCTGGAGGAAATGATGGTTTTGGGCCAACCTTTCTAAAACCCCCAACTGGGCGCTCTCGACCTGGCCCAGAAGCGTGTAGACCTTGGCCCAAATGTCGATGAACGTATGCCCCGGCTGAAGGCAGAGAGGGCTCGCGCCGGCGCCGCCGGAAGTATAAGGCGCGATGCAGGTGTACTCGACGGGCCTGCCGCAAGCCTGGGCCGTCGCGTGATTGATGAATTCATGGCAGCTGCCGCCCGGGACGACGCCTTTCGTGTTGAGGATCTGGCTCATGCATTGCCTATCAGAGGGAGGATAGGAGTCCAGTTGATCGCCGTCGCCGCCCGGCGGCTCGCCGTCCGAGGTCCCGTTGAATTGGGTGAAGCAAGGAGGATTGGAGTTCTCGTTGCAAAACTCTATTTTCCATTGGGCCTTGGCCGTATAGGCTTGCTCCGATCCCTGGTTTTCCCAACTCAAGTCGTTGGAATCCATCGGGAAGTCGCCGTTCATGAACATGACGTCCATCATGGAGGCGGTGGGACAGCCCTCGCCGCGGTTCACTTGCAGAGGCGCGGAGAACTCCTTGAAGATGCGCATGGGAAAAGCGCCGTTGACGTAGGCGGAGCGGTTGAGGAAGTCGGAGTAGTTGCTCATCTCGATGAACGCCGCCGAGTCGATCGCGAATTGATGCCGGATCTTCTCGCGGGAGAGCTTGGCCGTCTCGTAGATGAGGTAGATGAAGAGGAAAAGGCTCGGGAAAACGAAAAGGGCGGGTATCAGAAGCTGCCCGCGGGAGGACTTGAGGGAAGATCGCATTGAACGCTGGAGCATGTTATAACGCCCCCTCGTTTCAATTGCAAGTCTTGACAAAAGAAAGTTGGGGAGCTATCCTGCGCCGCGAAAGGAATCAGGACATGCACAGATCAGCGATGCGAAAGAACGCGAACCGCGCCAAGGATGCACCCAAACGGGAATCCGCGAAAGTCCGGGAGCTTGAATTAGCGCGCGGCTGGGAAACACTCGAGGCCGACTATCAGAGACTTCAGCCGGACTGGGGAAGCCTCGCCCAGCAGTTGGGCGTCAATTCCAGCGACCGGACTCTCTGATTTTCGTCGGCGGAGATCGGGTTGGCGGGCGGACGGGCGGAATGGACTCACTCCTCCGCTTCCTGTTTGACCGGGTGGAAGCGGAGGATCCGTGTCGTCTCTCTCGTCGCGTAGCGAAGCAAAAGCTCCTCGACGAGCCTTTTCGACGGTTCGTCCCAATTCCCTTCCTTAAGCCCCTCGACGAGCCTGTGTCCATCGAGCTTTGAAACCCGCGGCCACAGGGGGCTCGCCTTGAGCTCTTCCTCCATGCGGTCGTGGTTTTCCGGGGAGTTCGTTTTGGTGGGAAGGTGGATTTCCTCTTTTTCAGAGACCGTCACATGGCCCCGTCGGCCCTGGACCGCGAGCAGCCGCCGGCTCCCCGCATAGAGCAACAGCTCCGCCTCCAGCGCCCGCTCCTCCTCTTCCATGCCCTTGAGCGCCGCTTTGGCGTCTTTTTTTCGCGCGACCACATCGGCGAGCCTGTCGACAAGCAGGGATCCCTCCTCAAGCCGGGCTTGCGCGGCCGGCATCCGCGATATTTCCTCGGCGTGCTTGAAGAGCGGACAGATGGCCCGGTACTCGCAACGGGGACAGAGGGCGTTTTTTTCGGGGTCGAAACGCCGGTCGCTCTTGATCTTGAGGATGAACTCCGCCACATCCTTCTTGAGCGCCGACAATTGGGAGTCCGTCTTGGCCACGCTCAAGGTCTTTCCGAAGCGCAGATAGTGCCAGCGCAGCCGCACGGCCTTCGTGTCCGGCCAGGCATGGCGCACCGCCGCGTCATAGAGCGCCAACTGCCAATCCTCATCGAGATCCGCCTGCTCCGGCAGGCTTCGGCCCGTCTTGTAGTCGTGGATCTCGAAGGCGCCGTCCGGCGCCAAGGCCAGCCGGTCAACGAAGCCCTCGATCCGGTAGGACTCCCCGCCGGCCTCGAGAGGAAAGCCCACGCGGCACTCGACCGCCACCGTTTTGTCGGCGTCAAAGGGACGGTGCGCGGCATCATAGAGGGAGATCGCGTCCCGTCCGACGCCGCGGTAATGCTCTCCCGAAAGCCCCGGCTCGTGGATCACGACTTTCTCGCTCTTCCAGCGCTTCTCCCACTCGGCGTCGTAGGCCCCGAGAAGCTCCGCGAGCGTCAGGAGCCGGCCGTTCTGGAGGTTCTTATAGAGCGACTCGAGGGCCGCGTGCACGCAGACGCCCAGCAACGCCTCGACGGACGTGCCCTCGCGGGGGACCTTTTCGATGTAATGGAAAGCGTAGCGGCGCGGGCAAATCTGGTATTCCTTGAGCTTGGAGGGAGAGAACTTTTTAGACGAATCGACGTCCATGAGAGCCGCGTCAAACCACCGCCAGAAGGGCGAAATGGAGATACTCCGTCTCCGGCATCGCGAGAAGAATGGGATGGTCCGGGGACTGGGTCCGAAGAGCCTCGATCCTCGTGGGCCGACCCGCCTTGGCCTGCGCCGCGCGCAGCATGTCGACAAAGAGCTCGCGGCTGACGTGATGGGAACAGCTCGAGGTCGCGAGCAAGCCGCCCTCCGCAAGCGCCTCCAGCGCCCGGGCGTTCATCGCCGCGTACGCCCGGAGGGCGCGGCCCAGGTCCTTTTTGGAAGGGCAGAGATTAGGCGGGTCCATCATGATGAAATCAGGCTTGAAGTCCGCGCTCCCTTCCTTGAGGCCGCGAAGAAACTCCAGGGAGTCTCCCTCGACCCATCGGATTTTCGCGTCGACCCCGTTCAACACGGCGTTCTCCCGCGCCAGGCGAACCGCCTCGCCGGAGCTCTCGACGCCGAGCACCTCCAGGGCGCCGAATTTGGCCGCGTTCAGGGCGAAGCCGCCCGAGTAGGAGTACAGATCGAGCACGCGCCGTCCCCGTGCGTAGCGCCGTATGAAGGAACGGTTCTCCCTTTGGTCGAAGTAATAGCCCGTCTTCTGCCCGCGCCCCAACGCCACTTTGAAACGGATGCCGTCGTGGACGATCTCGACCTCTTCGGGCGCCGAGCCCAGAAGGACGCGGTCCTCCATGGAAAGCCCCTCCAAGGCCCGCATCCTGTGGGAATTCCTCAGATAAATCGCCGAGACCGGCGCCAAGGCCCCGAGCGCCGCGGCGAGACGGTCCAGGCGCGCATCGATCCCGGCGCAAAGAGCCTCGATGACGAGGACGCCGCCGAAACGGTCGATCACAAGCCCCGGAAGACCGTCCGACTCCCCGAAGCACCAGCGATAGGCGGACTCTCCGGGAAAAAGGCTCTCCCTTCTCGCGAGAGCCTGACCGAGCCGCTGCCGGAAAAGCTCATCGAGCGCCCCCTCGGAGAGAGGTCCGCGGGAAAGCAGCCGCACGGCGATCAGGCTGCGGGGATGGTAGAATCCGCAGCCCAGGAATCGCCCTCCCGCTGAAAAGACCTCGGCCAGGGAGCCCGCCCCCGCCTCTCCCTCGACGGAGGATATCTCGTTGGAAAAGACCCACAGATGCCCGGCGAGGAGGCGGTCTTCCTCGCGGGCCTTGAGCCGGACGCGCGGCAACTTCCCGCCGGCAGGCAGGGCCACGGCCGCCTCAGCAGCCATGGACTTCGACGGCTTCTCCGATCCGGACACGATGTTCCTCGGCAAAATTCGCCTCCTTTATCGCCAATTCCACGTAGCCGCTCGAGGCGGCAAGCGCGACGGCGCGGTTATCAGGCGCCTCGCAGTAAGCGCGCAGCAGGCGGCCCGCGTCCTTGCCCCGGAATAGGACGCGCGCTTCGCCCCCGACTGCGGCGGCCTCGATATTGGTCACGGCGTTCCCGAATCCATCCACGTAGACGATCTCGCCGGTGAGGCGCCCGCGGCTCCGGCGAGGCGGCGGGAACGGCTCCGTCCGCGCGGGCTTGACGGCGGGGCCGAGGCGCGAGGGCGCCGCGCCCAACCAAAGCCTGGCCGCGGCCGGAGCGAAAACATCCCGGCCGTGAAAGGTGCCGCTGACGCGCGACAGGCCCCAGCGCGAGACATCCACCTCGCGGAACTCCCGCGGCGGCTTTTCAAGCCACGCCAAGGCGCCGTTGTCCGGCGCCAGATATTGCCGGCCGTCGCTTCGCGCCCACAGGATCCTGCGCGCGCCGCCCACTCCCGGGTCCACGACGACGACGAAGATGGAGCGCGGCGGAAAAAAGCTCGCGCTCGTGCGCAGGCAGAAAGCCGCGGCGCGAATGTCGTGGCGCGCGATGCCGTGGCTGAGATCGATCACCGGCGCTCCTGGAGCGATGCCGGCGATCACGCCCTTCATGACGCCGACGTAGGGGTCCTTCGACCCGAAATCCGTAAGAAGAACGATCGGTCCCATGCGATCAAAGCCTCCGGCCGGAGTCGGGCTAATAGCCCTCTTGGCCGCCGGAGGAGAGCCTGCTCAAATCCGTCAGCGGCACGCCCAAGCGGCATTGGGCGCAGACGCCCTGGGGACAAGCTTCGAGGGGATAATTGACCAGCGCGCGCGCGGGCACCGCGAGCGCGAGACCGGAGTTCGACCTGTCGACAAGGGCGCCGACGCCGACCACTTTCGCCCCATACGCGAGCGCGAGGCCCGCCAATTCCCCCGTCAAGCGCCCGGTCGTGAGGACGTCCACCGCGACGAGCACGCGCTCGCCCCGCTCGATCTTGAAGTCGCGCCTGAAGGCCATCGAGCCGTCGGAGCGCTCGGCGAAAATCGCGCGGCATTTCTTGATCCGCGCCAGCTCCTGGCCCAGGACCAAGGACGCCGCCCCGGGCGTCACGACGACGTCCAAGGGCTGGGGGAATTTGGCCGCCAGGGCCTTCGAGAGCTTCTGGGCCACATGCGGGTATTGAAGGACAAGCGCCGCTTGGATATAGATCGGCGTGTGGAGGCCGCCGGCAAGCTGAAAATGTCCCGACACGATGGCGCCGTGCTCCTCGAGGAGACCCAGCGCGTCGGTCTTGTTCATGGCCGGCATGGTCGGCTCATGATCGCGCGGCGGCCCGGGCGCCGCGCCGGGCGCGCAGGATCGCCGCCTCGACTTCGTGGGCGCCCATCTTTCGCAAATCCAGGTCGATATTAGGATGGTTGAGATTCCCTCGGACATGAAAGGAGATCGCTGGGCGCCCCGCCTCGTCCACGAGATATTCCGGCAAAGGAGCCCGATAATGCGCCAGATGGGTCAGCACCCGCAAGTCGACGGTCTCGTCGGCGAAATCGGCGCTGCCGTCCGCGAAAGCGGAGAATTCGGGGCTCCTGACATAAAAGTAGCGGCTGTCGACGCGGCCGCGCTTGACGATATAATTCGCGCCGATGCGGCTGAAGCCGAAGCTGCGCGGGTACGCGGTCGCGGCGTTGAAGATGGCAAGGTGATTCAAACGGTACATATAGATATACGGGAGAAACAGTATTTTAAGAATTTTGCTCGACTTTTGGACACTTTTGATGTCTCCCACGCGCCCCGGCCCCAAGGTCGCGGCGAGGGAGCCGTTCAAGGCGCGCAGGGCGGGCGTCAGGCCGTCCATCGACCATCGGAGAGCCGCCCGGTCGATAGAAAAATCCTTCCCGACGATTCCGAAAATTTTGAGATTTCCGGACAAGGCCGGGAAGCTCCTCGGAAGGCTGTACTTCAGGGTTTTGACCCACGCCTCATCCCCGTCCCCGGATGACGCATAGGGATGCTCGCGCGGAGATCCGTAATGCTCCACGATTTTCTCGAACAAGGACGCCGACCTCTCCCAATCGGCGCGGTTGATCGATCCCGCCACCGAGAGGCGTTTTAAGCGGGGGAGGCCGTCGAGGCGGCCGCTCAACCGCGCCGCCAACTTGCCCCATCCGAAAAAAAGTTTTTCGATGGAGAGCGTCCTTCCCGCGAGAGTCGCCGTGCCCTTGATCCCGCGGAAAAACTCGTCAAGCCACCGGACCGTTCCGCGCGAGACCGCCCAGTCGATGGTGGAAAGATTTTCCCGCGCCTGGGCCAGCACATCCGCGCCAAGAACGTCGAAATCGGGCGTCGACAGCCGCGCCTTGTCCCATTGGATCCGGGCGGAAGGAACTCTCCATTTTCCCCCTTCTCCCGACATGGAGACACTCGCCTTCACGTCCCCATCGGCGGCAAATTTCATCGGTGGAGAAACCAAGGCCTCCAAACGCTTGAGCGAGGGCGCCTGAGCCTCGATATCCGCGTGCCACAGGACATCGGGACCCGAATCGTCGAAAACGCCGCCGCCCTGAAGACGCGCCTCGGGCAAGAGCGCCGTCAAGGAATCAACGCGCAGGGCCTTTCCGCTCCACCGCGCCCGGCCGCTCCAACGGGCGGCCGGCAACGTCGCGCGGCTGGGCTTGCCGATCCATTTCCGAGGAATGTCCAGAGAGACCGCGGGAGACTCGACATCGATGCTTATATCCGGCTCCGGAAAGCCGCCGATCCTAACACGGCCCTTGATATCCCCAAGGCCGGCGACATGAAGTCCCAGGTCTGAATTCTCGACCGTCGCGCGGCGCCAATCCAACATCCGCGCGCTGATGGCTCCCTTGCCGCGTCCGGAGCCGTTGAAGCGCGTTCCCGCCACGATCCAATCCCAATCCGCCTTCCATTCGAACGGCAAGGACCCGGAGGAGCGCCATGGCCCCGCCCCAACGCGAAGGTTCTCGAGGCGCAGGTCGGATCCCCCTTCCCGGCTCCTGAACCGGGCAGCGCCGTTGTCGATGCGGATTCGCTCGACGGACCAGGCGACGGGAAGGCCCATGAGCCGCTCCGGAACCGCCTGGGCGGCAGCCCTGACCCTGGGGCGGCCGGGAGGGCTCCAACCCGCGGAGGGCCATTCGAGCTCAGGGCCGTCGAGGGCCAGCGTCACGAAGCGGATCCGGCGCTCACGAAGAAGAGAGGCGATACTGACGGTCAAGAGGGCCGAACGACACTGGAAAGCGGGCGGCGAACCCTCCTTGTCGTAAACGGCGAGCCCGCGGATGCGAAGTCCGCGGGGCGTCACGAAGACCCTTCGGATCGACACGGGCCTCCCCGTAGCCACGCCTAAGCCCTCCGTGATAGCCGCCTTGAGGCGCTCCGGATTCTTCGCCCGCTCCAGATACCCGAAGGCCGCGACAAGGGCGATGCTGGCAAGGACGGCGAGCCCCATAAGAATTCCCCCCGCGATTTTGAACGCGAGGAGAAGGCGGCGGAGCGCCCGGCGGGAAGGCGCCATGGCGGAGCCTTACTTCGCCGGCGCGGGCGCCGCGCTCCCTTGCGAGGCGACGAACGTCCATAAGCCGGCGATATCCAGAGCGCAGCGGCGCAGGACGTCGAGGAACGCCACCGAGTGGGGGAAAAAAGCCTTCAGGGCGGCGAGCGTCATGACCGCGTTGCCGAGACCGATGAGGGAGATCGAGAAGAGAACCCCTCCCGCCATATGAAGGTCGGGCTGGGAAACGTCTCCCACGGACGCCAGGGTTTCCAGGAGATGAAAAGCGAGCCCCACGCCCATCATCCCGGCAACGGCGCCCAGGGAATTCCAACCCGGGCGAATCCAGACCGCGACTCGAAAAACCAAGAGCGCCGCCAGGGCCGGCACTGGCGCGAGATACGGCGCCAAGGCGACGAAGGCGTTCGACTTGGAAAGCTTCACGTGCCCTCCCTCGGGACTCGCCTTGAATTCATAAATATGGCCGCCGAAGGCCCAGGCGGCGGCCGCGTGGGCCGACTCATGTCCCAAGACGTAAAGCCCGCGCAGCATCGAGGCGGTCCGCCTTGCGGCCGGACCACGCCCCGCGCGGCTCCACAGCCAAAGCAGAGCGTACCCCAAGAAACCGCCGAAAAAGGGAAGGGCGGCGGCCTTTTGCGCCGCGGCCGCCCCGGAGGCGGCGCGCAGGAGCTCCCACCAAAGCGCGACCACGACCGGAAAAAGCAAAAGCCCGACGGCGAATTTGAGGATATTTTTCAAGGGAAGACTCCTCTACTCAACCATGTCGTCTTCATAGGATACGCGCCGCGCCTTGAGTTCGGTTTTCCACCGGCCCAAGACTCCCGGCATCCTCTCGCAGCAGAGCCTAGCCCAACGGCCTCGGGGAGGGGAAAAAAGATCGCAGCCCGTCTGGAACCAGACGTAAGCGTATTTCAGCGAGCTTTCGGAGACCCGCTCGTCGCGCTCGAAGCGCAAAAGGGTGGATTGAGCCTTGTAGGCGTCGGGCGCCAAACGGCCGGCCTTGAGTTCCCCGTCAAGCTTCATCTGGCGCCGACGGAGCGCCGCGTCGTAATGAGCCGCTTTGCTCTCGGGATGCTCCTGCCAGTCCAGATACTTGAGGCCTTCCGCGTAGGCTTGCCTCGCGCGCAGACTCAAGTCCGTCCAGGCCAAAACGAAAGCCAGGGCCCATCCCCCCAACACGACAAGAAGCGCTTTTCCGTACAACTTCATCGGGAATCCAAAATACGGTGCAGCGCCGCCTTGAACTCCTCCTGAGGAACGGGCTTGGCGAAGACGTCCTTGACATTGGGCTCCTGGCGGATGATCTCCACCGTCGTCGTCTCGGTATAGCGGCCGCTGACGACGATGATCGGGATGCGGGAGGCCTCCCGATCCTGCTGCATGCGCCGAAGAACCTCGAAGCCGCCGTAGCGCGGGAGCATCAGGTCGAGAATGAGCAAGTCGGGTTTAAGGGTCTTGACCTTTTCCAGGGCGGTCGCCCCGTCCCCCGCTGTTTGCGCCAGAAAACCCTCGTTTTTGACGAGAAGCTCCAGAAGATCGAGGGACCCCTCGTCGTCATCAACGATCAAGACGAGTTTGCTGAAGGAGACGGGGCCTGCCATGGGCGTTTTCTAACCTGGGATCAATTCCACGGAGGGCAGGCGCAGACGAGATTGCGGTCTCCGTAGGCATTGTCGATGCGCCCCACGAAAGGCCAGAACTTGCGTTCCCGCGTCCACGGCGCCGGAAACGCCGCCTTGTCGCGGCCGTAGGGATGGCGCCAGTCGTCGGAGGCGATCATCAGGGCCGTGTGAGGGGCGTTTTTCAAAGGGTTGTCGGTTCGGTCGGATCGTCCCGCCTCGATGTCCCGGATCTCGCCGCGGATCAAGATCATCGCGTCCACGAAACGGTCGATCTCCTCCTTGGACTCGCTCTCGGTCGGTTCGATCATGAGCGTTCCGGCGACCGGCCAGGAGACGGTCGGCGCGTGAAAGCCGTAATCCATAAGCCGCTTGGCCACGTCCTCGACCGTGACGCCCGCGCTGTCCTTGAACGCCCTCAAATCCAGCAGGCACTCATGGGCGATCAAGCCTCCCCGTCCGCGGTAGAGCAGGGGATAATGGCTCGAAAGCCGTCGCGCGACGTAATTGGCGCTCAAAATGGCGGCTTGAGTGGCCCTCGTGAGGCCCTCGCCGCCCAACTGCCTGATATAGAGCCACGCAATCGGCAGGATGGACGCTGAACCGAACGGCGCGGCGGACACGGCTCCGAGATCCCGGGCTCCGACGCGGGCGAGGGGATGGCGCGGCATGAAGGGCGCCAGGTGCTTGTCCGCGGCGATGGGACCCATCCCAGGACCGCCGCCGCCGTGAGGGATGCAGAAGGTCTTGTGGAGGTTGAGGTGGCAAACGTCCGCGCCAACCTCCCCCACCCGGCAGAGCCCGACGAGGGCGTTTAAGTTCGCGCCGTCAAGATAGACTTGGCCGCCTGCCTCGTGGACGAGCCGGCAGATCTCCTTGAGGCCCTCCTCGAACACGCCGTGAGTGGAGGGATAGGTGATCATGATCGCGGCCAGCTCCCGTGAATTCGCCGCGATTTTCCGTTTGAGATCCTCCCTGTCGATCGAGCCGTCCGATGTCGTCTCGACCGGAACGGCCGAGAAGCCGGCCGCCGCGGCCGAGGCGGGATTCGTGCCGTGAGCCGATCGTGGAATCAGACAGACGCGGCGGCGCCCCTCCCCCCGCGACTCGTGATAGCGCCGAATCGCCATGAGCCCCGTGTATTCCCCCTGGGAGCCGGCGTTGGGCTGGAAGGAAACGGCATCGAACCCCGTGATCTCCTTGATCGCATCCGCGAGGCCCTCCAGGATCTTTGCCCATCCCTTGGCCTGCGCCGCGGGGACGAAAGGATGGAGGCCCGTCACCGAGGGGATATCCAACGAGCGCATCTCGGAGGCGCTGTTGAGCTTCATCGTGCAGGATCCCAGTGGAATCATGGAGTGAACGAGCGAGACGTCCCGATTCTCAAGGCGCTTCATGTAGCGCATGAGCTCGGTCTCGGAACGAAAGCTGTTGAAAACGGGGTGGGTAAGATACGCGCCCGCGCGGCGCAGGGCCGGCTCGAACTCCCCGGAGGCCGCTCGCAGGAGCTTCGCGACATCGAGATGAGCGCGCTTGCCGGCGGCGAAAACGCGCAACAGCCTCTCGACATCCGCCTCCGAGGCGGCTTCGTCCATGGAAACGCAAAATCCTTCATCCACCTCGCGGAGATTCACGCGAGCCCTCTCAGCCGCGGCGAGGATGCGCTTTTGGGCCGAAGGACTGGCCTCGACCAAGACCGTGTCGAAGAAAGGCTCCGGTCCGGTGCGGTAGCCGAGTTTTTGAAGGCCCAGGGCAAGAGCCGAGGCGAGGCGTCGGATCCTCAACGCGATGCGCTTGAGGCCCTCGGGCCCATGGTAGACGGCGTAAAACGAGGCGATGACCGCGAGGAGGGCCTGCGCCGTGCAGATATTCGACGTCGCCTTCTCCCGGCGTATGTGCTGCTCGCGCGTCTGGAGCGCGAGCCTCAAGGCCGGCCTCCCCGAGCCGTCTTTCGAGACTCCCACGATTCTCCCGGGGATGAGCCGTTGGTGTTCCTTGCGCGTCGCGAAGAACGCGGCGTGGGGCCCGCCGTAGCCCAGAGGGACGCCGAAACGCTGTGCCGAGCCCAGCGCGATGTCGGCGCCGAGATCTCCCGGCGGCTTCAAAAGGGTCAAGGCGAGCAAATCGCAGGCCACCGCCGTCAGGGCTCCCGCTTCGTGGGCTTTGCGCGAGACTTCCGCGATGTTCGGCGGGATGCCTCCCCGCGTCTCCGGGTACTGGATCAAGACGCCCACGGGCTTGCGCCCGAAGTCCCACGACTCCGGATCCGAAACCACGAGCTCGATTCCAAGGGCCGCGGCGCGGGTGCGCAGGACGGCCAGAGTCTGCGGATGACAGCGGTCGCCGGCGAAAAAGGGCCCCGGCGCCTCCGGACCCTGATGGGCGGCCAGGCACAGCGTCATCGACTCGGCCGCAGCCGTCGCCTCATCGAGGAGCGAGGCGTTCGACACCGGCAGGCCGGTCAAATCCTCGATCATGGTCTGGAAGTTGAGGAGGGCCTCGAGACGGCCTTGCGATATTTCAGCCTGGTAGGGCGTATAGGGCGTATACCAACCAGGATTTTCAAGGATCCCGCGCCGTATGGCGGCGGGAAGGATCGTCTCGTAATAACCCATCCCGATGTAGGATCTGTAAATTTCGTTTTGAGCCGCCAGAGCCTCAAGCTCCCGGAAGGCCTCCTCCTCGCCCAAGGCCGGCCCGAGCTTGAGCGGCCGGCTCAGACGCAGCTCCTCCGGAACGGCCGCGGCCGCGAGGGCCTCCAGGGAGCCGTGCCCGACCGCCTCCAGCATCGATCGGATCGATTTCGAATCGAGGCCGATATGGCGTGACGAGAAGCCGGAAGACTCCGCGGACTCGGTTTCGCCCGCGCGCTTAGCCGCCGCGTCAGTGGCCCGCATGAGCCGCGGCATCCGTCTTGAGGAAGGCCTCATAGGCGGCCTGATCAAGGAGCTTTTTCATCTGCGCCGGATCGGAGGGCTTGAGCTTGAAGAGCCAGCCCTCGTCGTATGGAGACCGGTTGGGAAGAGCGGGATCCTTCGCGATCTCGACGTTGACGGCCGCGACCTCGCCCGCAACGGGAGCATAGATGTCGAACGCCGCCTTGACGGACTCGACGACGCCGACCGCCTGGCCGGCGGAAACCTTGCTTCCGATCTTGGGCGTATCGACGAAGACGATGTCGCCGATCTCCTTTTGGGCGTGGTCCGAAAGCCCGACCCAAACGAGGCCATCGGATTCGGAGGACCAGGCCCACTCGTGCGTCCGCGCGTACCGGCAGGAAGCGGGATTAGGCATGGGAGTAGAAGGGGAGCTTGACGATCTCGGCGGCCGCGGAGCGGCCCCGAATGTCGACAGCGGCGGCGTCCCCGGGCTTGAGGCCCGGCCGGTCCAGATAACCGAGGCCGATGCCGGCCTTGAGAGTGGGGGAGAAGCCCGCGCTCGTCAAGGACCCGGCGGCCCTTCCCCCGATCGATACCGCGGCGCCGGCGCGGGGTATCCCCGCCTCCTTAAGCCGCAGCCCATAAAGCTTCCTCGCCAATCCCTCCTTTTTTTGCCGCATCAGGGCCTCCTTGCCGATGAATTCGCCTTTGTCCCAATCCACGAGCCAGCCGTAGCCCGCCTCCAGGCTCGAGTGATCGTCGTCCGCGTCCTGCCCGTAGAGAAGATAGCCCGCCTCGAGCCGCAGCGTGTCGCGAGCGCCCAGCCCGCAGGGCTTAACGCCCAGGGCCGCGCCGCGATCAAGCAACGCGTCCCATATCCGCGGAAGATCCGGGGCGGGGGCCATGATCTCGAAGCCCTCCTCTCCCGTATAGCCCGTCGTGCTGACGAAAAGATCCGTCCCGAAGACCCGCCCCTCCCAGGCCTCGAAACGCCCCATGCGGGAGACGGCTTCGAGCCCCTGCTCCTTAGCGAGCAATGCGCGGGAGTTGGGACCCTGGACCGCGATGATGCCGCGCTCGGGGCTGCGCCGGCGCAAATCGACGCGGAGTTTGCCGCGATGCGCCTCGATCCACGTCCAGTCCTTTTCCGTCGTGGCCGCGTTGACGACCGCGAAGGTGCGGTCCAGCGCCAGGCCGCTCACGATCAGGTCGTCCACGATGCCGCCGCGCTCGTTGAGAAGATGGGTATAGACGGCCTTGCCTGGCCGGAGCTTCGCGACGTCGGTCGGGATCAGGTTTTGCCAGAATGCGACAGCATCCGGCCCCGAAACTTCGATCTGGGCCATATGAGACACGTCGAAAAGCCCGCAGGCTCTCCGAACCGTCTCGTGCTCGGCCAGGATGCCGCTGTAGTAGATAGGCAGCGTCCAGCCGTGAAAATCCACCATCTTGGCGCCCAGGGCTTTATGCCGCGCGACGAGGGGGGTCTCGCGAAGAACGGCCGCCGAGTCCATCATGGCTCATACGATAGAAAATTTAAGGGCAGCAACGGAAAGCAACGGAAGGCCCTGGAAGGCTCCGGTGCCGCTATCGCGACAGGATCTCCCACAGAAGTTTCGCCAAGCGGCGGCGCTCGGCCTCGTCGCGGAACTCGATCTCCGCTTGAAAATAGCCGTCCTCGTCCTTCCACGCGTCGGCCGCCTCGCAAGCCAGCTCCCGAAAGGAGTCCCCCCACAGCTGGAAGCTCAACCGGAGCCGCTCCCCATAAGCGATCGGCGCCAAGGTCGCCAAGCTCGCCCCTTCGTGGGAAAGCCTTTCGATGCGTCCCCAGGCCTCGCGCTTAAAAAGCCCCGGCTCGAACTCAATTAAGACGGGAAGCGAAATGCATGTTTTCGGCATCGCTACTCGATTCCCATGGCCGCGTGGCGGAAAATCCGAGCCGCCGGGGCGCCGGCCCCGATCCGGCCGTCCGAACGGCGCGCGGCGACGCTCCAAAAGCGCGCGCCGTCCCAGGCGAGCCCCACGGGCTCGTAGTTCCCGTCCTTGTACTCCGGCAAAGGAACTCGCGCCGCCGCCTCCCCGGGCCGGTCGAGCCGATGACGGATCAGTTCCCCCGTCCCCGAATCCAAAGACCAGAGGGATTCACCGTTGAAAGCCAAGGCCGCCGCCTTCCGGCCGGGATACGGCCAACTCTCGACGACGCTCAAATCCGCGTCGAGGATGCGCTTATAGAGCGTGTGCCTCGAGACGGTCCATAGGAAAAGCCCGTCGTAAGCGATTCCAACCGTGTCGTAGGCATCCTGGCGGTAGACGCCCAAGGTCGTGAAGGAGGCGTCCTTCATGTGCCGCGCGATCGCTCCACGAGCCTCCGAGGTGAAGAGAAAACCTCCGCCAAAGCCGATCCCGATGGGCGTTTCGCGAGTCAGCGGAACCACGCGCGCCAGGCTCATGTCGGCACGGCGATGGAAATTGAGAGTCCTCGTGTACCAATCGGAAATCCAGAAGCCCCCGCCGTCAAAGGCGAGCGATGAGGGATGGCTGTAGGGCAGGTCCCAATGGGCCGCCGCACGCGAAGCCGTCTCGCGGCGAAGTTGGGCGCGCCGCACGGAGAGCACCCCCAAGGCAAGGCCCAGCAGGGCGGCCAGCGTCAGCCCCCAGAGCACGGCCCGGCTCGAGGGCTCGCGAGGAGGAGGAGCGACGGAAAGGCTCGTTCCCTCGAACCGGATCGCGCGGGCGAGCGCCGATTTGAGGGCGGACTGGCTTTGAGGCCAGGGCAGAACCTCCCAGGCGCCCAGCCTTAAAAGCTCGATCGCCCGCGACGCGTCCCTGCGCGCCGGCGTCACGATGACGGGAAGAAGCGGGCAGGCGGCCATGATTTCCCTCACGGCGGACGCCGTCTTGTCGTCCCCCTCCTCTTCCGTCGGCATCCAGACAAGGACCTTGGCTCTCTCCTCGGCCAGCATCTCGATCGTCGATTTCAAATCGACGGCTTGCCGCACGCCGTAACCCCACTCGCCCAAAAGAAGGGCCCATTCCCGGCGCAGCCCCGCCTCCCCTCCCGCAAGGAGGACGGCCGCCGCCGATACTCCGGCGTTATGGGCCGCCATCGCCGCCTCCTTGCGTCTCCCGCCCCGTGGGCGACGGCTTCCGAGGCGCCGGGATCGTCAAGACGCTGCCCAGATGGGGCAGGCCGCGATCAATCGCATCGGGATTGGCATCATAGATCCGCTCCCAGAGGGTTTCGTCGCCGTAATACTTCTTCGCCAACGACCGGAGCGTATCCCCTTCCACGACGACGTGCTTCTTGGGCCAAGCGGGAGCCGCTTTTTGGGGAGGCGTCGGGATCTTGGGGCCGGGCCCGGAAGGAAGCAGAAGCGCGGCCTTGCGGTTCCGCAGGGATTGAAGGTCGAAGTTCGTGCGCTCGATCGCCTGGGTCAGGGCCTTGTAACGGGCCTCAAGCTCCTTGATGCGCGCCTCCAGCACCGAGAGTTGGCCGCTCGCGGCTTCGGAGTCCGTGCGGGTACGGCCTAATTTCAGCTCCAAATCATTTTTCTGGGCTTGGAGCGCCTGAATGCGGGCCGCGAGTTCGTCCGCCTCGCGCGCGGCCTCGCCGACGAATTTCGCCTCGTAGGTCGGGGCGCCGAAACGGTAGCTCAGGGACATCTGGTAGCCGCCGCCCGAACGATAGACGCCTCCCGTCGGGAAGGTGGAGGCCGCGTCCAGGACAAAGGGCGAAAAATCGACGCCGAAGCCGAAGGCGAGTTGGTTGACGCCTTCCAAGGGCAGGCCCTTGCCGATCCTGGCATCCAAGAGGCCCTGATCGAAGGACGCCTCGAGCCCGGGATAAAACGCGGTCAGTCCGGGCCGTATATGAAGGTCCACCGCCGCGGTCAGCCAATGGTCGTAGTCGTAGGAATTGCCCCAAATAAACGTCGGGTGCGGAAAACCGGGGTCGGTCGTGAGATTGAGCAGCGACATGCCGCTGTTCCATCCGAAATCCGACCGGGCGAGCACGCCGCCGTCGAAACCCAAAGCGGCCGTCCCCCCCGCCCCCGGCGCCACGGCCGTGTCCAGGACCTTGAAATTGCCGCCGACTTGGAGCGGCTTTGACAGATGATATTTCGACAGGTCGATATCCTGGGCGTAGTTGAAAAGGAAGTCCTGCTCGTAGAGATTCTCGGTCTGCCACTGCCCGTCGTAGGAGAATCCGACCGTGGCCGAGTGGATGGAAGGGTACGGCCTGATGTAGCTCATATCCCACCACGAGAGGTTTCCCGTCGGATCCGGCATCCGTCCGATCGAGGTTCCCATTTCCGGAAGGGGGGCGTTCGCCGTGCCGGCGGGATTGAAGAACATGCCGAACGCATCGTTGGCGATCGAACTGTAGGCCATGCCCATGCCCATGGCCCTCGCGCCAGGCAGGAGATCGTAGAATTGATCAGCCCAGGCCGAAGCCAAGCCGAGGCCCAGACACAAAAATGCCGCGAAATACGCCGAAACCGCTCGGCGAAACACGGCGCATTATAATATCCCGAGAATCAAAATCTATTTCGTATTTGTTGCTTTTCTTAAGGCAAAGGCAAACATCGCGGCCGCGGCGGCGACAGCGGCAATGCCCGATGCCCACGGGATGTGGCTCGCACGACGGCCTCGGCCGCCGGCGCTCCCATTGAGATGCCGAGCGAACTCCTTTTCCACGTAGCCGGGAAGCCAGGTCATATGAAGCATGGAGCTGTAATGCCCCAATGGGACCCAAATTTGCCGGGACGAGGGGAAAGCCTCCCGCAGAAGTTCGGCATTTTCCTTCGGGATCACATCGTCCCAGGAGGCGTTGACGAGCAATGCCTTCTTGCCGCGATTCCGCTCCCTGTAGGCGAGGGGGTCGAGACCGGCGAAAGCCTCGCGAAGCTCCGATTCCGCGATCCCCCATTGACGCACGAATTTTCCCGTCATCGCGCTATGTTCGACGAGGCTCGGAAAATCGGCGCCGCCCAGGAGAAAAACGGCGTAGGACGGCGTCTTGTCGACGGAGTAGAGGCTCGACCCGGCCAAGGCGCCGAGGCTGACCCCCAAAATGCCGATGTGCTTTTTCAGGACTTGGGGATTCCCGCGCAGCCAGGCGAGGGCGCGCTTCCCGTCGAGCACCGACTGGCGGAAGTTGAAGGCCAAGTGCTTGGCCGTTCGCGCGAGAAAGACTTGGCCGCTTGGAATTCCTTCCCTCGGACGCCGATGGAACTGGTAGGGAGTCTCAAGAAGAAGAACCGCGAAGCCGCCGCCCAGCAACCGTTTCATGAACTGGCTTTCAATCCACTGATTGGGCGCGGCCATGATCGGAAGAATCAACACCGCCGGATAGGGGCCGGGAACTCCCCGCGGAACGGCCCAACGCCCCCAAACGATATCGTTGGCCGGGAAGGGGCTCTTAACCGGAGATGGGAATTTGAGAATGTATTCCGTCGAATCCTTCGACGAGCATTTCCCCGTCAGCGTCGCCTTGAACGGGGCCGATTGGCAGCCCGGCGCGCCCGCGGAGACCGCGCGGACAAAGAGAAGAGCCGCGACGGCCAAACACCCCGCCATCAAAATCCCATCACGAGCGCCAGCACGGTCTGGTAGATGTTCGTCGAGCCGTGTTGCGGGGCGTTCGTGAAGTCGGGGGTCGGCGTCGTGGCGTCCCCCATCACCCAATAGGAATATTCGGCTTTCAACTGGAAATGCCTCGTCAGTTCGTAGTCCACGGCCGCGGTGTATTTATCCATGCGCGTGGAAGCCCGAGCGCCGCTTGGATCCAACGCCTCGATGGAGGAGTACGTCGTCCCTCCTATCGTCACGCCGGAAAAAAGATCCAGGGCGGGCCCGCGGTGGAACAATTGATTAAACACGAGAGCCCCCATGAGACGCTTCCCCCACCAAGGTTTTCGAATCAGGGGCCACGCGGCCTGGACGTAATAACCCTGGTTGATTTGAAAATCCTCCCCGCACGCCACGCCGCCGGCGAGGTTGCAGGCGTTCACCGTAGCCGCAGACCATTGCGGTTGGTTCGACGGATTGGCTCCATTATCGATGGGAGCGATGAACTGGTTGTACCCGTAGACGTATTCCGAGGATATACTGAAGCCCTCCCAAAGGAAGTTCAGGGCCGAGTCGTAGATCTGGTAGTTGAGATTCCCTTCCAGGTTGTAGTCGCTGTCCATCATGGAGGCGCTCCAAGTCACCCCTTTCAAATCCGTAAACTCCCCGCCTGGGAGAGGCACTCGGATATCCCCCAACGACCAGGAAACCCGGCCGCCGCCGGCCTTGGGGTTATTGTTGTCGGCCAAGTTATTGTCCTGATGCCCGAAGTCGATGTTCGTCCCTCCCGCCCCGATCGGCGGCACGCCCAACTGAGCGGGATTGGGGAATGTCCTCGACCGGTTGGGTATTTCTCCCAGGCCGTTGACCACGTAAACCGTCAATTCCTTCGGGACGAGCGCCGAGCGTGCCTTCGGATAATAGCTCGCCCGGCCGCCGATATCGGTATAGCCCACGCTCAAAGGCGGCGTCGGGGAATTGACGCGGCTGACCAGGTCGAGATCGTCGGGAGAGGCGAAGGCGAGGGGACGGGTGACGGTGAGGTAATCGTCCGGCCGGTAGAGCTCGTTATAGTAGCCGAAGGGGACCAGGAATTTTCCAGCCTGGAGCTTGACGTTCGGAATCCGGTCATAAGCGAAGTAGAGCTGATAGAGATTCATCACGCCCTGGTCCGAAGTCGGCATATTGAACTCGACCTTGAAGGGCACGCTGTCCACGAACGGCCCCTCGAATCCGACGTACGTGTCGCTCAAGAAGATCTCGTCTTGCACCTGGGTTTCATAATCGGGGTAGCGCGGGCCGACGTTGCGCCAATCAAGGGAAAAAGCCCCCGTGAAACGCGTTCCGTGGAGAAAGG
This sequence comes from Elusimicrobiota bacterium, assembly GCA_027327915.1. GTDB lineage: Bacteria > Elusimicrobiota > Elusimicrobia > UBA1565 > UBA9628 > JAJZAK01. Next base: position 24,348 of record DAHVWT010000005.1, read on the forward strand.
CGGCGCCGAATCCGTCGTGGAAGGGAGGAGCCGTCGAGGAGTCGATGGAATAAACGGCTCCGGCGTCGGGCATGCCTAGGCCCGGGACAGCCGCGCCCAAAACAAAAAGGCCTGCCGCCAACCAGCCCCGCGGGGCGCGTTGACAGCCCCGGGCAAAATGTCTATGATCATTTCGACAGCGCGCGTGGTCCATTTCCGTCGAGAGCGCGAATAATCACAGTGTAACGGAAGAAAGAGGAATATGCCACACGTCATCACCGAGAAGTGCCTGGGCGAAGTCTACGCCTCCTGCCAGGAGGTCTGTCCCGTCGAGTGCATCCATCCCGGGACCTATAAGGGCGAGGCTTTCATGATCATCGACCCCGAGGTGTGCATCGACTGCGGGGTCTGCCTTCCGGAGTGTCCCATCGGCGCCATCGTGGGCTCCGTGGACGAGAGCCCCGATTGGGCGAAGACGAACGCCGAGCTGACGCCCCAATTCAAGGGCAATCCCAAGCCCCCGGTCCGGCCGGCCAACGATCCGCCCCGCAAATCAACGAATACGCTGGTCAAGTAATCACGAGGTTTTCCGCGCGGCTCGGAATGCTCCTCGCGGGGTTATTTTTCGCGGTTAGCCCCGCTGAGACATCGGCGATGTCCTTCAACATCATCCATCGCACGCCGCACGACGCCAGGACCCTCTTTGCGCCCGCGCTCAAGAGAGTCCCTTTCGAGAAGGGGCTTTTCGAGGCCGCCTCCGGCTCCGGGACCGTCACGTCGGATGTTCTCCAGCCGCCGGCGCCCTTCACGAGCGTGGTGCCCTCCTGGAACGCGGTGGTCCCGGCAGGCAGCGCCCTCGGCTTCCAAGCGCGGGCGCGGCTCGGAGGGCGATGGTCGCGCTGGTATGACATGGGGGAAAGCCGGGGCGGCCTTTTTTATTCGCCGCCCTCCCAGGAGGACGCCGACGGGCTCGTCGACATCGACACCTTGAAGCTCAAGCGGCCCGCCGACGCCGTCCGCTATCGCGCCATTTTAAAGCCGGACGGAGGGCCCGTGACCCTCAAGCTTGCCGCGCTCGCGTTCTGGGACGGAAAGGCCGCGCCGCCGAGCCCCTATCGCCCGGGGCCCTGGGTGCGCGAGATCAGGGTCCGGCCCCGCTCCCAGAAGGAGGAGCGGGAAAAATACAAGCACGACATCTGCAGCCCCACGACGCTCGCCATGCTCCTCTCCTATTGGGGGCGCGAGCGGCCCACGGCGCTCGTCGCCGAGAAAGTCCGGGACCAAACGACGCGGCTTTTCGGGGATTGGAGCGCCAATACGTATTACGCCGGCTCGCAAAATCTCCTCTCCTTCGCCGCGCGCCTGGATTCCATGGCGGCGCTCGAACGGTTGATCGCCGCAGGACGGCCGGTCGCCGCGAGCCTGACCTTCGACCCCGGCGAACTCGACGGCGCTCCCCTGAAAAAAACCAAGGGGCATTTCGTCCTGGTCGTGGGATTTTCCCGGACGGGAGACGTCATCTGCCTCGACCCCGCGGCGGAAAGCCGCGCGGCGGCGCGCCGCGTCTACCGCCGCGATCAATTTTATGAGGCCTGGCTCGCCAACAAAGGCGGACTCGCCTATATCGCCTGGCCTCTCCAGGGCTCCCTCGTGGAGGCGGCCGACGCGACGGTCGACATCTGGAGCAAGCCTCGGAAATCCGGCGGCGAGACGCTGCGCCGCCTCCACGATCCCAGCCATCTCACCCAATTGCTCTACGCCGAGCCGGCCAGGCTGAAGAGGGCCCGGGGGGATTGGGCCGACATCGAAGCCCTTGAACAGCGCCAATTCCGGAAGGGACGCGGTTGGTCGGGATACGCCGGATGGGTCCAGGCCGGGGGGATCGTTCTGAGGCTCCCCGCCGAACCCCCCGACGCCGTCATCCTCGCCAAGCAATCCTCGCCCCGGGGCTCCTCCTCGTCGCCCCGGCTCCTTTCCGTGAGCACCTGCCTCTCCAAAGTCTCGTTCAATCGCTCCGGACGCTCGCTGCGTCTCCTGGACGGCTCGGCCGCGGCTTTCGCGCCGGAGGCCGTCGGCTCCCTGGAAAATCTCGACGAGAAGACGCGCCGGCGCCGCATTATCCAAAGCGCCCGCCTCTTCCTCGGCGAACGCTACTATTGGGGCGGACGCTCCGGCGTCCAGTTCGCGCCCGACGTCGGCGTCGACTGCTCGGGCCTCGTCGAGCTCGCCTATCGCGCCGCCGGCATGAACATCCCGCGAAACGCCCGGGATCAAAGGCGCGCGGCGCATCCCGCGCGCCGCGAGGACCTGCGAGAGGGAGACCTGGTCTTCCTGACCGCCTCGGAGCGCTCGCGCAGGATCAACCACGTCATGATCTACGCCGGAGGAGACCAGCTCCTCGAAAGCAGCCGGGGCGCGGGCCGGGCTCTCGAAACCACCTTCAAGGAGCGCTTCCGCCAGACGCTGGCCGAGCTCGAGTCGGGCGTGCTCGTCATGGACTTCTCCGCCGAGAAGCCCCGCCGCCGCCGTCTCTTTTTCGGGACTTTTTTCTAACGCTCGGCATTCAGCATGAACCTTGTTCTGGGTTGATGGCTGATTGCTGAGCGGGGAAAGCCAAAATTGTAGAATCCGCGAGTGTTAGGATCCATTTTCTTCGCGTTCTTGTTCGCCTCCTTCTCGCGCGCCGCGAACGTCCCCGTGAAGCCGGCGTCCCCGCCGGTCGTCATCCCTTCGAGCGCCCCTTGGATCACGGTCGTCCGGCCGGCGGAGGGCGCCGTCCTTCCCGCGACCGCCGGGGACTTCATCATCGGCGCCGTCTCCGATCCTCAAGCGGTCCTCGCGATCAACGGAACGAGCGTCCCGGTCGCCTCGGATGGCGCGTACCTCGCGTGGCTTCCGATCAGGCCCGGGCCCTTCACGTTCGACCTAAGCCTCTCGCGCCCGGGGCAGAAGCCGTTTACGGCGCGGCGGCAAGTCGTCGTTTCGACGCCTCCCGCTCCCCTCCCGGAATCCCCTCCCTCCATTGATCCGGCGTCCCTGTCTCCCAACCGCCCCCTCGGCCTGCGCGCCGGCGACTGGCTGCGGCTTCGCATGAAGGCTTCGCGCCATCGCCGGGCCTTCGCCAGGATCCCCGGCGGGCCTTGGCTGGCCATGCAGGAGGCGGACCCCGTCCTTGGGATCTACGAAACGGACTATCTCGTCCGGCCCGGGGAGGATCTTCCTCCCTCGAAAATCCAGTACCGCCTCGGAAACCATTGGTGGGACAAGACGGCGTGGAGCCGCGGGACGGTCTCTTTCGCCTCGCGAACGCCGGTTATCGGGCGGGTCAAAACCGCCGACTCCGTGCTGTTCACCCAAACTCCGGCCTGGGGCAACCTCTTTTACGTCGCGCCGGGCGTCGCGCTCCCCATCTGGGGTCAGGACGGCCGCCGGTTGAAGCTGCGCATTGATCCGGGATTTTACGGCTGGCTGCCGGCCTCCGACCTCGAGATCTTGCCCTCGGGCTTTCCGATTCACCGCGCCGTGACCGGCGTCATCACCGAAAAAGCCGTTCCCGCGGGAACGGAGGTTCATATCCCCCTGCGGACCCGGGTCCCCTTCCAAGCGATCGAATCGCCCTCCGGCGACTCCCTTTCCCTCATCCTCTACGGCGCCGTTTCCCACACGAACTGGATCGTTTACGATTCCTCCGACACGTTTCTCGACTCGATCCGTTTCGGTCGGGAAAGTCCGCAAGGGCTTCGTCTTGAAATCAAGCTGCGGGCGGGACGCTCCCTCTGGGGCTACCACGCGGAATATTCCCAAAACGGCTCGACGCTTAAGGTCCTCCTTATCCGGCCGCCTTCGATCAAGGGCGCGGGATCGCCTCTCGCCGGCCTGAGGATTTTCCTCGATCCAGGGCACAATCCGGATCACCCCGGCGCCATCGGCCCCCTGGGGACCCGCGAGATGGACGTCAATATGGCCATCGCGAACGCCGTCGCCAAGCGCCTGACCAGCGAGGGGGCGATTCCGATCTTGAGCCGCCAGAACGCCGAAGAGGAGGTTGATCTCGCGGCGAGGCCCAAGCTCGCCTGGGAATCCCGCTCCGACGCCTTCGTCAGCATCCACAACAACGATATGGCGGACGGCGAAAACCCCCTCGCCTCGCCGCATGGATATTCGATCTACTATTACCAGCCGGGAAGCCTGCCGCTCGCCCGCGCGGTCCACTCGGCCTATGAAACCCTTGTTCCCCTGGCGGACGAAGGAGTGAGGCTAGGAAACTATCTCGTCCTACGCCCCACGGAAATGCCGGAGATCCTCATCGAGTCGGCCTATCTGATCCTTCCCGACCAGGAAATGGATCTGCTGTCGCCCCAATTCCAGAACCTGCTGGCCAAGGCCATCGTGAGCGGGCTGCGGCGATACTTCAAAACGCTGCGCCCCGCTCCATCCCCCGCCGGTCGCGCGCCCACGAGGATGCGCCTCACGCCCAAGCCCCACACCGCCGCCAAGAAACCGTCGGCGCCGAAGCGGCGCTCTTCCGCCCGCAAGCCGGCCAAGCATCCTTCCTTGATCCAGCGGGCGCGAACGAGGCGCAAGACGCGATGACCGCCAACGGCATGAATCACGAGTCCTCTCTGCGCGCCCTCTACGCCATCATCGAGCTCTTGGCCCAAACCAAGGAAGTCGACGAGGAAAAAGTCTGGGAGCGTATCGTGCAGAAGCTGGCTCTGGCGCTCAACGCCGAGTCCGGCGCCTACTATGCCTTCCAGCCCTCGGACGGCTCCCTCGTCCTGCGCTATGTCCTTGGGGAGCCCTCGGCCGCCGCGAAGTCGCCGGGGGCGGGATTGCGCGTCGAGTCCGGCAAGGGGCTCGTCGGATGGTCCATCCTCTATAAGGAGCCCCTCGTGGTTCAGGACGCCGCCGCGGACTCCCGATTCGCCGCCGACGCCGACTCGCCCGCGGGGCTCGCGGCCAAGTCCGCCCTGGTCCTCCCTCTGATGGACCGACTCGACCTCAAGGGCGCCGTGACCCTCGTCAACAAGCGCGGGGGCGTCTTCGGGGAGGAGGATTTGGCCCTCGTCCGCGCGGCCTGCCAGGCCGCGGCGACCGCCGTGCGGGCCCACAAGCTCGAGCTCATGATGGACAAGGTCGCGATGAGAAACGCGAGCGTTCTCGAGAACCTCACGGGAGGCTTTATCGCCGTCGACACGCACGGCCGCATGATCCTCGCCAACCCCGCGGCCCGGCGCATCCTGTCGATCGCTCCCGAGATCGCGCTCAACACGCCCGTCTCCGAGGCGCTCTGGAACGCCCCCCAGGTCGCCAACATCCTCTTGGACGCCCTGGCAACGCGCAAGACCGTGCGGCGCCAGGAAGTTTCCTGGACCTTCCGGGGCCAGACGAAGCTTATCGGCTACAGCACGATCATCATCCAAGACCCCCAGGGTCAGGTCGGGGGAGCCGGAATCAATTTCCAGGATATCACCCAAGGAGGAACGCCATGAAATTAGGGGACAAGGCGCCCGACTTTTCCCTTCCGGGAACCGACGGCAAAACTTACGCTCTCGCCGACTTCGTAGAGGCAAAGGCCCTCGTCGTCATCTTCTCGTGCAACCACTGCCCGTACGTCAAAGCCTACGAGGACCGCATCATCCAGGCGCAAAAGGACTATGCGGAAAAGGGCGCGCGCTTCGTCGCCATCAACGCCAACGACGCATCGAAATACCACGAGGACGGCTTCGAGGAAATGAAAAAACGCGCCCGGGAGAAGGGATTCAACTTCCCCTACCTGCGAGACGACTCCCAGGCAACCGCGAGGCGCTACGGCGCGACGCACACGCCGCACCTTTTCGTCTTCGACGCCGAGCGCCGGCTCGCCTACACGGGCAAGATCGACGACAACTGGGAGCATCCGGAAAAGGTCCGGGAACGCTACCTGGCCGCCGCCCTCGACGACCTCGTGTCCGGCCGCGCCCCCCGGACGCCCGAGACCTTCGCCATCGGCTGCACGATCAAGTGGAAGAAGTGAAGTCCCCGACAGAATGCCTCCGGTTCGAGACCCCGCGCAGAAAGGAACTCGCCAACATCACCAAGAGGCTGGCCGTCGGACTCGCGGCGCTCATCCTCCTGGCGTCGATCGCCTGGCGCTACAACGGGCGGCGCGCCGAGGACTTCGTCTACTACTACTGCGCGGGCCTGAGTCTCAAGCTCGGTTTCTCCCCCTACGCGCCGCACAGCCTCTATCAGGCCTGCCTCGCCAAGGCCCTGGGGCCGCGCAGCCTCGCGGCCCGGTGGGGACTGGGCTGCGCCTACCCGCCGCAGGCCGTCCTGCTCTTGCGTCGTCTGGCCGACGCGTCTTACTTTGCGGCCTTCCATGCCTGGAGCGCCCTTTTAGGCGCGGCTTCCGTCCTTCTGGCCGCGGCCCTGTACGGCGCCCAGTTCTCCCAATGGCCGCTCCTGTTCACATGGCCCGGTTTCATTCTTTGCTGGGCCTATCACAAGGCGGCCCTGCCCGTATTCCTCGCGTTTTGGGCGGGGCTTAAGTTCGCGGACGGCAAGCGCCCGTTGCTAGGCGGCGTTCTTCTCGGCATCTCCGGCATCGAGCCCCAGTGGCTCGCCGCGGGACTCCTTTATTTAGCCCTCCGGAAAAACGTCCGCGCTCTCGGAACGGCCCTCGCCGTGGGCGTGATTCCCGTTTTTTCATCCCCCGGAGCTCTCTCGGGAATCGAGTGGCTCCATAGCGCCGCGACTCACATCCACATCGCGACCCTCGACAATCAGGGCCTCCTCTGGCTCCTCTATAAAAACTTCGGGCCCTGGCCGCGGCTGGGGGACTCGGGCCTGCTCGTCCTGCGCGCGGCTCTTTTCATGGCGCTCATGGCGCCCGCCGCCTTCCTCTTATGGAAAAAAGGGCGCCAAGCCCTGCCGCTCTACCTGGCGCTCTATCTTCTCGCCTCTCCCTACTCGCACGGGTCGGATCTGCTTTGGGTGTTCCCGCTATTCGCGACGGTTGTTAACGGCGTCGCTGAACGCTGGGCGCTCTCGAAGCCGCGGGAACTATTCCTCGGTCTCTCCGTCAATGGGGCGATCGCGGCCCTGTCGGCGGGCTATGCCCCGGCGATGATCGCCGACCCCGTCATCCAGGGCCGACAGGGCCCGCTGACGCTGATCCTCGCTGGGGCCTGGGCCCTCAGCTCTGCTTTTGCTTCGCGGCTTCCTCGGGAGTGAGAAGGCTGTCGACCTGCATGACGCGACAGAGTTGATTCGCCAGCACCGGCGGGTTGATCTGTTTTTTCCCGTCGCTCCAAGAATTGTAGGTATGGAAAACAGGATGGCCGTCCTTCGACGCATAGCCGGTCAGGAGGAAGGCGTGTCCGTAGGTGTCCTTGGCCGGGCTCTCGGGCGACGGGTCGACGCCCACCCAGGCCTTCACATCCCGCAAGGCGAAGCCGACCATCACGGGGCGGCCCTGGTTGAGTTCGGACACGATGTATCGGCCTTGCTCGGCGCCCGCCGCCTCGCACTGGGCCGGGGTCATGGCGCGCAGCTGGTCGTAGAAGCGCTGGTCGAAGCCGTTTCTCTTAACCCCCTTGTAATAGTATCGAGTCACCTGCTTGAAGCCTTTCAAGGATTGTTTGACCGCCAACCGCCGCTGATCCGCGTCCGGGGCGGCGCCCTCGAGTTGGGCCGCCAGGATCTTCATTCTTTCGCGCGCCTTCTTGCCCTTGGCCTTCTGGACGAGATTGCCTTGATCTGAAACTTGAAGGAATCCGGTGACCGCGCCAACCTTCATCGAATCCTGCACCGGCTGCTGGACCTGCTTCTCGTAGCAAGCCGCCATCTTGGCGTACGGATAACAGGACATGTTCGTCAAAGGGAGTATCCCATGACGGAGGATAAAGGCGACATCCTGGTCCTCCCAGCCTCCCTCGCCCAGGGCGCATTGAAGCCCGCCGCCGGCGCCTTGGTAGACCGAAGCCTGGTTGTAGATTTTGCCGCTCGCGATCTGCCCCTGGGCGAACATGTCCGCCTCGGAAAGGGGGAGGTGGACCTTGTAGCGGCGATAATAGGCCGCCTCGACCAAGGCGACCGCCGCGAAATCATGGCAGGAGCCGATCGAGCCTTGGTCGTGGGGCTTGCCGGGAACGAATTGCCCCTGGAGGTTGACGCCGCCGCGGACCGTCGCGTACGCCGGCGCCTGGGCGGGGGCCATGGGAGCGAGACGAAGCCCCTGGGTCGCGGCGCTCATCCCCGAGAGAGCGGCCTGCGCCGCGGAGAAATCCGACTCCGCCGAATTCGACGCCCAGACGGCTCCGGCCGTCAGCGCCAAAGCCGCGACCGCCGCCGCCATTTTCGCTCCCGACCGCTTCGGCGAAAGTTCCATGTCTCGATCTCCCTTTTCGTGCGGAATTTCCGGCGACCGCGCCTTAGTCTAGCCCTGGTCCTCGAAATCCGCAAGGCCCCCCGGTCCCAGACGCCGGGGACCGAAAGGCCCAAGGCGTTCGCGCTTAAACCCCGCGGCGGGGACAGAAGGCGCGCATGGGGCAGGCGGGGCAACGGGGAGCTCGCGCGACGCAGAGCCTGCGGCCGTGCCAGATCATCGCGTGGCCGAAGAAGATCCAATCCTTATTTGGGACCAGAGCCATCAAGTCCTTCTCGATCTTCTCCGGGTTCTCTTCGTTGGAAAGGCCGAGGCGATGGGAGAGTCTCTTGACGTGCGTGTCCACGACCACTCCGGCGGCGATCCCGAAGGCGGTTCCGAGGATCACGTTCGCCGTCTTGCGCGCCACCCCGCGCAGTCGCAGGAGATCCTCCATGCGCTCCGGCACCCGTCCGCCAAAGTCCCGCGCGAGAGCGGCGGCCATCTCGCGGATGGAGCGGGCCTTCGCGCGATAAAAGCCGGTCGAGCGGATCGCGGCCTCGATCTCGGAGGATTCGGCCTCGGCGTAGTCGCGGGCGCTTCGATACTTCTTGAAAAGATCCTTCGTCACGAGATTGACCCTCTTATCCGTGCACTGGGCGGACAGGATCGTCGCGACGAGGAGTTCCAGGGGATTGCCGAAGTCGAGTTCGCAGTGCGCGTCCGGGTAGAGCTTCTTTAGCTCGCGCAGCGTCGACTTCGCGCGCCCCGCCGCGCCGCTGGGCAGGCTCATGCGGCCTCCCGTCCCGCCTCGGGGACCCGGATCCAGCGCTTAAAAACCACGAGGCCCGCGGGGGTCGCGAGCGCCATGATCCCCACGATAAGCCACAGAAGACCGGGGTCGCGCGGACCCCGAGCGGGGCAAAAATCCTGGAGCAGCTTCCCCGAAAGGCCCCCGGCGAAGAACTTCGCGACGAAAAACGGCAGCATGGAAAGAGCCATATAGGAGGCCTCTTGCCCCTTCGGCGCGATGGCGGCGGGATACTCGTAGAGCCGGGGCGACCAAAAGGCCTCGCCGATCGAGTAAACCACGGCCATGAGCGTGATCGAAACATAGTACGGGTTAATCGTCGCGGAGTTGACGCCCAGCCAGCGCCTCGCGATGAGATCCCCCAGCAAGCCGTTGGCCCAGGGAGCAAACCACGTTGGCGGCAATGCCAGCAGGAAGACGGAGCCGGCGGCGATGGCGCTTCCGATGACGACGGCGCTGTAGGCCGAGACCTTCTGCGTCAAGGCTCCGATGACAGGAGCCAAGATAATGATGAGGACCGGATTGACGACAAGAAAAAGCCTTCCGACCGGCGCCCCGGGCCCCAATTCCCGGATCGCGAACTTCGGGAAGGTGTAGTACATATGATAAAGGATCAGGCGCACGCCGACGGCCAGCGTCAGGAAGAGAAGGAAACGATAAAACGCCGGTTGCCCCCACAGGCCGGAGAAGATGCGCCACCACTCCTTCCCCGCCCGCTGGACCGATGCGGCCGCCGCTTGGCCGCCCCGATGGCCGACGGAGGGCGGAGGGGCCACCCACACGCCCTCGTCCGTCACTTCCACGCCGGGACGCAGGCCGAAATACGCCAAAAGCCACGCCGGAATCGTGCAGAGGCAGCCAAGGAGTATGAGAACTTGGTAGGTGCTCAGCCGCGTTCCCAACACCGGCAATGAAAAGCGCCCGTACTCCCCCAGCACCCCGCGAACTCGGTCGAAGCTCCATCCCGACAGGGCAAAGCCCACGTTCATCGCCGCGTAATAGACGGAAAAGGCCATCGAGCGCTGGGCGGTGGTCGAGAAGCGCTTGACCGCAGCGACAAGAACCGGGGTTTGCAGGGCTTCGCCGACGGCCAACGGCAACAGCCCCAAAACAAAAGCCGGCCAGAGAGACGTCGCGAACGCCATCACGCCCCGCGAAATGGCGCATAGCGTTACGCCCAGGAGAAAGGCCGCGCGGATGCCCACCGCGTCGGCGAGGGAGCCCACGAGAACGGTGGACAGGGTCATCACCGCCGACCAGGAGGCCACGACAAATCCCGCCTTGACGTCGCTGAAGCCCAAGTCCGAGGATAACCATAGGACCAACGTCGAGTTCACGAGCCCGTAGGCCAGGATGGCTAGGATTTTGGCCCCAAAAACGACCCACAGCTCCCGCACGGCGCCCCTCAGGATGAGAAGTTTCGAGAGGACCGAGGACGTCGCCTCGCGATTCATGGCCATGTGAGGGGCCATTCTATATAAAGGAGAGCCGCCCTAGGGGTCAGGCTTTCGGTTTTTTCAATTTCAATCGATGCCTGCCTGGGGAAAATCCAAGAATCCGCTTCGGCCTTGTATTGATATAAATCAACTTATTTTATTGACCATGGTCATAGGCCGTCGGCTGCCGCAACAATATACTAGTTAGAGATTTTAACGGAGATCATTGGAGGACGACATGAACATCACGATCAAAGCGGCCGCTGCGGCGGCCTTCATTGCGACTTTCGGAATTTCGTCTTGGGCGGTTTCGACGGACGATCAGTTCACGGCCTCGCTCAACGGCGCGCACGCCTTGGCGAAAAGCTTCGCCAAGACCTATTCCACGTCCGCGTCAGCTCCCGCGAACATGGTCAATCCGGCCGCCAGCCGTTGCGCGGCCCTGGGCGGAAAGGTCAAGACCTTCTCGACCCAGGCAGGCGTGATGGGCGCGTGCGCGTTCGGCCAGGCACTGATCGAGGAGTGGAGCCTTTTTAGAGCCCCGGGGCTGCAGAACAACGGGCGCGCGAACATCGCCGTGCAAAGCTTCATCGACCATTCCTCCACGAACCCTCCCGGCTCGATCGAGGGCAATCCCGCGTCGACCTACTGCGTCCATTCCTCCGGCGCCCTGCTGATGGTCGCGGACGCCGAGGGGAACGCCGACGGCTTCTGCCGGTTCAAGGACGGCTCCATGATCGAGGAGTGGACTCTCCTGCGCGGCCCGAAGGATACGGACGGCAAAAAGCTCGCCGCCGCTGTCAAGGGCCGGTAATTTTTTTATAGAATCGGCGCGGGTGAATCTCCTGCGCCTTATCTTCAACTCCTCGGTCGGCAAGAAGGCGCTCGTCGCCGTCGCGGGTCTTCTTCTTTGCGGCTTCCTGGTCGTCCATCTGGGCGGCAACCTCATCCTTTTTTCCGGCGAGACCGCCTTCAACGGCTATGCCGCCTCGCTCGACAAGAACCCTCTCATCCCCTTGGCCGAGATCATTCTTGCCGTCCTCTTCATCGGCCATATCGCCCTTGCTCTAGGGATGAAGGCGGAGAATGTCCGCGCCCGCCCCGAAAACTATAAGCTCAAAAGATGGAAGCGGGATCGATGGTACGGCTCGAAGACCGCCTTCTATTCGGGCCTGATCATCCTCGTCTTTCTCGTCATCCACCTCAAGGATTTCCGCTTCGCAACAGCGCCCCACGGGCTCTACCGGCTCGTCCTAGGGTCATTTAAGAGCGCGCCCTACGCGGGCTTCTACGCGGTCGCGATGGGAGCTTTGGGCCTTCACCTGGGCCATGGTTTCCAAGCCGCCTTCCAGAGCCTGGGCCTAAGGCACCCCCGCGTTCGTCCCGCAGTCGACGCTTTTGGAGCCGCCTTCGCCTTTATCGTCGCCGGAGGCTTCGCGATCATTCCCATCTGGGCCTATTGCAAATGAAGCTCGACGCCAAAATCCCGTCGGGTCCCCTTGAAGGGAAGTGGGACGCCCGGAAGGCCGAGCTTAAGCTCGTCAGCCCCAACAACAAGCGCAAGTTCGACGTCATTGTCGTGGGGACGGGCCTCGCGGGCGCCTCCGCCGCGGCCTCCCTCGCGGAGCTGGGCTACAACGTCAAGGTCTTCTGCATCCAGGACAGCCCCCGCCGCGCTCACTCGATCGCCGCCCAGGGCGGCATCAACGCGGCCAAGAACTATCCCAACGACGGCGACAGCGTCTACCGGCTCTTCTACGACACGATCAAGGGCGGCGATTTCCGCTCCCGCGAGGCCAACGTCTACCGCCTGGCGCAGATATCCGGGCTGATCATCGACCAGTGCGCGGCCCAGGGCGTCCCCTTCGCGCGCGAGTATGGAGGCACGCTCGCCAACCGCTCCTTCGGCGGAGTGCTCGTCTCGCGCACGTTCTACGCCCGAGGCCAAACCGGCCAACAACTTCTGCTCGGCGCCTACCAGGCGCTCATGCGCCAGGTGGGCCTCGGCCATGCGACGATGCACCCTCGCCGGGAAATGCTCGATCTCGTCGTCGAGGGAGGCAAGGCCAGGGGAATCGTCGCCCGGAACCTCGTCACGGGGAAAATCGAGTCCCACGCCGCGCACGCCGTCCTCCTCGCGACCGGCGGCTACGGCAACGTCTTTTATCTCTCGACGAATGGGGTCACCGGGAACGTCACCGCCACTTTCCGCGCCTACAAGCGCGGCGCCCTCTTCGCGAATCCCTGCTACACCCAGATCCATCCGACCTGCATCCCGGTCTCGGGCGAGCACCAGGCGAAGCTGACGCTCATGAGCGAGAGCCTGCGAAACGACGGGCGCGTCTGGGTCCCCAAGAAAGCCGGCGACAAGCGCGCCCCCCGGGACATCCCCGAGTCCGAGCGCGACTACTACCTCGAGCGCCGCTACCCGACCTACGGGAACCTCGTCCCCCGCGACGTCGCCTCCCGCGCCGCCAAGGCCGCCTGCGACCAGGGCCTGGGCGTGGGCCCGACGGGGCACGCGGTCTACCTCGATTTCTCGGACTCCATCCGCCGCAACGGCGCCGCGGCCCTGATGGAAAAATACGGCAATCTCTTCGAGATGTACGAGAACATCACGGGAGAACACCCGGTCCAAACCCCCATGCGCATCTATCCCGCGGTCCACTACACGATGGGCGGGCTCTGGGTCGACTACGACCTCATGACCACCATCCCCGGCCTTTTCTGCCTGGGCGAGGCCAACTTCTCGGACCACGGCGCCAACCGCCTGGGAGCCTCCGCCCTCATGCAAGGCCTGGCCGACGGCTACTTCATCATCCCCTACACGATCGGCGGCTATCTCGCGGGCGCGGAACTTCCCAAAATCAACCCCGCCGACTCCTCCGCCTTCCAGTTGGCCGAGGAGAACGCCCGGCAGGGGATCGCGAAGCTCCTGGGCGTGAAGGGCCGCCGCTCTCCCCACGATTTTCACCGCCAGCTCGGCCGGATCCTGTGGGAGCGCTGCGGCATGTCCCGCAGCGAGAAGGGCCTTCTGGAGGCCCTCGACAAGGTCCGCCATCTGCGCGAGGAGTTTTGGCGGGACGTCTCGGTCGTCGGCCCCGGAGAGGATCTCAACTTGGCGCTCGAGCGCGCGGGACGCGTCGCGGACTATCTTGAATTCGCCTCTCTTCTGATCACCGACGCCCTCGAGCGCCGGGAATCCTGCGGCGGGCATTACCGCGAGGAATACCAAACCCCGGAGGGCGAGGCCCGTCGCGACGACGCCAATTTCGCCCATGTCGCGGCCTGGGAATACCGCGGGGAGGCCGCTCCCGCCCTCAACAAGGAGCCGCTCGATTTCTCGGCCGTCCATCTCGCGCAACGGAGCTATAAATGAACTTCAAGCTTCGCGTCTGGCGCCAGAAAGGCCCCGGGGACGCCGGACGCTTCGCGAACTACGAGGTGGACGGCGTCGCCCCCGAGATGTCGATCCTGGACGTCCTTGATCTCCTCAACGAGCGCCTCCTCCAAAAAGAAGAGGAACCCGTCGCTTTCGAGTCCGATTGCCGGGAAGGCATCTGCGGCGCCTGCGGGCTTCTCGTCAACGGCTATCCCCACGGGCCCCGGAAGGGCCATACCACCTGCGAGCTCCGCATGCGCGTGTTTAAGGACGGGGAGACGATCACGATCGAGCCGTTCCGGGCGAAGGCTTTCCCCGTCATCAAGGATCTCGTGGTGGACCGCTCCTCCCTCGACCGGATCATCGCCGCCGGGGGCTTTGTCTCGGTCAACACCGGCAACGCCCGGGACGCGAACTCCATCCTCATCGGCAAGGACCGCGCGGCCAAGGCGATGGATGCGGCCGCCTGCATCGGCTGCGGGGCCTGCGTCGCGGCCTGCCCCAACGCGGCCGCCATGCTTTTCACGGGCGCCAAGGTGACTCAGTTGGCGCTTCTGGCGCAGGGCGCTCCCGAGCGAGAGCGGCGGGCGCTCGCCATGCGCGAGCGCATGGACCTCGAGGGCTTCGGCAATTGCTCGAATGAATACGAGTGCGAGGCCGCCTGCCCCAAGAAAATCAGCGTCTCCCACATCGCTCGGTTTAACTGGGAATATCTCCGCGCCTCCCTGCTTCAGGAGCCGGAAAAAACCGAAGTCGGCCCGGGATAGAAGGTCGCCGTTGAAATATTTTAACCGGGCCGAGGCCGAGGCCCTGATCCCGGAGATCGAACGCATCCTGGGCTACGTGCTGCCCGTCCTTGAGAGCATCAAGGAGAAGTCGCGGCTCATCTCGGAGCTCGAGGCCGCGCCGGGAAAGCATCCCGCCGAGATCGCCCTTGAAAAGGCTCAGATTCAATTCCTCATCGCTGGAATCGACGAGTGGCTCGCAAAGATCGTCGAACTGGGGGCCATCCCCAAGGGACTCGAACCGGCCTTGGTTGATTTCCCCTCCCGCATCGGCGGGCAAGAGATCTACCTCTGCTGGAAGGCCGGGGAAAAGCGCATCGCCTATTACCACGGCATCACCGACGGCTTCGCCGGCCGCAAACCCCTCCTCTCCGAGGGCTCCTCGGCGACGGCTTGAATTACTTAAGAGGGACGGGAAGCGGCGAGCCCTCGGCGCCCTTTAAATCCAGGCCGAGCCACCCCGCGATCGTCGGAGCAAGATCGATGACGCGAGGTTTTTTGATCTCGCCCTTGCCGACCATCGGGCCATAAACCAGAAACGACGCGAGCATCCGGGGATCATCCGGGGAATAGCCGTGCATCCCCTTGAGGCTCGCGGGACTACGATAATCTCCGCGGTATCCGCCCGAGATCATATATCCCCGCGCGGCTTCAATCGCCAGAAACGCCTTCGGATCGCCGCCCAGGGCCTTGATTTCCGCGGCGTTGTATATTCTCTTGATTCCGCTGTTCGGGGCCCCTACAAGGGGCTTAAAAAGCGATAAAACTTTGTTTTCAACCTCCCGACCCTCCCCTTCCTTAGTATAGATATACCCCATTCCCCCGGACGCCAGGATAACGGCTTTCCAATCGCTGATCCTAGCGCGGTTTCGCAGCGCCGTGATCATGCCGGCCCGGGACCCGGCGCCGGATTCGAAATCGACAAGCCCGGCTTCGGCCATCAGCACTCCGGGATGGATCGTCCACGAGGTCCGCGCGAAACCGTGGTCCGAGACGATGATCATGGCTGTTTCTCCCCACGTCCCGGCTTTCCGGGAGGCGTCGTACAAGCGCGCCAGCTGGGCATCCGCATTCTCGATCGAATGAAACACGGGCGGCGTGAAGGGGCCCGCCTCATGCTCTTCGTGGTCCACGTCCTCGAGATGTAGAAGAAGAAGCCGCGGCCTGAGCGTTTCCACCATAGAGACCGCCGCGTCGCCCAGCGTGTCGTTGTGATTCGTGGGCGGCGTCAGTCCCCGATAAAAATCCGGGAACCGCGCCGCGATCTTATCGAGAAGCCCGCGCGTCGAGAGCGCCCGCATGAGCTTGACGTCGTCCGGGGTCCCCGCGCGCCAGATCTCCGGAATCCGTTCCGTGGCTTGAGCGCCAACCGTCACCGGCCAGGCGACCATGCCCACCCGCAATCCCTTCCTGGCGGCCAAGTCCCAGAGCGTCGGACGCCGGATGTCCTCTGAATACCAGCGCCAGCCGCCCATGTTGCGCTCGAGCGGGTCCCACGCCGCGTTCGTCACGATGCCGTGCACGCCCGGATTAACACCCGTCACCATCGAGGTGTGCGTGGGATAGGTCACCGTCGGGAAAACGCCGCGCATCCCGCGGCTCCAGGCGCCCTCGCGCAAGACCCGGCGGATGAAGGGGATCTTGAGCCCGTACTTGTCGGCGTTCAGGTAATACTCGGGTTTCAAACCGTCAATCGAGACCATGATCACGCGCCGAGGCGTGACTGGGGCGGCCGCGGCGGCAAAGACGGCCACGGCGGCAAAGACGGCTATGGAATAAATGAAAATACTTTTTAATTGCCGTCTTTGCCGGGCGATTTTCACGACCCCTACGATATCAAATAAGGCAGGACCTTCGGTCCCCGGACATCTAGGCCGCTGGTCCCTTGATTTTTTTGAAGATCCCCTGGTATGGTTATGTGTCTGAAAATGCGGATACGCCGTGATTTCAAGAATTTTTAAGGAGAACGATATGAAAACCCGGCAAGGAAACTCCAAAGGATTGGCGGCGACGATGGCGGCCTTGGGATGCGCGTTGGCGCTGGCCTCGGGACCCGCGTTGGCCGTGGGCGACTCCTCGTGGGACTCCCAGCACGGCGGCCCCCTCCAGGGCCTCGACCCTAAGAGCGTCGCTTCTCTCATGCAACAAATGCGGAACGCGAACTCCGCCCAGGCCCCAGCAAGCGGACCATCGGTCTTCCAAAGCTTCGACCAGGCCCGAGCGAACCTTTATAAGAAGGTTTCTCCCGCCGTGCTCCGGATTCTCACGATCGACGTGGGACAAACCTCTCTGGACGGATTCGAGCCGGGCGCCTCCCCGGAGTCAAAGATCGCCGCGCACCCCGTCTCGGGAGGCTCCGGCTTCATCATCCGGGAAGACGGCATCGTCGTGACCAACTACCACGTGGTCGCGCGCGATGTCGGCATCGACGCCGCGAAAAATCCCCTGGATCGCACGCACCGATTCATCGGGGAGTTCCTCAACGGCCAGAGAGTTCCCTTGGTCCCCATTGCCACCAACCGTGTCCTGGACTTGGCGCTTCTCAAGGCCGTCGTCGTCGACAAGACCGGACGCCCGGTCGACAGCCGATCCGTGCGATTCCCGACAGTCGCCCTCGGTGACGCCGCCAAGACCAAGATCGGGGAGACGGTCTTCGCCTTGGGCGCCCCGAGCATGCTCGCCGGCACGTTCACGATGGGAACCGTGACCTCGCAGCCGAGGCCGGAGCCCGAGGCCTGGAACGGCTGGGTTTCCCTCAGCAGCATGCCGCCGCAAGACGCCCTCAAGTATTTGAAGAACTTCAACAAATACAACATGGGGGTCGAGGCGATTGTCCTTCAAGTTTCCGCGGCGAGCGATCACGGCAGCTCCGGAGGCCCTCTCTTCAACTCCCGCGGGGAAGTGATCGGCGTCGTCAACTCCGGGAACGTCCGGTCGACCCCCGTGAGCGTCGAGGACCTGGACAATCCCGACCATCGCTTGGCCGGAGTCACGGGCATCGCGACGAACGGCGTCAATTTCGCGATCGTCGCCAATCAAGTCAGCGGCTTCGTGAACGCGGTCCTCCCGAAGCTGGCCGGCGCTCCGGCCGGCGCCGTCATCGTGACGGGCACGGGGATGGACCTCCAAAATCTGACCGCCCAGCAAATCGAAGAGGCCGCCGGCCGCATGGACTCCGCGCGGTAAACTTCTCCGCCAGTTCGAGACTCGATGCTCCTCGTGTTCGAACGAGGGGCCTCGGACATTTCCAGGTTGGAAGGTGGAAGAATCGATGAACAAGGGGGTTCTGCTTGCGCTGGCCATCTCAGCCGGGGCTTGCTTCTCCGTGCAGCCGCCGATCAACGCGGCCCTGGGGCGCTCCGTTGGCGTCCTTGAATCGGCCCTTATCTCCTTCGTCATCGGCGCCCTAGTCCTGGCCGCGGCGGCTTGGGCGGCCGGGACGGGAAGCCTCGCGGCCGTCCGCCATGTCCCCTTGTGGCAGCTCGTGGGAGGCTTCATCGGAGCCTACTTTGTCACCGTTGCTCTCTTTTGCGCCGCGCGCATCGGGATGACGGCGCTTATGGTGGCGATCGTCGCCGGGCAATTGGCGGGGGCTCTTCTGCTCGACCACTTCGGCCTGCTGGGATTGCAGGCGAGGCCCATCGGTCCCGCGCAGACCGCCGCCGCTCTCCTGATCGTCGCGGCCGTCTGGCTCGTCCAAAGCCGCGGTTAGCGCGAGCTCCGGCGGAAATTTCGGGGCACTCAGGCTCGAACTGAGAACCTCCTGGTCCCAAACCAGGCGCTCTAGCCAATTGAGCTATGCCCCGCAGGACGCCGTTATTATATCTTTTGCCTCCGGCTTGGACGCTCGCCGTCAGGGATTCGCGATCGTGCTCAAGAGCCGCAACGGCATGCGGCAGTAGTCGGCGAAGTAGGGAAGAAGCGCCTTGATCCGCCCCGCCTGCTCCTCCGCGGCGCGCTCCCCGACGGCGATAAGCTCCTTGGCGCGGTGAAGATCCGCCCAGGAAAATCCCTTCAAGTTCGGCCAGATGATGACGTCCGCCAGATGCGCTCTCTTCTGGGCGATCTCATACTCCATCGTGTAGATCATTTGGAAAAAGACGTTGACGATGCCCGGGGGCGCCGGCTCCTCGGGGAAGCCCAGCTCCTTGAGCCTCCCGGACCCCTTGGCCCGCGCGGCCTGGCGCTCCGACTCCAGCCTCGCGAAGACGCGCTCCGGAGGAGGCACCGTGAGGTCCACGGACAGCAAAATGTCCGCTCCCAACGCAGAGGTCACGCTCGTCGGCACGGGATTGACGAGGCCGCCGTCGACGAGGAAGCGGCCTCCGAGGCTCATGGAGCGAAAAAAGATGGGCAGCCCGCAGCTCGCGCGCACGGCGTCGGCCACCTCTCCTTCCCGTAGAACGACCTCCTCCCCCGTCTGAATGTCGCAGGCGACGCAGGCGAAGGGGATATCCATATCCGAGAACCGCTTCGTGCCGAGGTGCGTGCGCAGGAAAGCCAAAAGAGTGTCTCCCCTAAAAATGCCCGCGCGCAGCCAAGCGAGGTCGAGGCCCAGGTTCTTATAGACCCACTGCTTGTCGATCGCGAGCGCCACCTGCTCGATCTCCTCGGGCTCCATCCCACTTGCCGCGAAGCCCGCGATCAGGGCTCCCATCGAAGTCCCCGCCAGGATATCCACGGGGATGCCCTCGCGCTTGAACACCTTGAGGACGCCGATCAAGGTATAGCCCAGCGCCGCGCCCGCGCTCATGGCGAGGCCGACTTTCAGCCCGCCGATGCGCCGGGCCAATCGCCCGATCCCCTGCTCGCTTTTCGGGCTCGGGCGCATGGCCTCGAACGCGTTGTCCGTCTGAAGGAACCTGCGGTGGATCGCCGTCGGCCACGGGATCACCTGCCGCGGGAGGCTCGGCGAGAGCGCCCACTCCTCCCACTCGGCGTCGCCCAGGAACACCTCGAAAAGGTTCTCGCGGATGCCGGCCGAAAGGACGTCGGCCTCGATCTGCCTGAACTGCGGGCGGGCTCCCTCGCTCGCGACCAGAAACACCTCGTCCGCCTCGGAGACAACCGTCCTTTCCAGGGACCCGAAGCCCGCCCCCATCAGGACGAAGGCGAAGTCGTAGGCGCCGCGCAGCGCGTTGAGGAAAAGAAAGACGCCCGTCTCGGGGAAACCGCCCAGGGCGTCGGGGCTCAAGGAGAGGATGGAGAGACCCGAGGGATGCGGCTCGGCCAAGCCCCGCATCGAGAGAGGATCCCGGGTGTTGAGAGAGCGCAGATCCTCCTTGCCGATCCGCTTTCCCTGAAGCTTCAGGGCCTTCGCCATCTCCCCCGCGTCCTCGGAGAGATCGACGATCAACACTCGGCGGCGCGTCTGCTCGAGCGTCTGGAAAGCGAGATGGAGGCCGAAAAGGACGCGGTCCGTGCGGCCCAGCCCGCAGACGAGCGCCAGCAGCCGGTTGAGCCGGGCGGAACGGCGGGCCGTCAGCCTGTTCATCGCGACAAGACGCTTGGTGAGCATCTGCGAAAGATGCAGCGCGATCTCCGGAATGTCCCTAAGAAGGGACTCGAAGTCCTGGCGCGAGAGCCTCAAGAATTCGCAGCTCGTGTCGAGCTTGACGGTCATGCTGCGGGGCTCCCCGGTCAGAAGGCCCCCCTCCCCGAGAACCTCGCCGTAGCCCAGGCGGGCGGCGACACGCTCCCCCCCGAGCTCGTCATGCGTCACGCGGACCTGCCCGGAGGCGACGATATAGAGCGCGTCCGGCTCCGCCCCCTGCTTAAAGAGCGTCGAGCCCTTGGGGAGCGAGACGACGGAAAAGCGCAGCGCGATCCGCGCGATGTCCTGGGATG
Organism: Elusimicrobiota bacterium; assembly: GCA_027327915.1. Lineage (GTDB taxonomy): Bacteria > Elusimicrobiota > Elusimicrobia > UBA1565 > UBA9628 > JAJZAK01. Next base: position 44,935 of record DAHVWT010000005.1, read on the forward strand.
ACATCCCCTCGAAAAGAGGCGCCCTTCTCAGGAATGGCTCCCACGCCGGTATTTCCTCGGGACGCATCTCTCTTGATCCTATTTGGTAAAATCAGGTCCTGCCGCGCGTTTCATGGCGCACAGCAGAAGTCCGATGACGGTCTTGGAGTCGCGAATTTTCCCGGAAAGGACGAGCCCCAAGGCCTTCTCGAACCCCATGGCCACGACCTCCAGGAATTCGTCCTCGTCGGGATGCCGCCGGCCGGCGCGGAGCTCTCGGGCCTCGTAGACATGAAGAACCTCGTTGGCGAAGGCGGGGGTTGGCCAGTAGGTGATGAGCGGCGCCAAGCGCCCCGCCGAATACCCCGTCTCCTCCCGCAGCTCGCGTCTCAGGCAGGCGACGGGGGTCTCGCCCTTCGCGAGCTTTCCGGCCGGTATCTCAAGGGTCGCGCGTCGCACGGGGAATCGGTATTGGCGCACGAGGATGATCGTATCAGGCGAGACAAAGGGAACGACCGCCGCGGCGCCTGGATGATCGATATATTCGCGCACCGCCCGGCGCCCGTTGGGAAGAACGATCTCGTCGGCGCGAAAATCGACTGAATTGCCGCGATATACGGTGTTTTCCTTGACCAGCCTCTCCAGAAGCCCGCGGCTCGACGTGGGCTTCGGATGGCTCATGGTGGTTTTGGGATTATAACAAAAGGGTTCCATGGCCGATTCCAAAGCATCCCACGCCGGCTTCGTCCACCTCCACAACCATTCGGAATATTCCCTGCTCGACGGGATGATCCGCCTTTCCGATAAGACCGGGAAGAAGCCCTCGGAAACCTTGAAGCTCCTCGCCCAGGAGGGCGCCAAGGGCGTCGCCCTCACCGACCACGGCAACATGTTCGGCGTCATCGAATTTTACAGCCGCTGCAAGGATGCGGGCCTCTCCCCCATCGTCGGCTGCGAGCTTTATTTCGCCAAGGGCTCCCGGCGCGAGAAATCGGGAAGCCAGAAAGAGACCTGCCACCTCACCGTGCTGGCGCGCGACTACACGGGCTACCAGAATCTCATGGAGCTGGCGACCCAGGGCTACGCCGAAGGCTACTATTACGACCCGCGCATCGACCGCGAACTCCTGGCAAAGCATGCCAAAGGCCTCATCGTCCTCTCGGGCTGCCTCAAATCGGAGGTCTGCCAACTCATCGCCGCAGGCGACATCGCGGGCGCGGAGAAGGCCGCCGTGGCGCTGCGCGACATGCTCGAGCCCGGCTCCTTGTATCTCGAGATCATGGATCACGGGATCGCGGCCCAGCAGCAGGCCACGAAGGCCCTCCTCGAGATCCACCGCCGCACCGGCATCCCTCTTGTCGCGACGAACGACTGCCATTACGCCCGGGCCGACGAGGCCGAGGCGCAGGACGCCAGGGTCGCGATCGCGACGGGAAGCAAGCTCGCGGACAAGGCCCGTCTCAAGTTTGAAAGCCGGGATTTCTACCTTAAGACCGCCGACCAGATGTCGCGTCTTTTCTCCTTCGCCCCGGAGGCCGTCTCGAACACGCTCGCCATCGCCGAGCGATGCCGTCTCGAGATCCCGATGGGCCGGATGCTCCTCCCGGAGTTCGCCGTCCCCGAGGGCCGGACACAGGATTCCTATCTCGCCCAGCTCTGTTTGAAGGGCCTCTCCGAACGCCTGGGGGACATCCCTCCTTCCTACAAGGAGCGCCTCGACTTCGAGCTTTCGGTCATCCGCAAGATGGGCTTCGCGGGCTACTTCCTCATCGTCTGGGACTTCATCGCCTACGCCCGCCGCGAGGGCATCCCCGTGGGACCCGGCCGGGGCTCCGGCGCCGGAGCCCTCGTCGCCTACTCCCTCCGGATCACCGATATCGACCCTCTGCGTCACCGCCTCCTTTTCGAGCGCTTCCTCAATCCGGACCGCAAGGCGATGCCGGATCTCGACATCGACCTTTCCGACACGGGCCGCGAGCGCGTGATCGAATACGTGCGCGGCAAATACGGCTCGGCGAACGTCGCCCAGATCATCACCTTCGGGGCCATGGCGGCCAGGCTCGTCGTGCGCGACGTCGGGCGTGTGCTGGGAGTGCCTCTCGCGGCCGTCGACCGCTTGGCCAAGCTCATCCCCGCGACGCCGGGGGCCGAACTGAGCAAGGCGATCCAGGACAATCCCGAGATCAAGGAGGCCGCCCGCGACCCCCAGATTAAAAAACTCCTCGAGCTCTCCCTCAAGCTCGAGGGCTTGAAGCGCCACTCCTCCACCCACGCGGCGGGAACGGTCATCACGAAGGAGCCCGTCGCGCGCTACGCCCCCCTCTCCCGGACCAGCCGCTCCGAGACCATGACGACGCAGTACGACGGCGAGAGCCTGGGGGCCCTGGGCCTGCTCAAGGTCGATTTCCTGGGCCTGCGCACCCTGCGGATCATCGACGACGCCGTCCGTCTCGTCAACCGCCGCCTGGGCCGCCCCTTCGACATAGCCGCCATCCCTTCCGACGACCCCAAGACCTTCGAGCTTCTGCGCCAGGGACACGCCCTCGCGGTCTTCCAACTCGACAGCTCCGGCATCCGCGACCTTCTGACGCGGCTCAAGCCCACGGATTTCGGGGACATCGTCGCCGTCATCGCCCTCTACCGCCCCGGCCCCATGAAGGCCGGCATGCTCGACGATTTCGTGGAGCGCAAGCACGGCCGCAAGCGCGTCGCCTACCTCCATAAACTCCTCGAGCCCATCTTGAAGGACACCTTCGGATGCTTCGTCTACCAGGAGCAGGTCATGGAGACCGCGAAGAGCCTCGCGGGATTCACTCCCGGCCAAGCCGACGGCCTGCGCAAGGCGATGAGCAAAAAAATCCCGGCGGAACTTGAGAAGCTGCGCGCCGCCTTCGTCGCGGGCTCCGTCAAAAACGGAATCGCCGAGAAACTCGCCAACAAGGTCTACGACCAACTGACCGAATTCGGCGGCTACGGGTTCAACCGCTCGCACTCGGCCGCCTACGGGCTCCTCGCCTATCAGACGGCCTACCTCAAGGCCAACTACCCTCTCGAATTCATGTGCGCGGTCCTCACCTCGGAGATCGGACATTCCTCGGTCTCCTCCGAGGAAAAGGAAAACAAGCTCGCGACCTACCTCGACGAGGCCCGGCGCATGGGGCTCAAGGTGCTTCCCCCCGACGTCCAGCGCTCGGAGCCCGCCTTCTCGATCGAGGAGCCCTCCGCCGTCCGTTTCGGCCTCTCCGCCGTCAAAAACGTCGGAGAGGGAGCGGCCCGCCTGATCATGGAGGAGCGGCTGAAGGGCCTCTTCAAGGATTACGCCGACTTCCAATCCCGCGTCGACCCCCGCGCGATCAACAAGAAAGTCGCCGAGTCCCTGGCCAAGGCCGGAGCCCTCGACGCCCTCTGGAGTTCTCCGCCCGCGGCCGCGAGAGCCTCGGCGCTCAAGGCCATCGAAAGCTCCTGGGGGAAATCCGGCAAGTCCCTGTCCGATCTGGACCGCGGCCAGGAACTCCTCTTCGAGCTCCCGCCGCCGTCTTCCGAGCCCGGCAGCATCGAGACGGCCCGCCCCTTGGAGGCCAAGGAGATCCTCGATTGGGAAAAGGAGGTGCTCGGCGTCTACTTTTCGGGCCACCCCCTCGACGGACTTGAACCTCATCTGCGAGCGCTCCGATCCCACGCGATCTCGGAACTCTCCGCCCAGGCGACCGCCAACCCCGTGAGGGTCTGCGGCCTCATCCGCCAAATCAAGAGGATGACGACCAAGGACCGGGGGGCGCCGTGGGCGCGCGCCGTCATCGAAGACGCGACGGGTGAAATGCCGATTCTCGTCTTTCCGAAGGCCTACGCCGCCGGCCTGGGACAGAAGCTCAAGGGCGGCGCGATCGTCGCCGTCTCGGGACGCCTGAGCCTGCGCAACTCCGCGGAGGATTCCCCGCCCGAGCTCATCGCCGAGGATCTCTGCGAGATCGACGAGGCCATGTCGCGCTTCGCCCGGAAGCTGCGGATTCTTCTTGAGGGCCCCGCCCCGGACGCGGACGCCTTCGCGAGGCTTAAATCTCTCTTCGAGTCCCACCCCGGATCCTGCGCGGTCATCTTGGAACGGGAGCTCGGCCCCGAGCGCCTGCGTCTCGACCTCGAGGAAGGCGTGCGCTTGACCCCTAATTTGTTAAAATCCGTCGAGTCCCTCTTCGGGAAAAATTCATGGCGGATCGAAAGCGCATTCTCATCGCCGACGACGACCCCGATCTCCTCGACCTCCTCAAATTCGACCTGAGCCACCAGGGCTACGAGGTTCTCGTCGCCACCAACGGCAAGGACGCCCTCGCCATCTCGCTGTCCGACCACGAAATCGACGTCGCCCTCCTCGACGTGATGATGCCCTACATCGACGGCTACCACGTCGCCTACGAGATCACCTCGAAACTGGGCCCCAAGGCCCCGCGGATCGTCATCATGACGAGCCGCGACACCGAACGGGAAAAGGGCGTCGCCGCCATGAGCGGAGCCATCGACTTCATCCAAAAACCCTTCGACATCGCCGATCTTCACAAGCGGCTGGCTAACGAGTTCGAGCAGCGCCCCCAGGACGCGACTGGAGGCTCCGGCTCCGAATGATTTGTTATAATTTTCAAGCATTTTAACTTAGCCGGAGGCCTCATGACGGACCGAAAGCGCATCCTTGTGGCGGACGACGACGCTGACCTGCTTGATTTCCTCAAAGCCGACTTGACCCGCGCCGGCTATGATGTTGCGACGGTCGACAACGGGCGCGACGCCTTGGCCGCCATTTTGTCCGAGAGCGCGCCTGATCTTGTCTTATTGGACGTGATGCTCCCCTATGTCGACGGCTACCATGTCTCGCAGGAAGCGGTTTCGAAGCTCGGGGACAAGACGCCCCCCATCATGATCCTGAGCTGCCGTGATGCCGGCCGGGAAAAAGGAATCGCCCTCATGAGCGGCGCGAGCGACTTCGTTCAGAAGCCCTTCGACATCGACGAGCTTCGAGAGCGGGTCGCGCGCCTCCTGGACGGGGCAGAGGACGGCCAAGGGGGCCGCCCTTCCGAGTGACTCCTTCCTTCATCGCCCTTATGTGCCATCTTGCTCCTCTTCCGGCCCACGCCGCCGCTTTGGGTTCAAACGCCTCCTCGCAGTCCACGATCAAGATCAGCCCTAAGGAGAGCCCCGAAGACGAATCGAACTCCCTTTTCGACGCCCCCCTCTACGTCATCGACGCTCCGACCGGCCACGCCCTGGAGGCGGGGGACTTCGAGGTCCGGAGCCGCTTTTTTTCCGGCGGCGGCCTTCTCGAGTACGCCTACTTCGGCGTCCTCGACCGCCTCGACGTCGGCGCCTCTCTCAACGCCGACGGCGTCATCGGCGGAGGTCCGGCCCATCTGCAACCCCCCGAGGCCGAGCTCAAATGGGAGTTCTTCCAGGGGCGGCGCTACTGGCCTTCCATGGCGGTCGGCTACGACGGGCAGGGCTACGACTACAATCTCAAGACGCAAAGCTACAACGAGCCCCGCCGCGGCGCCTATTTCGCTTTTTCCCAGATGCTTGGCCTTCCGGAATTGGTCCTCCACCCGTCCATCAGCGTCTCGGATTTCAACCAGAACGACGTCTCGGGCGCCCTGCCTCTGACGCTCGCCCTGGGGCATGTCGCCACCCTGATGGCGGAGTGGGATCAGCTCGGCCCGGTCGACGAGAGCCGGTTCAACGCGGGGGTCCGCTTCCATATCACGCACGGCTTCGCCCTCGATTTCGACACGCGGGCCATCGGCCAAGGCGGAACCTTCTCGGACGGGACGTCCCGAGGCCCCGAGCGCATCGTCCAGCTTTTTTACAGGGGGGAATTGTTTTAAAACAAGGAGAATCCCGTATGACGAAAACAGCGACGGCGGGCCCCAAGACCGATGCGCGGACGGCGGAGCGCGAGCATTTCCTGAATCTCACCCCGGGCAAGCTTTCGGGGCTTCGGCATGTCACGGACGGCGGGCACCGCTTCAGGGTGCTGGCGCTCGACCAGTCGAATTCCTTCAAGAAAGCCCTGCGCAAGATGCACGAGCGGGCGGGCAAGCCCGCCGAACCCTCTTATGAGGAGATCCGGGACGCCAAGCTCGCGATGGTCACGGCCCTGGGACCCGAGGCGAGCGCCGTGCTCCTGGACGTCAACTTCGGCGCCCGGCAGGCGCTCAACTCCCTGGCCCTCCCCCGAGAGGCGGGCCTCATCGTGCGCCTGGAGGCGTCGAAAGAGGCGGGACTTCCCTCCGACTACGAGCCCGGCTGGTCCGTCGAGAAGATCAAGCGCATGGGAGCCGCCGCCGTCAAGCTCCTCGTCTATCTCGATACCGAGGACCCCGCGAACGTCAAGCCTCAGATGGCTTTCGTCGAGCGGGTTTCTCGGGAATGCGCGGCCGCGGACATTCTTCTGATGACCGAGGAGCTCTCCTTCCCGCGCAAGGGGGAGGAAAAGTCATCGCCGAGCTACAAGGCCCGCAAGGTCAAGAACATCGTCGAGGCGACCCGGCTCATCGGCCCCTACACCGACATCCTCAAGCTCGAATTCCCGGGCTTCATGGGCGAGGAGAGCGCGTCGGCGGTCCAAGAGCGCCTGGCGCTCCTCAACGAGACCGCCATCCGGCCGTGGGTCCTCCTCTCGGCCGGAGAGAAGTTCGATCTCTTCGTCAAACAGACGGAGCTCGCCATGAAGGCCGGGGCCTCCGGCTACATGGCCGGACGCGCGATCTTCAACGAATACTTCGAGCAGGACACGCCGCAGAAGCGCGAGCTTTTCCTCGCGAAGGAAGCGACCGCGCGCATCCGGGCCCTCAACCGCATCGTGGACGAGAACGCCGCTCCGTGGATTCGCCGCGAGTCGATCGCCTCCCGGGATCTCGCCGCGCGCGTCTCGCCGGACTGGTATGGGGACGGCAAGGCCCGCCGCGCCCCCGAGCCGGCGACCTCGTCGTCGGCCGAGTATTGAGGATGCCTCGCCTCCTAGGCATCCTCACCGGGGGAGGAGACTGCCCCGGGCTCAACCCGGCCATCCGGGCCGTGGTTCTTCGCGCCGCGCGCCTGGGCTACGAATGCCTGGGGATCAAGGACGGCTGGAAAGGAATGATCGAGGGCGCGTCCGTCCCTCTCGGCCTCGCGGAGGTCGAAAACATCGTCGGGGCCGGCGGGACGATCCTGGGGACCTCCCGGACGAACCCCTACAAGAAAGAAGGAGGCGTCGAGTCCGTCCTCGCGAATTTCCGCCAGCTGAACCTTGCGGCCGTGGTCGCCATGGGCGGCGAGGACACCCTCGGCGTCGCCGCGCGGCTCCACGCCGAGAAAAAATTCCCCGTGGTGGGCGTCCCCAAAACCATGGACAACGACCTTTCCTCGACCGACTACACCTTCGGCTTCGACTCCGCGGCTTCCGTCGCCATGGACGCGGCGGAACGGCTCAAGGACACGGGACGCAGCCACCATCGCGTCATGGTTCTCGAGGTCATGGGACGCCACGCGGGCTGGGTGGCTCTCTACGCCGGCCTCGCCGCCGGCGCGGACGCCGTCTTGATCCCGGAGAAGCCCTACGACAAGGCGGCCCTCATCTCGGCGGTCAAGGCCGCCCACGACCGGAAAAGCTACGCCCTCGTCGTCACCTCGGAGGCGATCGACATGGGCCACGACGAGTCGGAAAAGCTCGATGAGTTCGGGCACATGATCCTGCGCGAGCGCGGGGTCGGCGAGAAGATCGCGAGGATCATCGAGGCGGCCACCGGCCTTGAAACCCGCGCCGCCGTCATCGGCCACATCCAGCGCGGCGGCCCCCCGACTCTTTTTGATCGCATCCTGGCGAGCCGCGCCGGCGCCGCGGCCGTCGACTTCGTCCACCATCAGAAATTCGGCCTGATGGCCTCCTTGCGAGGCGAGAAGATCGTGGGCGTCCCCCTCAAGGAAGCCTCCGGCGCCCTCAAGACGATTCCCCCCGATCTCGCGGGGCTTTTGGACACCTTCTGCCCCGCGGGCGCGGAAGCGGCGAGCGCCCATGTCTGACAACCGCTCCTTCGAACGCCGCACCGTCCTCGTCAAGCATGGGATCCAGTTCAAATACATCGCCCTCATCTTCCTGAGCGTCCTCTGCGCGGCGCTTCTCGTGGGCTTCGAGGTCTATCACGCCTTCGCGAGCGTCCTCATGAGCGCGAGCCCGGAACTCCTCGTTCAAACGGACGCCTTCCAGTCGGTCCTGGTCGTCAAGATCGCGCTCTACCTGGCCCTCATCCTGTTCATCGCCCTCATGGTTTCCCATCGCATCGCGGGCCCCATCTACCGCTTCGAGAAAAGCGCCCAGATCATCTCGACGGGCGACCTGACTCACCGCGTGAGCCTGCGCACGGGAGACGAGCTCACCGAGCTTCAAGAGGAGTTCAACGGCATGCTCGCGGGACTTCAAAGCCTCCTGCGTCGCGACCGGACTCTGGCCGCCGACTGCGCCCGCCGGGCCGCTCAACTATTGGAAGAGATCCCGCAAGGAGAGGACCAGCGCCGCCTGCGCGACGAGATCGCCGCTCTGCGGGACGACATCGGCCGGCTCACGCAGTCCTTTAAAATTTGAGCTTCTCCACGGTCCGGTCCCGCTCCTTGCGCGCCGGAGCGGCCGGGGTTATCCTTTGTCTATCGTTGGCGGTTGTATGGGCCCAAATTCCGATCCGCATCATCACCCTCGAGGAAGCCGAGAAGCTCGCCCTCCTCAACGACTCCAAGCTCCTCTCGGCGGAACAAGACGAGCGGATCGCCGAGGAGCGCGTCAAGCAAGCCAAGTATCTCTTCCTGCCGGAATTGGGCATGCGAGGCGCGGCCACCAGCTATTCCTCCCAGTATCCCTTCGCGACCTCCGCCGAGTCCGGAAGCCTGCTGCTGTTTCCCAGGGGCTCCGCCTACGGGAACTCGGACGCCCTTTTCGCCGGGATGGGCTATCTCCACATGTCCCTCTATGAAGGCGGCCGGACCCTCAACACCTTGAAGCTCGCCGAAGCGGCCCTCAAGCAGGCCAAGACCAGGCTCGAATCGTCCCGCCGAGACATTGTTCTGGCCGTGCGCAGGGGCTTTTACCGGCTGCTGGCTCTCGAGGAAAAAGCGCGCGCGGCGCGGGAGGCCCTCAAGGAAGCGGAGACCATCGACAAGCGTGCGGCGATGGGGCCCGCGGATGAAATCGACGCGGAAGGGACCATCGAGCGCCTGCGCGAAAAGACGGAGGACGCCGCCCACCAGGAACGCCTGGAGCGCCTGTCTTTTCTCAAGGTTCTCAACCTCGAACTCGACACCCCCTTCGAGCTCAAGGGCCGACTCCAGGAGAATCCCGCCCCGCCCGAGATCAGCAAGGCCCTTCTCTGGGCGCTCGAATCCCGTCCGGAACTCCAGGCCGAAAGCTACAAAGCCCAGATGGACGTCATTTCGGTCAATCTCGCTCAGGCCCGCCGCAGCCCCACCGTCTTCCTAGACGGCGATTACGGCGTCGTCAATCAATCCAACCAAATTCAAGCCATCACCCAGACCAACTGGGACGCGACCTTGGGCGTCAAAATCCCCATCGCCTACGACTACCTAAGCCAGCTCAGCCAGAAAAGGGCCGAGCAGCGGCAAGGGGAGCTCAAGCGCTCGGAGCTCGAGGACCAAGTCCGGCTCGAGGTCCGCAACACTCACGAGAGCTTCTCCTATTGGCAAAAAGAAGTCCCGCGGATACGCGCCCGCTACGAGAAGATCGCCGCGGCCCTGCGCGCGCTCGCGCCGAAGCTCGGAGCTCTTCGCAGGCTTAAGGCGGTGGAAAGTCTCCTCGATCTCAAATTCTCGCTTCTTGACGCCCTGGCGGCGGCGACGACGGCGCGGGCGGAGCTGGCGCGGGCCGTCGGCCGGGAGATTCAATGAGAGCCCCCGGCCGACGTCTCGCCGCCTTGGCCGCCGCGGCCGCTTTTGCAGCCCTTGCCGTCTCCGCCCCGGCCCAGCCGGACCTTTCCTCGGACGGCCTCCTTCGCGATCATCTCTGGTCGGAGCTCACGGCCCTTCCCAAAGGCCGCCGCCCCGTCGTGGGCCTGGCTCTCTCCGGAGGCGCGGCGCGGGCCGCGGCCCATACGGGAGTGCTCACCGTGCTGACCCGAGCCCGATTTCCGATCGACGTCGTCGCCGGGACGTCCATGGGGGCCATCATCGGCGCGCTCTACGCGGCGGGGGATCCGCCGAGCCGGCTGCGGGCGATCATGCGGTCGATAACCATCGAGACCGGCACCAATTGGGGCGCCATGAGCCTGTTGCGGCTCGTCCTGGGGCAAAAGCCCCTGACCAACCGGAAAACCGAGGAGGCTCTTATCCGGGAGTTCGGCCCCAAGCGCTTCGAGGACCTCGCCAAGCCCTTCGCCTGCGTCGCGATGGACCTCGACTCGGGCGAGAAGATCATCTTCCGCGACGGCCCCGTCACGAGAGCCGTGCGCGCGAGTTCGAGCCTCCCCGGCATCATCGAGCCGGTCGAATATCGACAGCGCTTTCTCGTGGACGGCGGCGTCATCGACGATGTTCCCGTGGACGCCGCGAAGCTGCTCGGCGCCCAGTGGGTCCTGGCGAGCGTCACCGAGAGCGATTTCACCCGCTCCCGGCCTCGCACCGCCCTCCAGAGCCTTCAGCAGGTTCTCGACATACGCGGCTCGATCCTCGCGCGCGAGCAGATCCAGGAGGCGAACTTCGTCATCGATTCCGCCGTGGGAGCCATCCCCTTTTACGACGCCTCCAAAATTCCCGAGGCGATCGACGCCGGCATCGTCGCGGCCCAACAGCGGCTTCCGGCCGCCGAGGAGCGGCTCATCCTGTCGTCCTTGCCATGGCTCCTCAAGGACGCCGGCTCGGCGCCGCCGGCCGCCGAGATCGTCAGGAAATAGAAATGCGGACTTCCCTCGCCGATCAATCCCGCCCTTCCCTCCCTCCTCGAGGAGGCGCGTGGGGGTGGGGGGCGATCGCGGCGATTGTCCTTTTATTCAACGCTTCCCCGGCCGCCGCGTTCTGGCCGCGGCGCGCGAGAGATCCCTTGAAGGACGTTGCCGCCCTTTTTGCCGCGAAGGACTACGAAGACGTCCTCAAGATCGTCACTCCCGGATTCATCGACAATCTCAAATCCAGGGATGCCGCCAAGGCGCAATGGTTTCGGGCCGAAAGCTTTGCGGAGTTGGGACGCTCCGCCCGGGCGCTGAGCGTCTTCGAGCTCGCCACCAAGCTCTACCCTCGCGATCAGAGGCTTCAACTCGGCTTCGCCGAGCTTCTGCGCGGCTCGGATCTCCCGGATCTGGCCCGGCCCGTGTTTGAAGGCGTCCTCAAGAACGCCCCCAACTCCGCCGAGGCGCGCCTGGGGCTGGCGAAAACGCAGCAGGCCCTTGGATATTACGGTCGCAGCGCCGACAATTGCCGCCTCGCCCTCAAAGACCCCTCCCAGGCTCGAAACCCCGATGTCTGGAGGCTCTACGCCGAGGTTCTCTCGGAATCGGGACGTTTCGATGAGGCGAAAGCGGCCGTTGAAAAGGCCCTGGCTCTCCGCCAGGACGCCTCCACGCTCCTCGACCTGGCGCTCATCCAGCGCTCCCGCGGCCGCCTCCAAGAGGCCATCGCCGCCCTGCGGGAAGCCCGCGGGCGCCGGAACGCCGACCCCGCCCTGGGTCGGGCCCTGGGTCTCTGGCTGCTCGAGGACCACAAGGCGCCCGAGGCCCTCCGGGAAGCGCGAAAACTCCTCAAAACGGATCCGCGCGACTCCTTGGCCCTCTGGGTCGCCGCCATGGCGGATAAAAGCCTCGGACATCTCGGGGCGGCGCGCCGGGAGCTCCAGCTCGCCGCGTCCTTCGGCAAAAAGACGCCCTTTGTGGCCTCCATATCCAAAAAGATTCTTAAGGAGTGGGGCGACCGTTGACACTGCGATTCGCCAAGATGTCCGGGGCCGGCAACGACTTCATCCTCCTCGACGCCGCCCTCCGGCAAAACGGACACCCCATTCCGGCGCGGTTGGGGCTCGCGGCCCTGGCGAAGCGGCTTTGCGACCGGCGCGAGGGAATCGGCGGGGATGGACTCATCCATTTAAGCCTCAGCGGGCGCGGCGCGCCGCGCATGCGTTATTTCAACGCCGACGGCTCCGAGGCCTTCTGCGGCAACGGCGCGCGCTGCTCGGCGTGGTGGGCGCGCCAAAGCGGCCGCACGAAGACCCGCGAATTCACCCTGCTCACCCTGGCCGGAGAGCTGCGGGCCCGGATCGTGGGGCGCGAGCGCGTCGCGATCCGGATGCCCGTTGTCGGCGCCGTGTCCGGACCGCGCAACCTCTTGATCGGCGGCCGCCGCCTCGCGGTCTACTCGGTCAACACGGGAGTCCCCCACGCGGTCGTCGAAGCCGCCGATTTGAGCCGGTTTCCCGTCCATGAGATCGGCCGCGCCCTCAGGCGCCATCCCCTGTTCAAGCCGGAGGGAACGAACGCCGACTTCGTCGCCTTCGGACGCCGGGAAATCGCCTTGCGCACCTACGAGCGGGGCGTCGAGGACGAGACGCTCGCCTGCGGGACGGGCGCGGCCGCCGCGGCGCTGGTCGGTCTCCATCTCGAAAAATGCCGCCCCCCCGTCTCCGTCCGCGTCAAAAGCGGGGCCCGTCTTCGGGTCCATTTCGGGACAGAGGGCGATCCCGCCGCGTTGTGGCTTGAAGGCCCGGCGCGGACCGTTTATCAAGGAAGCATCCGCCTGTGAGCGCCCGCCGGATGCCCACGCCCCTCGCCGGCGTCTTTACCGCGCTCGCGACGCCGTTTCGATCCGACTTCTCCCTCGACCTCCCCGCTTTCCGCCGGCTGATGCGCCGGCAGGCCGCCGGAGGCGTGGCGGGAGTCGTGATCGGCGGCTCGACGGGAGAGGGGAGCGCGCTTGAACCCGAGGAGCTGTCGGCCCTCATCCGCGCCGCCGTCGCGCAAGCCGGAGACAGGCTCCTCGTGATCGCCGGGGTGGGCGTCAACAACACGGCGGCGGCCGTCCGGCTCGCGAAAAGAGCCCAGTCCGCGGGAGCGCGGGCGCTTCTTGTCACCGCTCCTTCCTATAATAAGCCGCCCCAGCGCGGCATCGTCGCCCATTACTCCTCCATCTCCAGGGCCACTCGGATTCCGATCATCGTCTACAACATTCCAGGCCGGACGGCGGTCAACATCGAGCCCGAGACGGCGGCCCGCATGGCCCGGGAGATTCCCCGCATCGTCGCCGTCAAGGAATCCTCGGGAAGCCTCGATCAGGCAAGCGAGATCCTGCGCCTCGCGCCGCCCGGCTTTTCCCTGCTCGCGGGAGACGACTCCCTGATCCTCCCCATGCTCTCCATCGGCGCCCGCGGGGCGGTGAGCGTCCTGTCCAATCTCGCGCCGGAAAGCGTCGTGGAGCTTTATCGGGCGGCGCTCGGCGACGACTTCAGGCGGGCGCGCGAGCTCCATCTCGGGATGCTTCCCGCCGTCAAGGCCCTCTATTTGGAGTCAAACCCAATCCCTCTCAAGGCCGCCCTGGCCTTGAGGGGTCTTTCCAGGGACGTCCTGCGTCCGCCGCTCGTCCCCCTCTCCGCCGAGAAGCGCGCGCTTCTCAAGGCGCTTGGATCTGGGCCCTTCGGCCCATACATCCTCCACCCGAAAGACACTTACGCTTCGGAGAAGTCCGTGATATGATACATGCGGTTGTGGTGGAAATAAGCGAAGTCGATTCAGCGTGGAGACAATCGGAATGAAAAAGGCTCTCTTGACGGTTCTGGCGGTGACGATCAACGCGAGTTTCGGCTGGGCGGGCGGCAGCCTGGAAAGCGCTGCGGTAGGCGCCTCGGACGCGATGCGCGCGGCGGCTCGGGCCAAAATCACGCCCCCCGCCGGCCTCATTTCCGCCTCGCCGGCGCCAACAAACCCGGTCGTCCCCCTCCCGCCACGGCGGGACGCGTTGATTAGCGCCGCCCAACTCCGGCGGCTCGCCACCGTCGCGGCTGAGATCTATAACAAGCAAGGCCGCCCGCGGTCTGCCGGCTGGTATTGCGTGAACGCCGACGACGTCGAGATGACGGGCCGAGCGACCGACGCGCAGCACTGCATCAGGGTCACCGGCGACGTGGAAGGAAATAATTATAGATTCTCAACCGCCGAAATAAAGTTCGAAGTCTATGGCGACGGCGTTACCCGCTTCTTCGGCATTCCGACAGGCCAGGAAAGAGTCCTCCTTGCCGCCGACTCCTGCGTTGTTCACGGGAACGGCTCGATTGACGGCATCGCCGGCCAAAAGACGTTTGATAACGTATCCATGCCCGATCTGAACAGCGTCCTCGCCAACGAAATCAACTTTTGGCTCAATTACAACAAAAGCTGATATAGACGAGCCTGTCAATTAACCCGTCACGAGGAGCCAGGCCTTAAAGGGCCGTCCCTGGAAAATCGGTGACACCATGCCTATTTCCGACGGCCGCGGGGTAGTTCAACTGCCGCGCGGGGCGCCCGGAGGAACCGCGAGGGCACGGTCCAGGAATCGAATGAGGCGGGGACGGAACTTCGCGCCGTGGACCGTGAAAGCCTGGACGTGGCGTCCCCCAGGGACGGTCCAGAGCTCCTTGGGGGACCGCGCCGCCTCATAAAGCCTGGCCCCCTCCGCGTAGGGGACGATTTTGTCGGAACTGCCGTGGACGATGAGCACCGGCACGTGCGGCAGGAGCCGGATCATCCGGGAGGGGCGGTAGCGGTCGGAGACAAGAAAAGACAGCGGCCAGCGGATGGGACAGGTGAGCCAAAACTCGGAAAGCTTCTCTCTGGCGATCGAACGGTAGGAAGCGAATGGGGATTCAAGGACGACGGCCCGGACGCCATTGGGCGAAAGGGCCGCCGCCGCGACCGCGATTGCGGCCCCCAAGCTTTGGCCGAAGACGATGATTTTCTCCGGATTCACGTCGGGCCGCCCTCGGACATAACGCAGGGAGGCGACGGCGTCTTCGACGGCACCCGACTCGGACGGCCTTCCCTTAGAAGCGCCGTAGCCGCGGTAATCCAGAATAAAAACGTTGAAGCCTTCCCGCGCGAGCCACGCGGAAAACCCCCATTGCGAGGTTATGTTGCCGCCGTTTCCGTGGAAGTGAACGACCGTCGCCTTGGCGGGATGGATCGGAGAATGAAAAAAGATGCCCGTGATGAGCGTCCCATCCGCGGACTTAAGCCGCGGCGTATCGTAGGCAAGCCCGAACCTCTCCGGCCGGTCATGGATTCTTCGGTCGGGATAAAAAAAGAGACGGGTGCACCCCGAAACAAAGATAGCGCTGACGGAAACGGCCGCCACGGAGCGCGTCAAGTTCATCTGAAGGGGTTGAGGTAGCGCAAAAAACTCAGCTTGACTTCCCTGTAGAGCCCACGGCGGTCGACCATGACCCTCAGGGCGCTATTCGTGTTTAATTCATAGGAACTCTCGAAGAGGGCTTTCCAGTCGGGGCGTCGGTCGCCAGCGACGTAGCCAAAATCGTCGCCCTCGATTTTCACGCGCAGCCTTCCGCCCAGGCTCGCGACAATCCCGGCCTTGCCACCAAAGCCCAGCCGAAAGGAATCCATGAAAACTTCGCCGACGCCGGCATCCGGCTCAGCCATGGCATAAAATACTTCCC
>DAHVWT010000060.1 GCA_027327915.1 Elusimicrobiota bacterium
CCTCGCGGGTGCGGGTTGTGATCCCGGCCACCCAGGCGGCCCTCGACCCCGGGGATTGGGGTGAGGACGCGCGCCGCATCGGCTTGGAGGATTGGTTGCTGCGGCGCCTACATGCGGCGGTGGGACGGGCCGACGAGGCCGTCGCGATCGGCCCCGCGCCCGCGACCTTGAGCTATCTCAATGTGGACGCGATCCTGAGCGCCGCGAAGATGACGGGCGCGGACGCCGTCCATCCCGGCTACGGCTTTCTCTCCGAGAACGCCGAATTCGCCGCGGCCTGCGCGGAAGCGGGACTCTCCTTCATCGGCCCCAAGTCGGACGCCATCCGCAAACTCGGCCATAAAACCACGGCCAAGACGCTGGCTCGGGAGGCCGGGGTTCCCGTCGTTCCCGGGACGAAGGGGCTTTTGGGAAACGATTTCTTGGAAGCCGCCCGCGCGGTGGGATTCCCCGTCATGATCAAGGCCGCCGCTGGAGGAGGCGGCAAAGGCCTTCGCATGGTCCGGTCTCCCGAGGACCTGGCCTCCCAGATCAAGCTGGCCCAGAACGAGGCGCAATCGGCCTTTAAGGACGGGTCGGTTTATCTCGAGAAGCTCATCGAGAGCCCCAGGCATGTCGAGATTCAGATCGCTTGCGACCTCCAAGGCAACGTCGTGGCTTTCCCGGAGCGGGACTGCACGCTTCAAAGGAGGCATCAGAAGCTTCTGGAGGAATCGCCGTCGCCGGCGTTGACTCCGGAGACCCGGCGGCGCATGCAGCAAGCCGCGATCAGCCTCGCGAAAGCCGCCGGCTACACGAACGTGGGCACCGTCGAGTTCCTTCTCGACACGGACGGGAGCTTCTATTTCATCGAGGTCAACACGCGCCTGCAGGTCGAGCATCCCGTCACGGAGCTCGTCTCGGGAATCGACCTCGTAGGGACCCAGATCCGCCTGGCGGCCGGAGAGCCCCTCGGCTTCGGCCAGGATCGAGCCTCGGAGATCCGCGCTCATGCCATCGAACACCGCATCAATGCGGAAGACCCGCAACGAGGCTTCGCCCCTTGCCCCGGGCTCATCGAATCGGCCTGGCTTCCGGCCGGGCCGGGCGTCCGGGTCGAGACGCACATCTACCCCGGCTACACCGTCCCCAGCTATTACGACAGCCTGATCGCGAAGCTCGTCGTCCACGCGCCATCGAGAATGGAGGCGATCGCCCGATCGCGGCGCGCCCTCGACGAATTCGAGATCGGGGGAATCCGCACGACGATTCCCTTTCATCGCATGGTGCTCGACCAGGCCCCGTTTCAAGAGGGGCGTTTCGACACCCATTACGCGGAAAAGCTCAACCACGCTTCGACGGAGGCAAGCCATGGCGCCACGAACCCCATCCGCGTCGGCCGAAAAAATTAAATCGCAGCTTCTCGAATCGAGCCGGACGATCGCCGAGACCGCGGCCGAAATCGGCGTCATCGAGGCGGCCGCCGCCCGCTTCATCGAGGCCTACCGGAAGGGCGGCAAGATCCTGAGCTTCGGAAACGGCGGCTCCTCCTGCGACGCCCAGAACTTCGCCGACGAGCTCGTCGGGCGCTTCGAGCGCAACCGCCCGCCGCTTCCCGCCGTGGCGCTGACCGCGAACCAGGCGGATATCACCTCGATCGGCAATGATTTCGGCTTCGACGAGGTTTTCGCCCGCCAGCTCTCGGCCCACGCCAAGCCCGGCGATGTCGCCGTCGCGATCTCGACTTCGGGAAATTCGCCCAATGTCCTCAAGGCCGCGGCCCAGGCGCGGCGGCTGGGCCTCACGGTCGTCGCCCTGACGGGAAAGTCGGGGGGCAAACTCAAGGATTTGGCGGATCTCTGCGTGCGCGTGCCGTCCGGCGTCGTCGCGCGCATCCAGGAAGCCCACATCACGATCATCCAAATCTGGTGCGGCCTCATCGAGGAGGCACTGTTCCCGGATGCGCCGAAAGCGCACTAGCCTCCCGCGGCTTCTTGCCCTGCGCCGCTCCTGGGCGCGGGCGGAAAAACGGGTCGTTTTCACCAACGGCGTCTTCGACATCCTTCATCCCGGCCACGTCGATCTCCTCGCCCGGGCGCGGGCGTTTGGCGACATCCTGATCCTGGGCCTCAACGAGGACGTCTCGGTGCGGATGCTCGGGAAGGGGCCGGACCGCCCCATCAACCCCTTTAAGGACAGGGCGGCGGTCTTGGAGGGGCTTGCGGCGGTGGACTGGATCGTGGGTTTCCGAGAAAAGACGCCGGAGGCCTTGATCCGGCGCTTGAGGCCCGACGTGCTCGTCAAGGGCGCCGATTACTCCCCTTCGCAAGTGGCCGGCGTCCACTACGCCGGCCGCGTGGCGCTACTCCCCCTCAAAAAAGGCTATTCAACGACGAAGCTCGTCGAGCGCCTGCGCCGCGTCCGTCCGGTTCGGTAGTGAGACTGAAAAATTCAGTTGGCGGCCGAAAGGCCGCTCCAAAGCCCCTCGTAAAACGAAGCATCGCCTCGCTAGAATACTGTTGTGAGGACAGGAGGTGCGAGGCGATAGCATATCAAGCCACATCATTGCTGGGCCGGGAAGAAATAGGCGTAACGTTCACGGGGAAGGCGGTGACGCCGTGGGGCGGACTGCTTCTGTTTGCAGGGTTGGCGCGGCAGGTGTGTCTGGAAGCGGGCATCTCTTTGAGACGCTCGACGATGCCAGGAGAATAATCGAGGATTGGAGGGTCGACTACAACGCGGGACGGCCGCGCAGCTCTTTGGGAACAAGGAGCATTATTGGCCAATCCCAATGTCGTTACGCCCGCTTCCCGCATCCTCCGTCGGAGAATCGCTCTACTGCTCGTGAGCGGCCTCGTCACCGCTTTTGATTCGCATCATCCATCCAAGCGGCAGGGTCCGTCTTGAGGAAGTCGCCAAGATCGACGCCGCCCGGGCCGACTGCGAGGGTCCTTGAGATGCCAAGCTTCGTCGCCAAGCGCCGAAGCGGGGCGGTGCCGCGCTTTTTGGCGGAGACCGTGACCTCGATGGCGCAGACGGTCCCGCGGCGCCGCGCGACGAAGTCTATTTCCTCGTCGCGGTTGCGCCAATAGAAGACTTCAAACCCGGACCTTAGGAGGTGAGCTCCGACCGCGTTTTCGGCCCAGCGCCCGCAACGCTCGCGGTCCTTGAGGAGGTCTGTGGCCGTGCGGCCTTGGACCGCCGCGATAAGCGCCTGCGCGAGGACGATCAATTTCGGGCTCGAAGAGCGAACGCGGAGGATCTCCGGGCTGTATTTCTGAAGAGGGGAGATCAGGAAAGCCTTGGAGAGCAGGTCGAGGTAGTTCGCGATCGTCGTGACGTTGCCTTGCTCCGTCAATTGGCCGAGCATTTTCTGGAGGGACACGATCTCCGCGGGATGATGGCAGGCGAACTCGAAGAGCCGCCTGAGAAGGACCGGCTTTTCCACGGGGTGCAGGAGGAGGATGTCCTTGCCGATCACGGGCTCTATAATGGAGTCGCGCACGTATTCGAGGAAGCGCTCGCCGTCCGAGGCGAATTCGCGCAGCCTGGGGTAGCCGCCGAAGGCGACGTAGCGGTCAAGCCCGACGCGGAAGGCGTCGGATTCCTCGGCCAGGCCCCAATGGGGGAAGCGTATAAGCTCGAAGCGGCCGGCGAGGCTTTCCGTCAGCCCCTTCTCCACCATCAGCGCTGAGGAGCCCGAGATCACGACGCGGGGCCTTTGCGAGGGGCGCAGCCGCTGGCTGGCGTCGAACTCCTTCTTGACGATCTCGCTCCAACCGGGGATTTTTTGAAGCTCGTCGAAGGCGAGCAGGGCGGGCTTGCCCGATCTTGCCAGGGCGGCGGCTTTGTGCCAGTGCTCGGCGATCCAAGCCCGGGGGGGAGAGGCCAGCGCGTCGGCGTTGGCCGAGGCAATGGAGAAACCCTTGCGGCGCAGCATTTGAGCCGCTTGGCCGATCGCCGTCGTCTTGCCCACCTGCCGCGGGCCGACCAGAATCTGCAAAAGCCGCTGGGGCTCGCGGAGGCGTTCCAGGAGTTGCCGGGTCATCGGTCTTAAATAGAGCTTCATGGGCTTTTATTGTAGCAGAAAGGCCGACCTTGTCAACAAATTAGTAGGATTACCTACTAATTTGTAATTTGCCGGTTTGACCGGCCCCAGCGCGTTCTTGAGAGGGGATCGAGATTATAGGGTCATTATCCCCGCTCGAAACTAGGCGTTCCAACTGTATATATAGGTAGAGGGGGGCAAGCCAATGCAACTCAGAAAAATGACGTTGGTTAGGATGAAGGAGGTGTTCGAAGGCAAGTGCAGAGAGCGCGTCTTCGACATTTGTGCCGATACGGCGGGCGGGCCGACGAAGGCCATGGAATCCTATGTCGGGCCTGACGGACGGATTGACGTTTGCGAACGGTGTCGTCGCCATCGCGTGGAGGCCGGCTGGTGGACAATTGTCGAAAACATCGCTTAGAGCGTCTGTCATGGCGCTGGTTCGTGCGCGGGGCGGAGGGAAGTCCGAACAAAGACTTCCCCCCGCGCTCGCCTTGGACTCGCCCGGCCCGGCCGTTATTTCGCCGCGGGCGCGACCGTAGCCTTCGGATTGGGAGCGGGGCCGCTCGCGGGCGCGGCGGAGGCGGCGGTCGGACCCTCTTTCTTCGGGGCTTGCTTCTCGAGGTCCTCGATCTTGCGCCGCGCTTCCATGGCGTCCTTCATGTAGGGGCTTTTGGGATGGGCCTTCTCGAAGGCCTCGAGAGCGGCGGAGCCCTCTTTGATACGCCCTTGCACGACGAGATCGACGGCCCCCGCCAGCTCCTTTTTCTCCTTTTTCGTTTCGGCGAGCCTTTCGTAGCGGATGCCGCCGATCCAGGCGGGGGACTCGGCGTCGGAGGCGCTCTGGGGAGCCGCGCGGACGGACGCCACGGCCGCCGCGTCCTCCCGAGTCTGGAGAGAGCTCCCCAGCAAAGACGAGCTCAGGCCCGCCTCGAGGCGTTGGAACCAGGAAAGAATGTCCGAGGCGGCGGCGCCTGCTTTGGGATCGGCCGCGAGGGCGGGCGCGGCGGCAACGACGGCCCATGCGGCGACGACGACAACGGCCATGAGGGGTTTGTTCATGTCATGACTCCTTGAGCTTGAGCAGAATGGCTTCCGCCGCGGACTTGAGGCCGGGGTCGAGAGCCGACGCCTTTCTTGCGTCTTCCCGGGCGTCGGCGCGGTTTTTGAGATGGAGGTCCGTCTTGAGCATGTTCATGCGTATGTCGGCGTTCTTCGGATCCGACGCGGCGGCCTTCAGATAGTACGCCCTCGCCTCGGCGTACCTGCCTTGCAGGAAGGAGATATTGCCGAGGGCGTTGAGGGCGGCCGCGTCGGCGGGCGATCGAGACAGGATCGCCTTGAACTGCTCCCGGGCTTGCGCGGCATGCCCATCCTCCCATTCAAGGCGTCCCAGGTCGACGCGCGCCGGAACGTAGTCGGGGTCGGCCTTGATGAGGTCGAGGAGACGCGTCTTCGTGGAGCGGTAGTGGAGAGTCCAGAGGTCCTGGATGTCCTTCGCCGCGAGAGCCTGGAGCGCCTTCAAGGGCGGAGCTTCGGGCCTCCAGGCGGTTTCAGGCAGCGTCGCCGGCTCGAACTCCCGCCAAGCGTCCTGAAGGTCGATGATGCGCGCTTGGTTGTCGCGGTTCTGGGCGCGATAATCATCCGCCGCCTTGGAGATCGCCTCGAGGAAAGGCGCCTTGCCGATCAGCGTCATCTCGATCGGAATCCACTGCTCGTCGTGAAAGCTCACGAGCTTGTCCTCGGGGAGTCCCGTTTCGATCGTGTCCGAGACCCCGGTGTCCACCAGAAGGGCCATATGCCCCGGGTAGTCGAGGATGGCAACGGGGATATGAATGCTTTCGAGCAGGGAGCCCATCAACGTGGTGAGATCGTCGCATTGACCGCTGAGGCGCTTGAGGGTCTCCCGCGGGAATTGCGTGTAGTCGACGGGATAACTCGTGTTCGTGGAAATCTGATCGTAGGGGTTGGTCGGGCTTGAGAAAAATCTAACGCCCATGGCGCTCAGGGCGTCCCACAGGCGCATCGCCGCGATGATGTCGGGGTTGAAGGCGCCGGCTTTGCCGGCGGGCGCGCGCGGCGCCTCGAGAAGAGTCCGCCGAGCGAACTCCACGATCGGCGGGTCCTGCGGGGTCACGAAATTCGCGATGCGGGCCGGATTCCTCCAGGTGATCGCGTTGCGCGAATAGACGCGCAGGGGCTTGGCCAAGGAGAGGGTCGTTTTATTGCCGTCTTGGAAATAGGTCAGGGTGAGCTCCGTCTGCACCGGCGTCGCCTCGGTCACGCCGAGAATCGTGTTGTTAAGAGTCGGGATAAGCGGGATGGTCTCGCTGTGATGGGGGCGGATCTTCGGGATTTCCGTGTCGGCGCCGAAGTCCATGAAATCCCTGATCCGAAACGAGAGCTTGAGATCCTGGTAGGCGACGCGGCTATGGTTGGAAACGACGGCGGACCCCAGGGGGTGCGAGAGGTACCACTTGTAGTTGGCGGGAAAAATGTCGCTGAGGACGACGGAGCTGATATCGACGGGAGGGCGGTTCGTCGGAACGGGGATGAAGACGGCGACGGGGTTCGACCAAGGGCCCAGATCTCCGGTGAGGGCCTCGGTCGCGAATCGGTAATAGTAGGTGATGCCGGTCTCCGGCGCTTCGTCCTCGAAGGATCGTCCCGGCGAGACGCCGACTTCCGCGAAGGGACCCCAAGAGATCGTCGAGCGCGCGACGTGGTAGCGCAGCGCCCAGCGGTTTTGGGTGTCGTGCCACGCCAGAACGGCGGTTCCCGAGACGGCGGAGGTCGAGGCCAGGACGGGAGCGGCGATCTCGGGATGGAGGGAAAAGAACGCGACCCGGTCCGCGTCCGAGACCGCGAGAAGCGAGCCCAAGACGGCGAGCCCTCGAGGACGGGAGATCTCATTGGGAGAGCGGCCGGGAGAAAACAGATCCGTCATCCATTGGCCGGCCGTCGAGTAAATGGAGACGCGCTTGAGACGGGAGTCGAGGGCGTAGAGGTAATCGCGCCCGTCGAAAGCCAGGGCGCTCGGCTCTAGGAACAGTCCGGCGGCGGTTCCCGAGCCGCCAAAGCTCCTCAGGAATTGGCCGCTGGGGCCGCATTTGAGGATTTTTTTCAGTCCTCGGTCGGCGACGTAAATGAACCCCGCCGGGTCCCACGCGACGGCCGTCGGCTCCTGGAGCCTTTCCGGCCCGACGTTATCCGGGCCGATCGAGAAGAGAAAGACCCCATCCGGGTTGAAGGCGTCCACGCGGTGGTCTCCGGAGTTCGCGACGTAAACCGTCCCTTGATCGTTGATCGCGACGCCCCTGGGACGAACGAGGCGGCCCGCGTCGCCCCCGCCGAAAAGACAATGCCACCAGCCCGTGCAATGGACCGTATCGGCCGTCCAGGTATAGCTTCCGTTTTCGAGGGTGAAATGCTGGAGCTTCCCGGCATCCGCATCCGTCGCGTAAACTCCGAGCTTGGCGCTCGCCGCGACGCCATGCGATAATCGGGTCTGCCCCTGGCCGCCGCCGCGGCTTCCAAAATAAGATGCCGGTCCGCTCGATTCCAGGACTGAGAAACGCCCGTCCCGCGGCAAATAAGCAAAGAGGAGGTCCGGACCCAGGGCCGCGAGCGGGCCCGCGGTCTCGGAGATGGATCGGCTCGGCCCCGTGACGAGCATCTTGGTCGCGGGATTGGGCGCCAGGAACCTAGCCTTCTGACGGTTCGTCAAGACGAACCGGTCCAGGCGCTTGTTGCCCGTGTCCACGACGAAGAGCATCCCGTCCGGAGCGAGGCCGAGGCCCCTCGGTTTCAGGAACTGGCCCGGACCATCTCCGCGCGAGCCCAGGCGTCCGGAAAATTGTCCATGGCTGTCGAGCTCGACGAGGATTCCTTGATCCTCGTCGAGGAGATAGGCGAAGCCGAAAGGGTCAATCGCGACGTCGACGGCGCGGATGTGGAATCGTTCCTCCAAGTCGACGCTGGCGAGCAGCCGGGCTTGCGGGTCGAATTTCTGGAGACGGCGCCCGGAGCGGTCGATGACGTAGATATCGTCGGAGAGATCGACGGCGACCTTCGAGGGAGAGTCGAAGGCGCCGGGTTCCTTGCCCGACTGGCCGAAGGCGTAGAGAAGGATGCCTCCGGGGGCGAAGACCTGGACGCGGTCGTTGCCCGTGTCGGCGACGTAGAGCCGGCCGTCGGACCCGACGGCGACGGACTCCGGCGACTTGAGAGCCCCGGGCTCGGAGCCGGAATGGCCTATCGTCCCCGCGCGTTGGCCCGTCCGGTCGAATACGACGATGCGGTCGTTGCCCGTGTCGGCGACGTAGACGCGCCCTTCCTCGGACAAGGCGACGTCCCGGGGGGAGTCGAGGCCGGTCTCCGGCGCGGCTTTGAGGGGGGCGCCGGAAAAGCCGGCGAGAAATAGTTCATCGGCCTTCCCGTCGAGGATATAAAGGGTGTCATGCGAGGCGGCGGCGGCCACCGGGCGCTTCATCGAGGCGAGCGACAGAGGCGAAAGATTCTGGACGGAATCATAAGCATCAGCCGTGGCCGCCACGGCGGCCATGGCCACGGCGGCCATGGCGGCATTAAAAATAGATCGTTTTTTGGCGCCGCGGCCGTCGTGGGCGCTTTTGCCGCCGTTGCGTGCGGGCGTCGTCATTTTAAGATCTCCTCCTTGATGAGCTTGTTGAGGATGGCGGGATTGGCCTTGCCTTGCGAGAGCTTCATCGCGGCGCCGACGATCGCGCCGATGGCCCGTTCCTTGCCGCTCTTGACGTCCGCGACGGCCCTCGGGCTCTGCTTGATCGCGGCCCGGACCCATTGCGCGAGCTGCGCGACGTCTTGCACTTGGCCGCCGCCGCTGTCCCTGAGAATCTCCTCGGGGCTGCGGCCCGAAGCCAGCATCTCGGCCAGGATGTCCTTGCCCATGGATTTGGAAACACGGCCGTCGGCGATCATCAGGGTGAGCTTTCCCAGGGACTCCGGCGGGACGCTTTCGAGGCACCGGGAAAGATCAAGATTCCGCTCGGACAAAATGCCGAGCAAAACGGTCGCGATTAGGTTGCCGGCGACGGGTGTCGCGGTTACGGGATTCGTGATCGCGGCGACGGCGTCCACGTAATCGGCCATTTCCCTGGAGCTCGTCAGGACCTCGGCGATGGAGTTGGAGAGGCCGTATTCCTCGACGAAGCGCCGGCGCCGGGCCTCGGGGAGCTCGGGAAGCTCGCGGCGCATCGCCTCCACGAGTGAACGAGGCGTGCGAAGAGGGGGGAGGTCCGGATCGGGGAAGTAGCGGTAGTCGTGGGCCTCCTCCTTGCTGCGCATGGGCGCCGTGGCCTGGGCGTCGGCGTCCCAGAGCCGGGTTTCCTGGACGACGCGCGCGCCTTTTTCGAGAGCGGCGGTTTGGCGCCGACTTTCATAGTCGAGGGCGTCGCGCACGGCCTTGAAGGAGTTGAGATTCTTGATCTCGACGCGGGTGCCGAAAGGCTCGCCGGTCCTGCGCATGGAAATGTTGGCGTCGACGCGCATTTCGCCCTTTTCCATATCGCAACGGGAGACCCCGGCGAACTGGAGGATTTCCTTAAGAGCCTGGAGATAGGCGTAGGCCTCCTGCGAGGAGCGGATATCGGGCTTGGAGACGATCTCCACCAAGGGAATGCCGGCGCGATTGAAGTCGACGAGGGAATAGTCGAGCTCCTCGGAACCGATGGCGTGAAGGAGCTTCCCGGCGTCTTCCTCCATATGGATGCGCTGGAGGCCGACGGTCTTGGAGGGGACGTCCTTGGCGGCGACGGCGAGCGCGCCGTTTTCCGCCAGGGGCTTTTCGTATTGGGAAATCTGGTAGGCCTTGGGAAGGTCGGGGTAGAAATAGTTCTTCCGGGCGAAGATCGATTCATCGCGGATCTCGCAGCCGAGCGCCAAGGCCGCCTTGACCGCGAGTTTGGCGGCCTCGCCGTTGAGGACGGGGAGAACTCCCGGTTGGCCGGTGCAGACGGGGCAGATGCGGCTGTTGGGAGAGGCGCCGAAGCCGTCCGTGCCGCAGGAGCAGAACAGCTTCGAGCGCGTCGCGAGTTGGACATGCACCTCGAGCCCGCAGATCATCTCCCACGGGGCGCTCATTGAAGGGAACTCCAGGCCTTGAGAAGGTTCAAGTCGCCGGGATAGACGAGTTTTTCCCCCGCGTCCGCGGGGGAAGACCAGCGGGCGGAGAGAATCTCCCGGGCATCCGGCAGGCCGGTCTTTTCCACGGGCCGCATCCAATACCAGCGTACTTCCTTGGCGACGGGGAAGCCCTGTCGTTGGAACCGGTAGCGCGCGGTCGGCAAGGGGCGCAGGATGCGGCAGCGCCAGCCCGTCTCCTCCTCGACCTCCCTCAAGGCCGCCTCCTCGGGGCCTTCCCCGGGCTCCAGATGGCCTTTGGGAAAGGTCCAGACCTCCTCGCCGCGAAGATTCCGCGCGCGGATGAGAAGGAGTTTTTCCCCACGGCTGACGACGCCGCCCGCGGAGAATTCCTTCGTGGCTGCCGGAGCGCGCATGTTAGTCGTTAGAGCCGAGGCGCGGAAATGGGCGGGCGGACTCGAGGGCGAAGGCGGCGCGCAGGAGCGTCTTCTCCGCGAACGCCGGCGCGAGGAGCTGGAGCCCCACGGGCAGCCCTTTCGAGGTGAGTCCGGAGGGAACGGATATTCCCGGAATCCCCGCCAGATTGGCCGGGATCGTCAGAATGTCCGCCAGGTACATCGAGAGGGGGTCCTTCATGCGTTCTCCCATCGGGAAGGCCGGCACGGGCGAGGTCGGGGCCGCGAGGAGGTCGAAGGACTCGAAGGCCTCCTCGAAATCGCGGCGGATCAGCGTTCTGACGCGGTTGGCCTTCTCGTAATAGGCATCGTGGTAGCCGGCCGACAGCGCGTAGGTCCCCAGCATGATGCGGCGTTTGACCTCGGCCCCGAAGCCGGTGCCGCGGCTCTCCTCGTAGAGGGAGGCGAGATCCGGAGCGGTTTTTTCCGAGAAGCCGTAGCGGACCCCGTCAAAGCGAGCGAGGTTCGAGCTCGCCTCCGCCGGGGCTATCAGATAGTAGGTGCTGACCGCGTAGTCGGTGTGGGGCAGGCTCGCCTCGGCCACGACGGCGCCGGCGGCCTCGAGAGCCCGGATGGCTTCCTGGACGTTGGCGACGACCTCGGGGTCCGAGCCCTGGGCCTCGAAATACTGGCGCGGAAGGCCGATGCGCAGGCCCTTGACGCCGGCATCGAGGCCTTCCGCGTAGCCCCCGCGGGGCGCCGCCTTCGACGTGGAATCGCGCGGGTCTTTCGCGGCGATGACGTCGAGAAGCAGGGCCGAGTCCTCGACCGTGCGGGAAAAGGGGCCGATCTGGTCGAGGGACGAGGCGAAGGCGACGAGCCCATAACGGGAGACAAGCCCGTAGGTGGGCTTGAGTCCCACGATCCCGCA
>DAHVWT010000061.1 GCA_027327915.1 Elusimicrobiota bacterium
TTCTCCGCGATCGCATAGCCGCGGGAGAGGACCTTGAGGGGGCTGAAAGCGTGGAGCTTCTGGGCCGAGAGCGCCAGAGCCCGCTCCGCCGCGGAAAGCCGCTCTTCGATCGCGCGATCGAGCTCCTTGGCGATCTCCGCGAGCCGGCGCAAGGCGTTCTCGAAGAGCCGCTCGGGGCTTTTCCAGAAGGCCCGGCCGCTTGCCTGGGAGAGCCTCGTCTCCAGCTCGGAAAGCCGCCGCTCCACGGCCCGGCGCATGCGGACCTCGAGATCCCTCAGGCCCGCCAGCAGCGCGCTTTTCTCCGGCACCGCGAGCTCGGCCGCGGCGGAGGGGGTCGGCGCGCGCACGTCCGCGACGAAATCGGCGATCGTCGTGTCGGTCTCGTGGCCCACGCAGGAGACGACCGGGATGCGCGAGGCCGCGATCGCCCGCGCGACGGGCTCCGTATTGAAGGCCTGGAGATCCTCCCAGGAGCCTCCGCCGCGTCCGACGAGAAGGAGGTCCGTTTCCGGGAGCTCCCGGTTGAAGTGTCGGAGCGCTCGGACGATGTCCTCCGGCGCGCCCTCGCCTTGAACGCGCACGGGGTAGATGAGGACGCGCAGGCCCTCCCAGCGCCGGCGGAGCACCGAGAGCATGTCGCGCACCGCCGCGCCCTCGATTGAGGTGACGAGCCCGACCGTCGCGGGATAGGGGGGAAGGGGTTTTTTCCGCGAGCCTTCAAAAAGCCCTTCCGCGGCGAGCTTCGCCTTCAACTGCTCGAAAGCGAGCCAGTGGGCGCCCTTTTCCCGGGGTTCCATCGAGAGCGCGACAAGCTCGATGTCCCCGCGCTTGGCGTAGAGGGATAGGCGGGCCCAGACGAGCACCTTGAGCCCGTCCTTGGGCTCGAAGGCCAAGGCTTCGGCCTTGTCGCGGAAAAGCACCGCCCGGATGGCGGACTGCTCGTCCTTGAGCGTGAAATAGGCGTGGCCGGCATAGACGCGCCAGTTCGAGATCTCTCCCTCGACCCACAGGGAAGGGACCGCCTCCTCGATCGTCCGGCGCAGGCGCCAGGCAAGCTCCGTGACGGAAAGGATTTTAGGGGGGCCGTCGGCGTCCGCGGCGGGAGAAATCATAAGGGCTCGATGAGCCAGGGGTTGAAAAGATTGCCCGGGTCGAAGGCGGTCTTCAAGCGCCGGGCCCAGTGGTTGGCGGCGAAGGGACGGGGGGGCGGCGCGGCTTTCGGGAAAGCGGCGGGAGCCGACGCCTTGGGACGGAGCTTGAGCGTGGCGTCGAGGATGATCGCATAGGTTCCCCAGGAGCCGAGGAGGAGACGCCACACGTCGTAGCCCGCGACGTTTTTCATCGTCTTCGAGCCGAAATCGACGATCTCGCCGTTGGAAAGGAGGAGGCGCAGTCCCAGCAGCTCGTCGCGCAGGGAAGGACAAGCCTTCGAGGCGAGGGCGCCGCCGAGCGTGCCGCCCAGGGAAGACACGCCTAGGGAGAAGCCCGATGCCGCGAGCTCCCGCTCGAGGAGCGCCATCGCGATCCCGGACTCGGCTCTCACGGTGTAGTTGCCCCGGTCGATCTCCAGGATGCTCGCAAGCGACGTCGTGCGCAGCTCGTGGACGCCTTCCGGGACGGCGGCGAGCCTCGATCCGCTCCCCCGGATCGCGATCGGGGACTTCCGCTCGGCCAGGCCGCGCACGGCGTCGGCCATATGACGCGCTTCGGGGGAAAGGGGCCGCGCGGGCCGAAGCGGGGAAGCCCTCTCGGGGCGATCCGGGAGGATCTTTCCCGGGTTGGCGATGCCCCAGGGGTCCAGGGCGCGGCGGATGCGGCCCATGAGGAGAAGCTCGGCCGTCGAGAACTGCCAGAGCATGGCTTCGCGCTTGTCGGTGCCGATCCCGTGCTCGCCCGAGATGCTTCCTCCGAGCTCGACGCAGGCCTTGAGGATCTCATAGCCCGCGGCCTTGACCCGCGCGGTCTGCCCGGCGTCGCGCTCGTCGAACGGGATGTTGGGGTGGATGTTGCCGTCGCCGGCGTGAAAGAGGAGCGCGGGACGGATGTCGTATTCTCGAGCGATGAGCCGGATGCGGCGGACGATCTCGGGGAGCTTGTCGCGGGGGACGACCCCGTCCTCGACGAGGACGTTGGGGGCGATCCTGGCGAGGGCGGCGTAAGCGGCCCGGCGGCCTTCCCAGAGCTTCTCCCGGAGGGGAGCCAGCGCCTCGACGCGCAGCTCGCTGGCGCGGCACTCCCGGCAGAGCTCCTCCACTCTTTGGACGTCCAGGCGCAGGGCGTCCCCCTCGCCGTCGAGCTCGATCAAGAGAGCGGCCTCGGTCCTGGGATAGCCGGCCTTCGCGTAGGCCTCCACGCTCTCGATCGTGGCCTTGTCCATGGCCTCGAGAGCGCGGGGGACGATCCCGCGGCTCACGATCGCGGAGACGCACTCGACCGCCGCCTCGATCGAGGGGAATCCCGCGAGCAACGTGACGATCTCCCGGGGCTCGGGGAGGATCTTGAGCCGGACGCGCGTGAGGAGCCCGAGGGTCCCCTCGGAGCCCACGAGGAGGCTCATGATCTCGGGACCCGGGTCGTCGAGGGAGAAGGAGGCGAGCGTCCCGTCGGGCATGCAGGCCTCGAGAGCCAGGACGTGGTTCGTGGTCGTTCCGTATTTCAGGCAGCGGGGGCCGCCGGCGTTCTCGGCGATGTTGCCGCCCAACGTCGAGACCTTGAGGCTCGCGGGATCGGGGGCGTAGAAAAAGCCCAGGGACTGGAGGCGGGCTTGGAGGACGCCGTTGACGAGCCCTGGCTCGGCGAGGGCGAAAAGACGGGCGGTGTCGACGGCGAGGAGCCGGCGTAGGCGCGCGAGGCTGACGCCGATGCCCCCACGCGGGGCGATCGCGCCGCCGGAGAGGTTCGTCCCCGCCCCGCGGGCGACGAAGGGGACGCGCTCGCGGGCGCAGTAGGAGACGATCATGGAGAGCTCCTCGGCGTTCCGGGGAAGGCCCACGGCCTCGGGGCGGCCGCGTTCGAGAGCCCCGTCGTAGCCGTAGGCCGCCAGATCCGCCGAGGAGGTAGCCACGGAGTCCAGAGGGAGCAGGCGCTGGAGCGCGGACGCCGTCACTTGGGGATCGGCAGGGTGAAGTAAAAGCGGGAGCCCTTGCCGAGCTCGGATTCGACCGCCATGTCGCCGCCGTGCCGCAGGACGATCTCCCGGGCGATCTTGAGGCCGAGGCCGAAGCCGCCCTTGCGCATCTTCATGGCCTCCGCCGTCTGGAAGAAGCGCTCGAAGACCCGGGGGAGGTCGTCCTTCGAGATGCCGATGCCGTTGTCGCGGACGCCGATCGTGACGTCCGCGGCGGAGACATCGACCTCGAGCGAGACGGTCCCGCCTTCCTTGGTGTATTGAATCGCGTTCGTCGAGAGGTTCTGGATGACCTGGCCCAGCCGCATCGCGTCGCCATTGAGGTTCGCCGGGAGCGCCTGGGGCCTCTTGACCGAGAAGTTGATCTTGCGCGCCTTGGCCGCGACCTCGATGCGGGCCTGGACCTCGTCGATGACCAAGCCCAGGTCGAGAGGCGCCATCGTCAGGCGGAGCTTGCCGGTTTCGATGGCCGCGAAGTCGACCAAGTCCGAGATCAAGTGATTGAGGGTCCTGGCCGCGGACTGGATGTTGGCCGCCCATTTGATCTCCGCCGTCTCGGAGGGGAGCTTCGAGGCCAGCATGTCCGAGTAGCCCATGACGGCCGTGAGGGGGTTCTTGACGTCGTGGGCCACCACCGAGAAGAAATTCTTCTGGAACTGGTTGATCTGGGCGAGGACGCGGCTTTTTTCCGTGACCTCCTCGAGAAGCCACTCGTTTTTGAGGATGAGGAACCGGCGCTCGATCGCGCGCTGGACCGAGGATCGCAGGCGCTCGAAGTCCATCGGCCGGATGATCATGTCCTCCATGCCGAGCTCGAGGGCCTGGCGCACGCCCTTTTGAACCGTCTGGACCTCCAGGGCGTTGACGATGAAGATGAAGGGGAGGTTCGGGTCGTTCTCGCGCATCTTGCGGGCCATTTGCGCGCCGAATTTCTCGGCGAATTGGAGGGTGCCGCTTCCGATCACGGCGAGCTGGAAGCTCCCCGGCTTGGCGGCCGCCTTGACGGCCTCCTCGTCGCTCATCAGCGCCTCGACGTCGTAGCCCGCCGCGCGCAGAGCGTGAGCGCAGAAATCGAGTTCGGGTTTGATGGAATCGACGACGAGGATGCGCACGCGCGACTGGTGGGCCGCCAGGGTGAGGCCTTGGTCGAAGATCTGGGGGAAGAGCCTGGCCTCCTCGCGCCGCAGGGAGACGACGCTTTTTCCCGAGACGGCTCTCGCGGCCGCCTGCGCCGGGTCGAGGGGAAAGAGGAAGTAGCAGACCGCCCCGGAAATCGCGGCCGTGATCTGGGCGTCGAAAGCTTGAGCCTGCGCGAAATCGCCTTTAAAATTCGAGATGACGACGTGGGAAGGCTTGGCTTGCGCGGCGGAGGCGCCTTGGGCCATCGCCTTGAGCGCCTGCCCGAGGGCCGCCGGGGAATCCACGCTCTGGATGGAGACGCCCTCCTCGGCGAACTTGGCGGCGAGAGCCCTCGTGGCGAAAAAATCGGGATCGGTGAAGAACACGACGGGAGCGTTTTTCGTCCGGACTTGGTCGGTGAATCCCGGCGGCAGCGGCCAAGGGAGGAGCCGGAGAGGCGCGCGGTCCGGGGAAAGGGAGGCGAGCGACTGGAAGAAAAAGAGAGGGAAGGGTTTCTGGCGATGCAATTCGAGGAGTTTCGTCCGGTCGGCCAGGGAAAGGCCCTGTCCGTCCACGGCGACCGCGGCCCATTCGCCCTGCGGGATTTGGGCGATCGCCGCCGCGGCGTTGAAGGCCGGCAGGGGCTCGAAACCGCGCGATTTGAGGGGCGGCTGGAGCTGGGCGACGAGCTGAGCGTCGGGAAAAAGAAGGAGGAGGCGATCGGGCATGGGGAGGCGCTAGGAGGCCAAGGCGAGCCTGGCGGTGAAGTGGGGCAGCTGGGCCGGCGCCCTGAGGATCTTGAGGCCCCGGATCGATCGGCGATCGCGGGCAAGAGCCGAGAAGACCTCGATCAAATAATCCACGTGGCTTTGGGTATAGACGCGGCGGGGAAAGGCCAGCCGCACCAGCTCCATCGGCGCGGGCGTGAAGCCCTTCTTGCCGCCCTTGCCGAACATGAGAGAGCCGATCTCCACCGCGCGCACGCCTCCCACGCGGTAGAGTTCGCAGGCCAAGGCCTGGGCGGGATAGAGCCGGGGCGCCAGGCGCGAAAGAAAGCGCTTCGCGTCGATGTAGACGGCGTGGCCGCCCGGGGGCTCGACGATCGGCACGCCCGCGCGGCGCAGTCCCGCCGCCAGGTACTCGATCGAGCGGATGCGGTAGGAGAGATAGTGCTCGTCGGTCACCTCCTCGAGGCCCTGGGCGATGGCCTCGAGATCCCGCCCCGCGAGACCTCCGTACGTGGGGAAACCCTCCCCCAAGATCAGCGAGGAGCGCGCGGGCGCGAGCAGCGAGCCGTCGTTGAAGGCGAGAAAGCCCCCGATGTTCGCGAAAGCGTCTTTTTTGGCGCTCATGAGGCAGCCGTCGGCGAGGCGGAACATCTCTTGCGCGATTTCCCGAGCGGACCTGCGGCCCTGGCCTTTCTCTCGCAGCTTGATGAGGTAGGCGTTCTCCGCGAAGCGCGCGGCGTCGATGAAGTAGGGGATGCCCCAGCGCTTGGCGATCCGGCCGACGCCGCGGAGATTTTCAAGCGAGGCCGGCTGCCCGCCCAGGGAGTTGTTCGTGACCGTCATGAGGATGAGGGGGATGTTCTTGGGGCCGATGGCGCGAATCTCCCGCTCGAGCCCCCGGAGATCCATGTCGCCCTTGAAGGGAGCGGGCTTGGCGCTGTCCAAGGCCTCGGGAGCGGGAAGGTCGAGGGCTCTGGCGCCCGCCGCCTCCACGTTGGCGCGGGTCGTGTCGAAGTGGGAGTTGGCGATGACGACGGCGCCCGGCCGGCAGATGATCCCCATGAGCACCCTTTCCGCGGCGCGCCCCTGGTGGACCGGGAGAACGTGATGGTAGCCGGTGAGGCCCCGCACGACGCGCTCGAAGCGGTAGAAGCTCGTCGCTCCCGCGTAGGATTCGTCGCCGCGCATCAGGGCGCCCCATTGCTTGGCCGACATCGCGGCGGTTCCGGAGTCCGTCAGCAGGTCGATGAGGATCTTGTCGGCGGGTATCTGGAAGAGGTTGTAACCCGCGCGATCGAGGAGCTTCTCCCGTTCCCGAAGCGTCGTGAAGCCGATGGGTTCGACGCTTTTGACCCGAAAGGGCTCGATGATGGTCCGCCATTTCCAGTCGGACGGCCGGGCTTCGCGAGGAGGCATGGGGAGAGAACAATCAATAATATATCATTTGAATTACCATGAGCCCCGTCGCCGCGATCTGGATGACCTGGGCCGTCACCTCCCTGTGGCCGCTCGTGGGCTCGGCGGGAGTCCGATTGCTGGAGCCCCCCTTGTTCCTGGAAGCGGGCGTCCTCATCGCCGTGTGCGTGCTGAGCCCCGCCCTGATCGCGCGCGGGGGGTTCCGCCGGATGCTGGCCCCCGACGTGCGCCGCAGCCTTTTTCTGGTGGGTTTGCTCGCCAGCGGCATGGCGTCCCTCGTCTACCTCTGGGCGTTGCGCTACACAAGCCCGGGGGCCGCCGCGGTCGTTTCCCAGGTCGAAATCCTATACTCGGCGATCCTGAGCCGCCGCTTCTTGAGCGAGCGGATCGGCTGGGAGCAAGCCGCGGCGACGGCGCTCGTCATGGCCGGGACCCTCCTTATCCTGGCCCACGACGCCGGCAACGGGCACTGGAAGGGCGACCTCATGATCCTGGCGACCCCGTGGCTCTACCAGGTGTCCCACGTCCTCGTCAAACGCCTGCCACCGGATATCGACGCCGTCACGATCGCGGGAGCCCGTCTCTTTTACGCCGCCTGGGCGCTGCTGCCATTCGCCGCCTGGGCGCTCGTCCTCCAGGGAGGCTGGCCGCGTCACGACGGCTTCAGGATCGCGCGCCTGCTCCTCCTCCAGGGCTCCATCGTGAGCGCGGCGCAACTCGTCTTGTGGTACCGGGCGATCCGGGGGGCCGATCTCGCGAAATCGACCGCGATCATCCTTTCCTACCCCG
Organism: Elusimicrobiota bacterium; assembly: GCA_027327915.1. Classification (GTDB taxonomy): domain Bacteria; phylum Elusimicrobiota; class Elusimicrobia; order UBA1565; family UBA9628; genus JAJZAK01. The sequence continues at coordinate 7,180 of DAHVWT010000061.1, forward strand.
CTCTCACGCTCCTTCTATCCCGCGCCCTCGGCTTCGAGACGGTGGACGCCGCCAAGCTTCTGGGCTTGGCCTTGAGTTTCTGGGGCGCCCTATGGCTTTCCAGGCTCGTGCGGGGAGGCGCCGCGGCTTCAACGGCCCTTCAGCCGGCGGGCTAAGGCTCCGTGAAATCATCCGCCGCCGCCCACGTTCGCAAGCTCCAGGATCTTCTCGATATCGAGCACGAGGCCGAGAAGGCCGAGAATCTGCGCGCCATCCGCCGCTTCCCGCTTTCCGTGCGGGAAGCCCAGGGCAAGACCGCGACGGGACTGTCGCTCGCGAAGGTGGGCGTCGGCTTCTCGGGATCGGCGATGCTCGATTTTTCAAAGCCCGCGAACACCGGCGATCTCTCGCCCTTCCACGCGATGGGCGCGGGAGACAACGTCCTCGTCACCTTCCCGGCGGGATTTGATCCGCGCGCCTACGAGGGGACGCTCTACCGCGTGGAGGCGGAATCGGTGACGGTCGCCCTCAAGGGGCCGGGGCCATCGGGCCTTTCGCCGCGCGCCGCGCGGGGGGCGTTCGAAATCGACCTGCTCGGATCCGAGGCGACCTACCAGCGCTCGCGCTCGGCCCTGGAGAGGCTCGCCAACGCGAGGAAAAACCGGTTAAGCGAGCTGAGGGGGATCTCATTGGGGGAGGCGAAGGCCTCCCGTAAGTCCTTCACGATCGCGCGCTTCTTCAACCACGGCCTCAACCCCTTCCAGCGGGAGGCGGTGAAAAAAGCCCTCGAAGCCAAGGACTTCGCCCTCATCCACGGCCCTCCGGGGACCGGCAAGACCACGGTCTTGGTCGAGGTGATCCGCCAGGAGGCGCTGCGGGGCGGGCGGATCCTCGCGGGGGCGCCATCCAACGTCGCCGTGGACAATATCCTCGAGAAGCTCGAGGATTCGGGCCTGCGCGTCGTGCGCCTCGGCCATCCCGCCCGGACTCTTGAGTCGTTGCGCCATTTCAACCTCTCCTACCAAGTCGAGGAGGACCCGGAGTTCGAGGAGGTCCGGCAGATCGAGCGGCTTCGGGAAAGGCTGATCGCCGGGGGCTCGAGGCTCGGCCGCGGGCAATTGGGCTACGACGAGAGGATCGGCCGCGAACGCGAGATCAAGAAGCTCTGGAGGGAGGCCCGGGCGATCGAGAACAGGATCGCGCGCTCGATCCTCCTGCGCGCCCAGGTGGTCTTGGCGACCCACGCGGGGCTTCCCGAGAGGATGGTCGAGGGCCGATTCGATCTCGTCTGCCTCGACGAGGCCTCGCAGGCGACGGAGCCCCTCTCCTGGATACCGCTTCAATGGGCCGGAAAAGCGGTCTTGGCGGGGGACGCCAAGCAGCTTCCGCCGACCTTGTATTCGAGCCAGGCCGCCCAGGACGGCCTCGCCGTCACGCTTTTCGACCGGTTGATCGAGGTCCTGCCCGAATCCTTCCAGACGCTCCTGCGGGTGCAGTACCGGATGCACCAGGCGATCATGGAGTTTCCTTCGCGCGAGTTCTATGAAGGGAAGCTCGTCGCGGACGAGTCGGTGAAGGCTCACACGGCGAGCCAGCTCCCCGGGGTCGCCGCCGGCGACGTGACGAGCGCCCCCGTCGTCTTCGTCGACACGGCCGGAGCCGGCTTTGGCGAGTCGTGGAACGAGATGCTGGAGAGCCGCGAGAACCAGGGAGAGGCGCGTCTTGTCCAGAGGCTCGTCGAGGCCGTGCTCGGAGCGGGAGTCAAGCCCCGGGACGTCGCGGTGATCACCCCCTACATCGCCCAGGCGCGGCTTCTCAAGTCCCTCTTGAAAGTCAACGGCCTGGAGGTCGGCTCGATCGACGGCTTCCAAGGCCGCGAAAAGGAGGTTTCGATCGTGAGCCTCGTGCGCTCCAACGACAAGGGAGAGATCGGGTTCCTGGGAGAGCTGCGGCGCATGAACGTCGCGATCACCCGGGCGCGCCGGCTTTTGATCGTCGTCGCCGACAGCGCGACGATCGGGCGCCATCCCTTCTTCGGGCGGCTCATCGATTACTTGGACCTTCTCGACGCCCACCGTTCTTCCTTTGAATGGCCCGAATGAGCCGGAGGCCGCCGTGGCGCTTCATCCTCGTCCGGCACGGCGAGACCGAGTGGAACAAGAAGGGCGTTTACCGGGGGCGGGCGGACGTCCCCTTGAACGCCCACGGCCGCTCCCAGGCCCTCGCGGCGGGCAAGGCGCTCTCGGGGATCGCAAACGCCGCCATCTACGCGAGCCCTCTCGGCCGGACGGTCGAGACCGCGGGACTCATCCGGAAAAGCATGAGCGCATCGAGCTTCGCGATCGAACCCGGACTCCAGGAGCTCGACCGGGGGGCCTGGCAGGGGCTGACCCGCGCCCAGGCGAAGCGCCGCTACCCCCGGGTCTACGAGGCGTGGCGCCATCAACCGTCCCGGGCGCGATTCCCAGGAGGGGAAAGCCTGCGGGCGGTCCAACGCCGGGCGCTCGCGGCCTTCGAGCGCCTTCGCCGGGATTGCCGGTCCGAGACCGCCGTCATCGTCTCCCACAACGTCGTGCTGCGGGCGCTGCTCTGCGGCCTTCTGGATCTGCCGCTCGACCGCTTTCAGTCCTTCGAGCTTTCGCCCGGCTCCGTGACGGAGCTCGTTTTCGAATCCGGCCGATTCGTCCTGCGCCGGCTTAACGACCGCTGCCACTTGGCGCGTCTCGAGGACGTCGCCCGGCCCCTCTCCGGCGCCGATTAGAGACGATCGGAAAAGGTCGCGCGCTTAAACCGGCCGGTCCGGAAGCCTCAGGAGCAAGAGCCCGATCATGAGGGCGATGAGTTCCGTGAAATACAGGGGTTCGTGGGAATAGGCGGCTTCGGTCGCGAGAAGCTCCATGCCGACCGTGAACGCGGCGAACAGCCCCATCGCCGTCGCGAAAGCCGCGTCCGCCGCGCGGACGGGAAAGGCGGCGGCCTTGATCGAGATCATCCATGCTCTCCAAAACAGGGCGGCCGCCGCGGATTCGACGGCGACGATAAGGAAAAAGAGGGCAGCCTCGGCCGGGAAGGGGAGCTTGAGCGGGTCGAACAGGATGAGAAGGAGCGCGAAGTTTCCCGAGGCCCAAGTCCAACCGGCCCCCAGCGCCCCGAGATGCTGGAGGATGTCCGCGAGGTTGGACGCGGAGACGATGGAGAAGTAAAGCGCCCAGAAGAGGACGAGACCCGATTGGACGCGCCTCATTAACGCGATTTCCTGGCGGCGAGCGCGAAATGGAAAAAGTAGCGGTCGAGCCCGTCCAAGTCGGAATGATATTCCTTCCCGCCGAGCCAGGCGTCGCAGAGCATCTCACGGGCGCGGACGATCTCCTTGAGGCGGCGACGCCAGCGGGGATCGCGAATGGAGAGGTCCAGAAGATCGAGAGCCCGGGTCATGGCGCGGCCGAATAGGGCGGGATCCTTGTTTTGCCAGCGCTTGGCTCGACTCACTTCGCTGCCGACGTTGCCCAGCTGTTCGATGAGGGGGAGCTTCTCCCATCCTCCCGACTCCAGACCTCGATGAAGGCTTGGCATCATCGGAGCATCTTCGACACGACGCGAAGGATGCGATCCCGCGTCGCCGGATCCTCCACGCCGCGAGAGAGGTTGTTTTGCGAGGGCCGGACGTTGATCATCGAGTCGAATTCGACCCGCTCGTCCGCCGGTTTCGCGGGATAGATGTTGATGCCCCAGAGGTTTCCCTGCTTGGAGCCTTGCTCGAGAAGAAGGGCCTCTTCGTCGGAATGAAGTTCGCCGCCAAGGGCCATGATTCCTTGCTCGACGTCAACCGTGGCTTTGACCATCTCGCCGAACTGCTCTTGGGCCATGGCCGTGATCTCCGCCAACGGGATCGGCTCTTTGACCAGCCTTATTTCCATGAATAAATGCGCGGTGTCGATTTCAAGGATGACG
>DAHVWT010000062.1 GCA_027327915.1 Elusimicrobiota bacterium
TCCCATCCCGCCTCCCATCCCGCCTCCCATGCCCATGCCACCGCCACCGCCGCCCATCGCGGAACCGCCCGTCATCGGAGAAATGCTTCTTTGAGCCGATCCAAGCGACTGCAAGGGAATCAATGGGATCCAATTAAGGGTGTATATCTTAACGAGCCAGTTTCTGGCCTTGACGGAGCGGGCCAGAACCAAATAAGTGTTGCTCTTGCCGACGCGCTCATAAGTAAGTCCCTTCATTTCCAGAAGCACCTGCAGCGCTTCCCGGACCGTAACGTTCTGGAGGAAGGCCGTCACTTTTTTATCCTGGACTCCCTCGGCGATGATGAAATTCACCCTCGCCTGGGCGGAAATAGCATCGAGAAAGGCCGCGAGCGGCGCCGCTTTGACGCGAACCGTCACCCGGGTATCAAGAGCTGATTTCGGCGCCTTGGGCGTGTTGGAGGCCGAAGCATTGGCCTGCGGCTCCGTCACGGTCGGCACGGACCCGGCTGAATATCCCGGAGGAGTCGGCGCCGCGTCTTGGGGGGAAACCGGCTGGCTGGCCGAGGGAGCCGGCATCGACTGGGCGCCGCCCTGGCCATAGGAGGAGTTTCCTTGCGGCTGCGTCGGATACGTCTGGGCCCATGCCGGAACCGCGAAAGTGACCCAAAGCAGTTCCCAAGCCGCGGCGACGGCCGCGGCCTTCCCGAGGCGGCGTCCCGCTTTATTCAAGAGGAAAGAAATGGCCGATTTGAGCCGCTTTTGTTTCGAGGCTGCGTCATCCATGATGCCCTCCTTGACAGGACCTATTCCAATCCGCCTTTCCAAGCCTTGAGCGCCTTGCGATTCTTCCATGAGAAAACGACTCCCTCGCCGGAAATTTTCACGATCTTAAGCGCCTGCTTCTTGATCCTGATGACGCTCCCCACGTCGACCGTGTCGCCGTCAATGATCGCCTTGCTGCTGGCTCCCTTCGTGATGATGGCCTGCAGCTCCACGGAAGCCACGAGTCTCCTGAGCTCCGCCGCGAAGTCGACGCGCTTCACCTTGGGTTTCGCCCGGCGCTGGACCGCCTTGGGCTTGGGCTTGAGAGCCTCGATGTCCTCGGGAGATAACATCGGATCCCGGGTGATCAGCGACGTGTCGGACACCGGCGGCGCGACACGGTTGACATCACCCCGCGCGGGCAAGGCGGCGCCCATGGCCACGCCACGGGCAACGGGGCTTCCTGAGGCCACGACCACCGCCGCCGGGCGCTCTCTGAAGGCCGCGTTTGGCGGCGCCATGAGCGGCGCGGGCGCCGGACGCAGGCCCGGGGAAGAGACCCCGGGAACTCCTCCCCGCAATCCCGCCCCGGCATCGGGGATCGGTCGCGCCGCTAGCTGGGGGTTGGCAAGGGGCTTGATGAGCGGCGTCTGCGCCGTGGGACGCAAGAAGGGCGCGCTCGGCTTGGCGGGGCGCCGCGCGCTGGGGGCCGCGGCCGGCTTGGCGGGGCGCCGATGCCCTAGGCCCGCGGAACCGAACAATGTCATGACGGGAATCGCGAGCGCGACGGCCAGGACGACCCAGACCCAGACGCCCCCGCGCCTCACCGCCCCCCCCCCGCCGAAGCGTTTCCATCCAGAAAGTCGTCTATCGAGCACTCGATCTCGTTGACGCCGATATCATTACTCGACTTCGGCGACTCGAAGCCATTCGACTTCGACAACTTGAAGCCCGAAATATAGAGGAGCGGCTTCGTCCGTTCGGCTTGCTCGACTCGCTCCAGCCACGAGACGAATTCCTTGAAATGCGTCTTGAACTTAACGGTGACGCTCTGAATGATGATCCCGGAGCCGCGAGGCGACTGCTCATTGACGGCTGAAATGGTTTCGGATTCAAGATGCTCGCCGCTGAGCGTTCCCAAGACCGCCTTCGAAAGCCATGCCTCTCGATCCTTGAGGGGAGCCAGCATCGGAACGGCGGCGTTGATGCTGCTTTCCAGGCTTTTATATTGATCCTCATAGCGCGCGACCATCTTCGCGGTCTTGAGCTCCCTGTCATAGAGATCTTTCTTGGCGACGGCGGGGACGTAAATCATCCGGTAGGCGCCCCACGCGAGGCAGATCGCGATCGCGAGGACCCTGCCGAATCGCGAGAGCCCCCTCTCCGTGACGGCGCCGACCGTGAGCTTGGCTTCCAGCAAGAGCGCCTCCAGCAGCTTGCCGACGAAGGCGTTGATCTTATTCATGCTAGCGCCCCATGACGGTCCCGCCCTGGGCCGGCGTCAAGGTTAAGCTGAAGGACGTTTGCTGGAGCCTTATCTGGTTGCCGTTGGCGTCAGTGCGACCAGCGCCCGCCTCGTCGGCTCCCATCGCCACGTCGATATGTCCCAGGAAGGCCGCGATGTCCCTCGCCTTCAGGAGATCTTCCTTAAATTTCAAGATGAGAGCGGCTTCCTCGTCGCGAGTGGAAGCCCGGGCGAATCCTGAAAGGCTCAGCTGCGAGTCACCGCGCCGTCCCTGTATTTTGAGCGGATGATCGAAACTGATGCTCCTCAGCCATAACTGCGGCGGGAGAGCGTCGGCCACCTCCGCGAGGAGGTGCGAGGCTCGGAGCTTGGCGGTGGCTCCCATGATGCCGTCGAAAACAGTCGCCCGTCCCTGCATGGCTTGAATCATGGTCCGGATGGCCATCTCGGTTTTTCCCTTGAATTGCGCCTCGAGCCTCGGCTCGCGGTGGAATCGCGCCAACGCTTGCGAGCGGACCATATAGAGAACTTGGTTGACCAGCCCCGAAATGCCGAAAAAAGCCGCGAGGACGACGCCGATGATGAGGATATTCTTGGCCGCCCGCAGCTCGTCCTCGGCCACTCTTCCCCTTTGCGCGACGTCGGCGTTGATGGCGTTGGGAAACATGAATTTGGCCGCGGCGCCGACGGACGCGTAGGCGGCCCAATCTCCTCCTCGAAGCCCGAGCGGCGCGTCCACGTCGGCGTCCTGGACGGGTATTCCGGCGTCCTGGGACAAAGCCTGCCTCCAAGCGGCCATGTCCGGGAGCCGTCCGCTCACCAGCGCTCGGGTCACCGGGCCGGATCCGAGGGTGTCGGCGGCGAAGCGCAGTGAATTGCCGAAATCGATCCTCCGTAGCGCCTCGAAGATGGACGGCGTCTGGTTCCAGAGCAGCTCCCGCAACAGGACCGGCACGCCCTTGTTGATGACAAGAAACCGCAAGCTCGTCGCGTCCACAAGCACGTGCGCGTAGGGCTTTCGCTCCGCGTCGGCGTCCAGCCGGTCCCACAGCCGCGCGATCGAACACGTCGCGACCTCGACGCCGGCCAGCTTCAAACCCGCCGCCGCGATGATCTTTTCGATCTTCCCGACGGTGTCTTTTCCCGTCACCGCCGTCAGCACGCCCTGGCGCGACTTGGAGGTCCCGGACTTTCCCGGGGGGATCACCTGGAAATCGAACTTCAGCGTCTCCAGCGCCAGGGGAACATGCTTTTTGATCTCGAGGCGCACCGCCGTCGTCCAGAACTTGCGCTCCACGGCGGGCATCATGAAGTAGCGGAAAAGCCCCATCTGACGCGACAACGTCACGACGACATCCGGGCCGGCGCGCTTCGCGGCGCCGAGATTCTTGTTGAGGAAATCGGCGAAGCTCGCGGCGTCGTTGAGGAAATCGTCCGTGAGGGCCGCCGGGGCGGCCGAGGGCGAGGCGCCGGCGCTTGGAACGGGAAAGCGCAACAGGTTCTCCACGGCAAGCTGGGCGCCCTTGAGCCGCACGGCCGCGGCATAGACGACGCCCGGGCTCACGAAAAGCCCCAGACAGGATGTGTGCTTCGGACGCGAACTGCCGAAAGCCCACTGCTGGACGGCGTCGTCCAGGTCCATTTAAATTAGCTTGGCCCTCCCTTGGAGAAACTCAGAACGGCCTCCGGGCTCAGAGAGCCCGCGACGCGCGTCGAAACCCAGACGCGGAAGGGATCGGCATTATAGCGATTAATGAGAAGCCCCGCCGTCATCTCGCCCCGCTTCAAAGCCAGGTCCTCGGCGCGAGGCTCCTTGGAAGAGGCGTAGCCGACGATCCGAGCCTTCTCCTTGGGATGCGCGAGGAGCGTCATCGCGACTCTCTTGAGCGCCGCGTCCAGCCGCGAACTCCACTCGAAGCTTCGCCTCTCGAAGTGAAAGCGGTAGATCTTGAGGGGAAGCCGGATCCGCTCGCGCGCCTTGCGGCGTGGGGCCCGCCGCGTCGGCGCCTTCCGCGCCGGCGCGGCGGCCGGCGCCTGGGCCGCCGTCGGCGCTCCCGCGCCCTTCAAGTCGATCCATCGCTCCGCGACGAGCGTCTTATTTTTGAAATTCGTCGCCTGCAGCCGACAGAGATAGCGCCCCGAAGGAAGCGGCGCTCCCCAGAAATGGGATCGGCCGCTCCAGAAAAGCTGCTCGTAGACAGGGCCGACCCCGACGAACTCCTCGATCGGCGCGGGCCGAAAGCCCTTCTCCGTCGGGGGCAGCCCCAGCGTCAGGCGCCAGGAGACGAGGCCCGAGGGCGGCTTTTCGACCGCGAACTCGATGAGAGTTCCCTGGTAGCCCTCGGCCTTGAAGGCCGCCGGCGTCACCCCCAAGGACAGCGGCGGGGTCCCGGGCGCCGCGGACGCCGAGTCGCCCTCCAGGTCAAGAGGCTGGTCGTAAACGAAAAGGATGATGATGCCTTTGTAGGTCCCCAGGGCTTCGGGGATATCGACCTGGGTGTTGAGGAGATTCACGTGGACGCGCGGCCCGGAGATCCCCCGGTCGACGAGATACGAGGCGATCGCGAGCGTGCGCCTCATGTCCAGGACGCTCGCCTTGGCGAAGGCCGTTCCTTCCGGAAGAATCTGGACCTGGGCCTCTCCCAACCCGAAAACGATCTGCGCCAGCGCCGCGAGCAAAGCGTCCGCCCCTCGCCGCATCTCCGTCTGTTTATGAAACAAGGCCGTCGCGGGAATGGCGATGGCCAGCGGACGTTCCCTGTAGTTTTGCTTCATGATGATCCGGGAGCCCTTCACGGCCCCCCAAGAGGCAAGGCCCTTCCCGACCTCGTCATCAAGCTGGGCTTGGACCTCGCGCCTGACCGCGACGTCCTCGACCGGGACGAGAGGCCTCTGCGTGCTGAGGGGGCCAGGCCAGGCGCCGATCCCCGTTCCCGGGGGAGGAGGAGAAGCCTGGCGCACGACGGCGATCATGGCGGGCCCCCCGCTCTCGGCCGAGGACTCTGGCTTCGACGGCAACGCCTCGATCGAGGTCCGGGCGCCGCGATAGACGGGAGGTGGACGTGGGGTTTCCGCGGCCGGGTTCATCCGTTCCGTGATCATGTTGAGATAGTCTCGAGCCAACGGCCGCTCCGCGGGATTTCCACCGTTGAGGATGGCGCCGAATTTCTCGAGGGCTTGAGCATCATCTCCCTGGTCGTAGAAATAAATCCCCAGAAGCATGTCGCGGCTTAATCCGGGCGATTCCGACGACACGGCTTGGGCGCCGGCCCGCGACGCCCCCCCCAGCCAAGCGGCCGCCAAGAATAATATTTTAAATGCGCGCATGGGCTTCGCCGATGAGCACGACAGGGTGCAATATAAGCGCGCAATGGTTTCTGATTTGTTACGAAAAATAAAGACAACAGAAGGCTTCGGCAGGCAAGGCGCGACTAAGAAAAGCGGCGTCAAGCAAGGGCGCCGCGACGGCGGCCCCCTATGGCGCGAACCTTCCCGCGCCTTCCGTCGCCTTTCGCGGCCTTCCGTCGCTTTCTTGGTATTTTTTCAGCCTTTCAAGGCCTTTTTGGGCCGCCTCGCTCGCAGGATTCAAAGCCACGGCGGCCCGGTAACGACGGGCGGCTTCCGGCAGCTTCCCCTCCCGCTCGTTAATCACCGCCAGAAGGAGCTGCGCGTCAAAATCGGCCTGGACGTTTCCCGGGCTTTGGCTCAGCAATCCCCGGGCCTGGGCCGCCGAGGCGGCAAGGTCTCCCCGGGAAGCGAGGATCGTCGCCAGGATCAGCCGCGGCTGAGGGAATCGTGGAATCTCCCGGATCGTCTCCATGGCCAAGCTCTCGGCCTGGGCGCCTCGGTCGCCGCGCGCTTCGAGGCCCCGCAGTTTTCGGAGGTTCGAAAGGCCTTCGAAGAGTTTGCCGGCGGGCTTCCCGGAACGCCGACTCAAGCTCCAAAGATTCCGCGCGGCCACATCCAGATCGGGGTTGATGATCAGCGCGCGCTCATAGGCGTCCTTGGCTTCGCCGTATCGCCGCGCCAAGCTGTAGAGATAGCCCAGGTTGTTCCAATAATTCGGGTCCGAGGGGAACATCGAGGCGGCCGTCTTCAAGAGCCGCACGCACCTGCCCGCGTAGCGCGCGGGATCCTTGAGGTAGACGTTGGAAAGGCTGTTGTAGGCCGCCGGAGAAACGGGGTTGATGAAAAGAGACTCTAGAAAATAAGGGATGGACGCCTCGGGGTTGTTCAAGTGCCCGCTCTCCACGGCGCCGATGTTGTAGTAAATCTCGTCATAGCCCGCGTTGGCGTCCAAGGCTTGAAAGTAGGCCTCCACGGCATCCTTGTAGCGCCCCAATCGCGCGTAGACGTTGCCAAGCTCATAGAGCGCATTGACTTCGCGCGGCCCCCAACGCCTGGATTCCTCGAGTTCCCCGGTCGCGCGATCGTAGAAGCCTTGCCGCGCGAGCTTGAAGCCCGCGAAATAATGCGCCTCCCTCATCCAGACCCTGACCCAATACCATGAGGCCATCGTCGCGGCGGCAAGCCCCAAGACCCCGGCGGCGCGCCAGAATTGACGCGCGCGGGGGGGCGCGGTCCAGGCCGAAGGCCGAGCGCCCTCCGGGCCGTCGGGAGGGGCGTTGGCCCGGCGGGGTGGAGGCTCGACGGATGCCGTCGCGAGGCCGGCGCTCCACCAGAAAAGAAAGGCCGGCGTCGCGAAATGAAGCGATACGTTAAGAAGATTGTCCGCCAGCATTCCGGCCACGCCGGCGGCCGCCGCGAGTCCAAGCCGAGCGGGACGGGCGCCCTTTTCCCGGAAACGGGACCGGCAGGAAGCGAAAAACGCCGTCCATAGCCACGCGTAAACCCCCAAACCCAAGAGACCCGTCTGGCTGAACACCTCGAGGATTTCGTTATGGGCGTTATTGGCGTGAGTCCGCAGAGTCCTGAAAAATTCGAAAGAGGACATCAGCGGCCCCTGGTAAAACGGATAGAAAAGCTCGAACACGCCGAATCCCTTGCCGGTCAGCGGATTTTCCGAACCCATGAGCCACGCCGAGAGCCATATCAGCACCCGCTGATGAAGCGGCGCGTAGGGAGTCGGGGAGGAGCGTATCTCCGAGAGCTCGCCGAGGCGGCCAAGAACCGATGGGGCGTATCGAGCCGTGGCGTTGTGCGGCCAGAAGATCACCAAGGCGGCCATGATCCCGACGAGAAGTCCGTTCGCTCTGGGCGCGGCGCCGAAACGCTCCCGGACTCGTGGAGAAAGCAGAAGGAGCGAGGACGCCACGAGGGCGCCTCCCCAAGACGAGCGCGTCAGGGTGGAGATCAACGCTCCCTCTAGAACGACGACGAGGGCTCCGTAGGCAAACCGGCGGGGCGCCGGGGATTCCAGGTAATAGAGGATGGCGAAGGGCAGCACGAGGACGTCGTAGGACGAGAGAAAATTCGGGTTTCCGAAGGTCGAGACGGAGCGAGAACCATAAGGATTGAGGGTATGCGGCCAGATGAATTCCAAGTTGAAGTACTGGCAGATCGCGTAGGTCGACGCCATGAAAGCCCCCGCCATGGCGAGATGCACGTAGTCGACGGTCCGGCCCCGCCGGCAAAGAGCGCAAGCCCAGACGATGCCGCCGACCCACAGGAGCGCCCCGTACGAATCGAAGACATGGCTCCATAGATTTTCCGGAGCGCCGGGAAGGGAGCGCAAATCCGGAAAGACGATCCAAAGAGCGGGCCAAAGGACGGCGAAGAGGGACCAGGCTCCCGTCGCGGTGGCGCTTGTTTCCTCCTCGTCGGGACGCCGGGGGCGGGAGGCGAGGTAAAAGGGCGCGACGGCGTTCGTGAGCAGGAATAAAATATTTTTCCCACCCTCGCTCGCGATCGCCGGCCTGAAAAACGCCCGATGTCCCCAATAGCTCGCCGCCCAGGAGAGAATGGCCGCCGCGCACCAGAAAAAGATCGGCCAGTCGACCGGCGTTCTCGGCAGTCCCGGGCCGCGGCCCTCGATCATGGGGACCAGCCAGCGGATCGCGGCCAGGCCGATGAGACAGAGGTTGAGGAGGCAGATCTGGCTGATGTAGGGGTTGCGCGTCAGGTCCGTGAAGAAAATGAGGGGGCTGACGAAGAGGACGCCGACCCAGAGAAGCGTCTCCAGTCTTTTGAGCACTTAACTTAAGCCAAGGAAATCGAGCATGGCCCGTCTTTCCGCGACCTTCCGTTGCTTTCCGTTGCCAAGCGGGAGCAGCCGGAGATGGGATTCGAACCCACAACCTATCGCTTACGAAGCGATTGCTCTACCGTTGAGCTACCCCGGCACGAACCGATTCCAGGACGGCCTTCGCGTGGCCCGGGACGCTGACTTTGCGCTCGGCCGATGCCACGCGGCCATCCGGCCCGATCACGAACGTCGTTCGCTCGACCCCCATGTAACGCCGGCCCATGAACGCCTTTTCCTTCCAAACACCGTAGGCCTTGCAGAGGAGCCTGTCCTCGTCGGCCAAGAGCGGAAAGGGAAGCTTGTGTTTGGCTTTGAAGCCCTGGTGGGACTTGGGGCTGTCGGGGCTTACGCCGAGGACGACGCAGCCGCGCGCCGCGAACTCGGCATGAAGATCCCGAAAATCGCAGGCTTCCTTCGTGCATCCGGACGTATTGTCCTTGGGATAGAAATAAAGGACCACGGTCCTCCCCCGGTAGTCCGAAAGCCTGCGAGTCGCGCCGCCGTCGTCGACGGCCTCGAAATCGGGGGCCTGGGAGCCGGACTCGAGAGCGTGAGGCATCGCGGGCATTATATCAACTTCCCGTCAACGCCTTGAGGCCTGGAAGAATCTTTCCCTCGACGAACTCGAGGCTCGCGCCGCCGCCGGTCGAAAGGTGGCTGAAGCTCTCGGCGACGCCCGCCTTGGCGACAAGCGCCAGGGTGTCGCCGCCGCCGGCGATGGTCACGACGCCCGCCTTTTCTCCTTGCTTGGCGACGGCGCTCGCGACAGCGAGGCTTCCCTTGGCGAAGGGCTCCATTTCAAAGACGCCCAGCGGGCCGTTCCAGAAGATCGTTTTGGACTTCTTGATCTGATCGGCGAAGATATCGACCGTGCCGGGCCCTATGTCGACGCCGATCATGTCCGGCGGGATCGCCATCCCGTGCGTGAGCTCGACGGGAGAATCGGGCCGCAGTTCCTTGACCGCAGCGTGGTCGGCGGGCAACAGACAGGTGATCTGCCGCGCGAAAGCCTTCTCGATGATCGACTTCGCCTCGTCGAGCATCTCCTTTTCGACGAGGGAGCGGCCCACCGAGACGCCTTGCGCGTGGAGGAAGGTGTAGGCCATCCCCCCTCCGATCAGAAGGGAATCCACCCGCTCGACCAAGCGCTTCAAGACTCCCAGCTTCCCGGAGACTTTCGCGCCCCCGATGATGGCTAGAAACGGCCTCTGGGGATTGCCGAGAGCGCGGTCCAGGAACTCGATTTCCTTTTGCACCAGGAGCCCCACGGCCGAGGGCATGCGCCGGGGAAGGGCGTCGGTCGAGGCGTGGGCGCGGTGGAGAGCGCCGAAAGCATCCTGGATGAAAACGTCCCCCAGTTTGGACAGAGCGCCAGCAAACGAGGCGCTGTCCTCCTCCTCTCCGGGATTGAACCTTAAGTTCTCCATAAGGAGAACCTCGCCGGGCTTGAGCGCCTTGGCGGCCTTCTCCGCCCGCGACCCGACCGTTTCCTCGCTGAAGGAGACGGGATGGCCCAAAAGCCTCGACAACTCCTCCGCCACGGGCTTGAGCGTCAGGCGCGGATCGGACTTCCCCTTGGGCCGTCCCAAATGCGAGAGAATCACCACGCGGGCCTGTTCCTTTAAAAGGAGCTTGATCGTGGGCAAGGACTCCCGGATCCTCGAATTGTCCCGGACTCCCCCGTCCGAACTCAAGGGGACGTTGAAATCAACGCGCAGGATGACGCGCTTGCGGGAAATCTTCATGTCCTGCAGACGCTTGACTTTAAGGGCTGGCTCTTCCGGCATGATCGGCTCCTTGTCTCGTTTGTTCACAGCAATATCCTTTTGCCGAGAACCGAGGCGATGAGGTCGCAGGCGAGCGACGCGGTCGCGTTCCCCATGTCCGCCAAGGGATTGACCTCGGCCATCTCCAAAGACACGATTTTCCCCGACTCCGCGGCGGCTTCCATCACGAAATGCGCCTCGCGGATGGTCAGCCCCCCGTCCTTGGGGACGGAGGTTCCCGGCGCGAAACGGGGATCCACGGCGTCGATATCAAAACTTAAGTGAATTCCGGCCGTTCCGGCGCCGGCGAGGGCGAGGGCCTCGTCCGCCACGGCCGCTATGCCGCGGCGGTCGATCTCGTGCATCGAGAAGGCGCGCACACCGCTGTCTCGAAGGTTGTTCCGCTCCTCGTCGTCGACGTCCCGCACGCCGATCAAGCAGAAATTCTCGGGCGCCACCTTGGGCGCGAACCCGCCCAACCGCGCCAGGCCGCGATCTCCCATGCCGAGGATATGGGCGACGGGCATGCCGTGGGCGTTCATCGAGGGGGAGGTTTCCGGCGTGTTGATGTCCGCGTGGGCGTCCACCCAGACGACGCCGAGCCGCTTCTTCTTCTCGCGAAGGGCGCCGGCGATTCCCGAGATGGATCCGATGGCGATCGAATGGTCCCCG
>DAHVWT010000063.1 GCA_027327915.1 Elusimicrobiota bacterium
TCCCGCTTCCACGCTGGCCCCGCCCGTCAAATAGATCCGGGCCGGAGCGGCGCAGGCTCGTCCGAAGTCCCGCATGAAGCGGCGTACGTGGTCGGCGTCGGCCAGGTCGCGCACGCTACCGGAGGATGTCGAGGGAGCGCTCGAAGCTGACGAGCAGGCGGATGAGGGCGTTGTAGCGGGAATGAGCGGCGTCCGGGGATTCGCGGCTGAGGAGGGCGTAGAGCCGGTGTTCCGGGTCGTCCCACGGGGCCTCGACATGGAGTCCTCCCTGGCTCAGTCTGGGCGCTCCGATGGAGACAAGGAAGGCCGCCGCGGTCTCGCGTCTCTGGGAGAGGTCGGAGAGGCCTTCGGCGATGAGATCTCCTCCGGGCAAGGAACTCGGTAGCGCCGGGCGGGACTCCATGGAAAGTAGTCTATCAGGCTTTGGCCCTGAATTCAACGCGCGTCACGCGGGAACGAAATGGGCACGGGACGAAAATTTTACGCCATTCGGCCTGCTTCACCGATGCTCCAAGAATAAAGCGGCCGTCGCGGTCCCGGAAGCTCTTGTGCGGGCCGAGCCGCCGCCGGAGCGCGCGCGGGAGGAATCGCCGTTAGAAGAATATGGTCTCGGGAGCGCTGGAGAAGAACTCCGCAAGAGGCATTCCCTCGGCGCCGACGACGAGGAGGCGGGCCTGGGCGTAGCGCCGCCGGAAGGCGTCGAGTCCGGAGCGCCTGGCGCGGCCGGCGCCGGATTTGACCTCCAGGGCCCATAGCCCCCGCGGCGTCTCGACCACGTAATCGACCTCGCTGTCGCGGTCGCGCCAGTAATAGAGCTGATGGGTCGCCCGGTCGAGGCCGTTCAAAAGATGCGCGGCGACGGCGTTCTCCACGAGGCGGCCCCACCAGGCCGCGTCCCGGCGCGTCCGCTCGAAGTCCTCGCCGCGGTAGGCCGTGATCAGGGCGTTGTTCCAGAAGGCGAGTTTGGGGCTCGAGGCCCTCTTGCGCCCGCGGCCCGCATGGTAGAGGCCGAGTCCTCCCACGAGGTAGGCCGAGTCCAGGAGATGCAGGTAATGCGCCAGGGTCGTCGTGTTCCCGGCGTCCTGGAGCTGCCCCAGCATCTTGTTGTAGGAAAGGATCTGCGCCGGATGGGAGACCGCCATCCCGAACAGATGCCTTAAAAGGGCGGGTTTGGCGACCGTGGCCAACTGAAGGACGTCCCGGGAGAGGACGGTCTCGATGAGCGAGTCCGTGATGTAGCGCCGCCACGAGGGTTCGTCGTCCTTGAGCCGCGCCGCGCCGGGGTAGCCGCCGAGGCAGATCCATTCGGGCAAGGTCCACCCGAAGGCCCGCCGCATTTCCTCGTAGCCCCAGTGGCCGCAGCGATAGGAAAAAAAGCGGCCCGCGAGGCTTTCCGTCATCCCCTTTTGCATGAGCAGGCTCGATGAGCCCAGGAGAAGCGCCCTGATCCCGCGGCGCTCGCGGCCTTCCCGGTCCCACAGGAGCTTGATCGTCTCGCTCCAGCCGCGCACTTTTTGCACCTCGTCGAGCACCAGGAGGACCTTGCGGCCGGATTTCCGCTTGAGGAGGGCCAGCTCCCACTGGGCGTGCAGCCACTCGGGCCCCGGCGGCAGGGGGGCGTCCGCGGCGGCGAAGACCGTCTCCCCCGGCCATGTCTCGGCGATTTGGAGGGCGGCCGTGGTCTTCCCGACTTGTCTTGGCCCCATGATGACGTGCATCCAGGGCCGGTCCGCGGCCAGCGCCTTTTCGACCTCCCGGACGAGGGGCCGCCTGTAGGGGAAATCATTTTTACTCATTTATTGAGTAATAATACTCATTCAATGAGCAAAAATCAATAGCGGCTCCCGATTGAGCGCGCGGGGCGTCAAAACTTGACCGAACCCAGGCGCGAGAGAGGAAGGGCGGTGATGTCCGGCGACAAGGGAAATGTCTTGCTGCCCGGGTGGAGCGCCCACAAATGCTCAAGGCGCAGGTCCGATAGGACCGTGCGCATGGATTTGGTGGCGGCGGGGGCGTCGGCGTACGTGATCTCAAAGCCGTAGCGCCGCGCGCCGCGCGCGATGAGAAGATCGAGCTCGGCGCCGCCGTGGGTGGCGTAGAAGTAGGCGTCCCGATCGGCGTCGAAGCGGCGGATCGTTTCCTCGATCGCGAAACCTTCCCAGGAAAGCCCCATGAGCGGATAAC
Organism: Elusimicrobiota bacterium; assembly: GCA_027327915.1. GTDB lineage: Bacteria > Elusimicrobiota > Elusimicrobia > UBA1565 > UBA9628 > JAJZAK01. Next base: position 2,185 of record DAHVWT010000063.1, read on the forward strand.
CTTCGAGATCGCGTTGGTCGCGCAGGCGCAGGAGGGCGTGGAGGAGGCCGGTGTCCCGGAAATAAATCTTGGGCGCCTTGACGAGGCGCTTTCCCAGGTTCTCGAACCAGGGCGGAAGCTGGCGCAGCATGAAGGAACCGCTCAGGACGTCGAGGTAGCGCTGGGCCGTGGCCTCCTGGGACTTCATGGATCGCGCCGCCTCCGAGGCGTTCCAGGTCCGGCCTTGGAAATGGGCGGCCATCATCCAAAAGCGGCGCAAAGCCGCGGAGGGAATGCGAATCCCCAGGGCCGGGAGATCTCGCTCGAGGTGGGTGCGGATAAAATCGAGGCGCCAGCGGTAGCTCTCCTCCTCGCTCGCGGCCAGGTAGGAGGGGGGAAGTCCTCCCCGGCGCCACAAGCGCGCGGACTTTCCGTCGCCGGCCTCCTCCAGGGTGAATCCTCCCATCTCCACGTGGGCGACCCGGCCGGCCAGGGACTCCGACACTCCCCGGGCGAGCTCCGGGGAGGCGCTTCCCAGAAGGAGAAACCTCGCGGGGAGAGGGCGGCGGTCCGCCAGCACCCTCAAGAAAGGGAAAAGAGCCGGCTCTCTTTGGCACTCGTCGATGATGACGAGCCCCTTCTTGTCGCGCAGGTTGACGGCGATCGTCTCCCGGGTGAGGGGGGTCTCCGGATCCTCGAGATCGAAAAATGCGGCGCGGGCCCGCCGTCCCAGCCTCCGGGCCAGCGTGGTCTTGCCGCATTGGCGCGGCCCCAGGAGGAGGACGACGGGGCGGCGCTTGAGGGCCAGCTCGATCCTACGCTCGAGGACTTTCCGGGGGAGCCAAGGCATTGTTGAAATTTACCATCTTAACTGGTAATTTTCAAGTATGACGCGTTGGCGGCTGATTCGCCGCGCCTCGAGCCCCGGCGCTTGGCCCCGGCTATTTGTTCCCGCGCCGTTTATTCGGCGGCTTCGCCTTCCTGGCGGCCCTGATCTCGCTTTTCCGTTTCGTCCGCTAACCGCGGTCCCAGAAGCTCTTGTGCATGCCGAGCCGCCGCTTGAGCGCGCGCGGGAGAAAGCGCTCCGAGAGCCCGAGCCGGTAGCCCGCGTACTTAAAGACGCTCTCCGCCCCCAGCCGCCCCAGCCAGGCCCCCTCTCCGTTTCTCCAGAGCGTCCGCGCCGCCTCCAGCAAATAGCGTCCGCCCTCACCCTCGGGCCTGGCCGCCTCGAGAATCCACGGGGCGCGGGCCAGGGACACCCCGATGTCGAAATAGCGCTCGAAGGTCCGCCACAGGGTGTAGACGTGCGAATGGACGACGGCGGCCGAGGGCTCGTAGGCCACCTGCCGCCCCGACAAGATCAGCCTCGCCGCGAGCATCATGTCCTCGTTGAGGATGGCCCTCTCGGGGAACCCCCCGGCCGCCTCGAAGGCGTCCCGCCGGACCGCGCAGCAAACGTTGGTGCAGAAGAAGGCCTTGATGCCGAGCGCGGGGATGTCCTCCCGGCCCTTGATCCGGGGCGTCTCGGGATAATTGAAATTCCTCGCGAAGCGCTCGAGGGGATTGGCCTCGGGACGGGGGACCTGGCGGCCGTAGGCGGCCGCCACCCGGGGGTTCTCGAAAGGGCGCAGCAGGTTTTTTAAGAACTCCGCGTCCCGGGGGAGGGCGTCCTGGGTGAGAAAGACCATGAACTCCCCGGCGCTTGAGCGCGCGGCGAGGTTGCGGGCGCCGCCGTGGTCGAAGTCCCGCCGCGCGATCGTAAGGACGCGGGCTCCCAACGCGCGCGCCTTTTCGGGAGTGCCGTCGTCGGAGGAGGAGTCGACGACGAGGATCTCCGAAGGGGGAAGGGCCTGGCTTTCAAGGCTTGAAAGAAGCGGTTCCAGGAGCTTCCCGGCGTTGAGCGTGGGGATGATGACGGAGAGGGGCATCGGAGTCTTCGCGGCTCGCGGGTAGTATCCCAAATTTGAGCCGCCCCCGGTCGGGCCTATGAATAACTTAAAAACTTAATGCCAGGCACCGCGATTTCAATACCCCAAGAACCCCAAGACGGGGCTGCCATTTGCTATACTCTAAAAACGTCTCGCCCGCGCGAGGCGCCAAAGCCCATGGCTTCCGTGAAAGCGATCGTCACCGGCGGGGCGGGCTTCATCGGCAGCCATGTGGTCGACCGGCTGATCGCCGACGGGCATTCGGTCGTCGCCGTCGACAATTTGGCGACCGGCCGCCTGGAAAATCTCGCCCAGGTCAAGGGAAACCCCCGCTTCGCCTTCAAGAATCTCGATATCGCGGGCTCCTTCGCCGAACTCTCCGAGGCCTTGAAGGGCGCGGACTGGGTTTTTCATCTCGCGGGCCTGGCCGACATCGTCCCCTCGATCCAGAAGCCGCTCGATTACTGCCGCACGAACGTCACGGGCACGACCCAGGTCGTCGAGGCCGCCAGGCTCGGCGGCGCCAAGCGCCTCGTTTACGCCGCCTCCTCCTCCTGCTACGGCATCCCGGACGCCTGCCCCACTCCCGAGACGGCCGAGATCCGCCCCCAGTACCCTTACGCGCTCAGCAAATACCTGGGGGAAGAGATCGTGATGCATTGGGCCAAGGTCTACGGCCTGCCCGGCGTCTCCCTGCGCCTCTTCAACGTCTACGGCCCCCGCTCTAGGACCTCGGGGGCCTACGGCGCCGTCTTCGGGGTCTTTCTGGCCCAAAAGATCAAGGGAAAGCCCTTCACCGTGGTCGGGGACGGCCGTCAAACCCGGGACTTCACCTACGTCTCGGACGTGGCGGACGCCTTCGTCAAGGCCGCGCAGTCAAGCCTCTCGGGCGAGATCATCAATATCGGCTCCAACCGCCCCCGCAGCGTCAACGACCTCGTCGGTCTTCTGGGCGGCGATAGGATTTTCATCCCGAAGCGTCCGGGGGAGCCCGACTGCACCTGGGCCGACACGGGCAAGGCGCGCCGCCTTCTCGACTGGACGCCCCGGGTCGGCTTCGAGGACGGGGTGCGCCGGATGATCGAGCACATCGATCTGTGGCGCGACGCCCCCGTCTGGGACGCGGATTCCATCGCGAAGGCGACGCAGGACTGGTTCAAGTTCCTGGCCTCCCCCTCGCAAGCGGCGTCGTCGTGAAGGCAGGCATGCAAGCGACGGCGACGGCGAACGGCGACCGGGCGGGGGGCGCCGGCCGGCCCGACAAGATCCGGGATTTAGACGAGCTGGCGCGCGAGCTTCAAAGCCTCCGCGCCCGCGGCAAGACCGTCGTTCACTGCCACGGCGTCTTCGATCTGCTCCACGTGGGCCATCTGCGCCATTTCGAGGAGGCCAAGGCCCTGGGGGACGTTCTCGTCGTGACCTTGACGCCCGACCGCTACGTCAACAAGGGCCCGCACCGCCCCGCCTTTCCCCAGGAGCTGCGCGCCGAGATGATCTCGTCCTTGGGCGTCGTCGACTACGTCGCGGTCAACCGCTGGCCCACCTCGGTCGAGGCGATCAAGCTCCTGCGCCCCAACGTCTACGCCAAGGGCCCCGACTACAAGGAGGCCTCCAAGGACGTCACGGGGGGGATCGTCCGCGAGGAGAGGGCCGTGCGCTCGGTGGGCGGCCGCGTCCGCTACACCGACGGCATCACTTTCAGCTCGACCAATCTGCTCAACGCCCATTTCCAGATTTTCCCGAAGGAGGTCCGCTCCTATCTCGAGAGCTTCCGAAGCGGGCACTCGGCGGGCGAGGTCGCCGGGGCCGTCGAAAGCCTGCGGGGGCTCAAGGTGCTGGTCCTCGGCGAGTCCATCATCGACGAGTACGTCTACTGCGGCGCGATGGGGAAATCCGCGAAGGAGCCGATCCTCGCCCTCCAATACGACCGCACGGAGAAATACGGCGGGGGGGCGCTCGCGATCGCCAACCACGCGGCGGCCCTCTGCGGCGAGGTGGAGCTCGCCTCCTGCGTCGGCGCGGAGAACCCCCAGAGGGAATTCCTTCAAAAGAGCCTGAGCCCCGGGGTGCGCGCGCGCTTTTTCCCCAAGAAGGATTCCCCGACCATCGTCAAGCGCCGCTTCGTGGAGAGCTACTCCCTCAACAAGCTCCTCGAGGTCTACGAGATGAACGACGACTACCTGGGCGGCGCCGAGGAGCGCGCCTTCCTCGATTACCTCGACAAGCGCCTCTCCCGCTTCGACGCCGTCATCGCCGCGGACTACGGGCACGGCATGATGACTCCCGCGATGGTCAGGCTGCTCTCCTCGCGCAAGACGCCCTTCCTCGCGGTGAACACCCAGATCAACGCCGCCAATATCGGCTTCCACACGATCTCGAAATACCCGCGCGCGGACTACATCTGCATCCACGAGGGGGAGATCCGCCTCGACCACCGCAACCGCCACGAGGAGCTGGAAAGCTTGGTCGAGAAGCTCGCCCGGCGCATGCGCTGCCGGCAGATCATGGTCACGAAGGGAAAGAAAGGCACGCTCTTTTACCGCCGGGGGGAGGGAATGTCCTCCTGCCCCTCCCTGGCCTTCAGGATCGTGGATCGCACGGGCGCCGGGGACGCGGTGCTCGCGATGACGGCGCTGTGCGCCGCGCGCGGCGTGCCCTCGGCCCTGATCGGGTTTTTGGGCAATATCGCCGGGGCCCAGGCGGTCGCCACGATGGGAAACAGCGTCTCCCTCGACCGCGTGGGAATCCTGAAATCCGCGGAGGCATTCCTTAAATAAATGACGAACACGACGACACGACGGGAGAAGCTCGACTTCAAGCGCGTCCTGATCACGGGCGGGGCGGGCTACGTGGGCTCGGTGCTGACCCCGAGGCTCCTGGAGCTCGGCCACGAGGTCACGGTGCTCGATCTCTACATGTACGGGCGGGACGTGCTCGCGCCCGCGCGCGGCCCGGCCCTGACGGAGATCGAGGGGGACCTGCGCGACCAGGCCCTTCTCAAGAAGATCCTTCCCGGCTGCGACGCGGTCATCCATCTCGCCTGCATCTCCAACGACCCCAGCTTCGAGCTCAACCCCGGGTTGGGCAAGTCGATCAACTTCGACGCCTTCGAGCCCCTGGTCGACATCGCCCGGGACAGCGGCGTGCGCCGCTTCGTCTACGCCTCGACCTCGAGCGTCTACGGCATAAAAAAGGAAACGGACGTCCACGAGGGCCTGCCCTTGGAGCCCCTGACGGATTACTCGAAATACAAGGCCCTCTGCGAGGAGGTTCTCCTTAAAAAGCGCCGGAAGGGCTTCGAGACCTTGATCCTGCGCCCCGCGACCGTCTGCGGCTGGGGGCCGCGGCTGCGCCTCGACCTCACGGTCAACATCCTCACCAACCACGCCGTCAACAACGGCGTCATCAAGGTCTTCGGCGGCGAGCAGATGCGCCCGAACATCCACATCGAGGACGTGGTCGACCTCTACGTCCAGTCCCTGCGCTGGCCGGCCGCGCTCATCGACGGCAAGATCTTCAACGTCGGCTACCATAACCGCAAGGTCCGCGAGATCGCCGACTCCGTGCGGACGATCGTCGGCGAGCGCGTCAAGATCGAGACCGTGCCGACCGACGACAACCGCTCCTACCACATCTCCTCGGCGAAGATCGGCCGGGAGCTGGGCTTCGTCGCCCGGCGCACGATCGAGGACGCGGTCAAGGATTTGCTCGCGGCCTTCACGGCGGGCAAGATCCCCAACCCCATGACGGACGACCGCTACTACAACATCAAGACGATGCAGAAGATCCGCCTGCGCTAGTGAAGGCCAAGACAGGCGCCGCCCGCCCCGCCGGGCCCGCGCGCTCCGCCGGCGTGAACCATCGCGATGCGGCGCTGGACGCCGGCCTGCGAAAAAGCCTCTGGCGCGGCATGCTGCGCATCCGCATGGTGGAGGAGGAGATCGCGCGCCGCTATCCCGAGCAGGAAATGCGCTGCCCGGTCCATTTGAGCATCGGCCAGGAGGGGGTCGCGGTCGGGGTCTGCTCGGCCTTGGAGCAGCGCGACTACGCCATGAGCGCCCACCGCGCCCACGCCCACTACCTCGCCAAGGGTGGCGATCTCAAGGCCATGATCGCGGAGATGTACGGCCGGCGGACGGGCTGCGCGGGGGGCAAGGGCGGCTCCATGCACCTGGTCGACCCCGCGGCCAACATGCTGGGCGCGGTCCCGATCGTCGGGGGGAGCATCCCGATCGCCGTGGGCGCGGCCTTCGCCTCCTGGATGAAAAACGAGGACCGCGTGACGGCGGTTTTCCTCGGCGACGGGGCGACCGAGGAGGGCGTCTTCGCCGAGAGCCTCAATTTCGCGGCGCTCAAGGGCCTTCCGGTGCTTTTTATCTGCGAGAATAATCTCTACTCCGTCTACTCCCCGCTCTCCGTGCGCCAGGCCGCCGGGCGCGACCGGACCGCGATCGCCCGGGCCCACGGCTTGGAGGCCCGGGAGGCGGACGGCAACGACGTCGAGGCGGTCTACCGCCTTTCCCGCGAGGCGGCGGAGCGCGCCCGGGCGGGGAAAGGCCCGTCGTATCTCGAATTCTCGACCTACCGCTGGCTCGAGCACTGCGGGCCCTCCTACGACAACCATATGGGCTACCGAAGCGAGGAGGAGTTCGCCGCCTGGCGGGCCCAATGCCCGGTTCTCCGGCAGCAAACGATTTTGGAGAGAGACGGGCTTCTCGCCGCCGAGGAGCCGGCCGCTCTCAAGCGGGCGCTCGCGGCCGAGATCGAGGAGGCCTTCGCCTTCGCGAAATCGAGCCCTTATCCGGCTCCCGCGGAGCTCATGACCGACCTTTACGCCGATGGCGCGGGAAATTAAGTTCGCCGAGGCGGTCCTCGAGGCGACGGACCAGTGCCTGGCGGAGGACCCCTCCGTCTATCTCATGGGCCTGGGCGTGCCGGATCCCAAGGGCGTCTTCGGGACGACCCTGGGGCTCCAGGAAAAGCACGGCCCCCGGCGGGTGATGGACATGCCGACCTCGGAAAACGCCATGACGGGGGTCGCCGTCGGCTCGGCGATCGCGGGGATGCGGCCGATCATGGTCCATCAGCGGGTCGACTTTTTCCTGCTCGCCTTCGACCAGATCATCAACCACGCCTCCAAGTGGCATTACATGTCGGCCGGCAAGACCCGCGTCCCGATGGTGGTGCGGCTCATCATCGGCCGCGGCTGGGGCCAGGGCCCCCAGCATTCCCAGAGCTTGGAGTCCGTCTTCGCCCATTTCCCGGGGCTGAAAGTCCTCATGCCCGCCACCCCGGGCGACGCCAAGGGCCTCCTCGTCGCCGCCGTCCGCGACGACAATCCCGTCGTCTTTCTCGAGCATCGCTGGCTCCACGGAGTCTTCGGGCCCGTGCCGGAGGAGCCCTACGCCGTCCCCATCGGCAAGGCCCGGATCGCGCGGCCGGGGACCGACGTCACGCTGGTCGCGGCGGGCTACATGACGCTGGAGTCCTTGCAGGCGGCGCGAATGCTGGAGGAGGACGGGGTTTCCGCGGAGGTCGTGGATCTCAGGACGCTGCGCCCCCTTGACGCGGGCGCCGTCCTCGCGTCGGCGGAAAAGACCGGAAGGCTCGTCGCCGTCGACAACGGCTGGCGCTCCTTCGGCTTCGGGGCGGAGATCGTGGCCCTGGCGGCGGAGAAGCTCTTCGGCGCGCTCAAGGCCGCTCCCGCGCGCGTCTCGCCGCCCGACGTCCCGATCCCCAGCACCTGGGGCCTGAGCAACCATTACTACCCCACGGCGGCCCACATCGCGGACGCGGCGCTCGGGATGATGGGGAAAAAGCCCCGGCACCGGGCGGCGCGTCGGGCCGATCTCGACAAGCCCCAGGACACCCCCAACAAGGCCTTCACGGGCCCCTTTTAAAGGAAAGACGGGAGAAATCATCCATGAAGCTCGACTACGACAAGCTCGTGCGCGACTATGTGGAGAGCTTGCAGGCGAAGCTCCGCAACTTCGCCGTCGAGCCCGAGTTTTTGGGGATGTGGGTTCACGACGAGGACGACCACAAGAGTCTCTATGAGATGTTCCTGGCGGCGAAGGGCGCGGGCCGGGAGGGCCTGACCGTGTCGGTCGGCGCCGCGACCTGGCGCCGCATCGACGAGGCGAGGCTTTCCCGGGAGCTGGGCCGCCTGGGCGGCATGAAGCTCGGGAAGAACAAGGACGCCGTCGAGATCGCCGTCGATTTCCGGGAGAAAGGATCGGGCGCTCCCAAGGCTCAAAAGGTGGCGCCCGCAGCGAGTCAAAACGACGCGGTCCAGGCCGAAGGCCGAGCGCCCTCCGGGCCGTCGGGCGATGCGTTGGCCCGGCGGGGCGCGTCCCCGGGCGCCGCCGGCCCTTCGGCCCCCGCTCGCGAGGGGCTCCATCCGGCCTACCGCGCGGCGATCGAGAAGGCGGGCCGGGACATTCGCTTCGAGGGACCGCCGCCCTCGGCCGCTCCGGGGCGCGGTCCAGG
>DAHVWT010000064.1 GCA_027327915.1 Elusimicrobiota bacterium
GATCTCATCGGCGTTGCGGTTTCCCAATGCGCGGAAACGACGAGGATGGCGCGCGGGCGTGGCAGGGCGGCGCCGAGCCCGGCGATGAGGCCCAGCAAGGGCCAGAGCGGGGCAAAGTAGGCGGATTGGATGGACATGAGGCAGTGGATTCCGACGAAGTAGACCGCGAGGAGGCTCAAGGCCCCGACGGATTTCTGACGCCAGCCCAGGAGGAGACCCAGAAGGGCCGCCGTAAGAAGGAAGGGGTGATAGTTCGCGACAATGCCAAGTCGTCGACCCACGGCCGCCGCGAAGCGCGGGGGGCTCCGAAGGACCTGGCGGAGCGCCCACGCGTAGACTCCGCCCGCCGGCAAGGCGCCGGGAGGGGCGTCCATGAGCCGCCGCCATGGCCCCTCGACCGTTCCCGTCAGGCCCAGCGCCCCCGTGACCACGTTCGAATCCGCCTGGTGGTTTTCCAGCGGGACAAAGCGGCGGTGGAACTCGATCCCGTAGCGAAGCCACGGGATGAGGACGAGATACGGAAGAAGGGCCAGCGCGAACACCGCCGCCCACGACGGTCTTTTCGACGGGGGCGAAGCGGCGCGTTCGTAGGCCGCGAAGACCGGAGGGAAAAAGACGAGCGCCGAGCGGAAGAGAAGAGATACGCCGAGGGAAAGAGCCGCGAAGACACGCCGGAGGGGGCTGGGATGATCGCTTTCAAGCGCCGTGAAGGCCGCGACCAACAGCACGCACAGGGCGAAGGCGGCGTCGTTATAGGGGGCGGTCAGGAAATCATCCCGCGCGCGGACGGCGAGAGCGAAGATTCCCAGGGAGAGCCCCCCGGCCAAGAAGGGGCTTGCCGAATTGGCCATCGCGACGGCGAGGATAGCCGCGGCCGTCGCGGCGGCCACGAATTTCTCCCACAAAGCGAAATCGGCTCCCAAACGGCTGAAAATCATCGCCGCCGACACGCTGTCGAGAGGCATGTCGTCTTGGTCGTAAGCCCGCGGGGCGTCGTGCAGCAAGGCCTCCCCCATCATCACGTCATGAAAGACGACATTGTCCGCTCCCATCGGGGGGACGCCTTTCCCGGCCGAGCGCGACTCGGCGACGAGGCCGATGCCGCCGGCGATGGCCAGGATCGCGCCCAGCGCGGTCAAGGCCGCGGCTTTGCGTCTTTGGAGGGGGGGCATGCCCTGCGCTTTTGCTCGGGGCATGGAGAGACAATACTAATTTCAGCTTTCATTGACTTTCGACGGCGCCCCTGTTACCCTTCAGCTGATGATCTTCGTCGGCGCCCTCGCGGCATGAGGAGGGCGGCGGTTGCGACAGCAGGCATGACCGAAACTCCCCCGTCGACCCAGCGGCCGAAATCATGAGATTAGTTGATGAGTCACAGGTGAATAGCATGACAAGACATGCCGTCCAACGCAGGATTCCAGCCGCCATCATGGCCGGCGCGCTCGCTCTCTCGGGTTGCGCGTTGCCGGGCATCTTCTACACGAACGTCACGGGCCCCTTCGCCTACCGCTCGGCCGCTCCCGGTGACGTCAGGGCGAAGCCCACCGATCCCATCGTGCGGGGCAAGTCCTGCCAGCGCTCGATCTTCTTCCTCGTCAGCTGGGGGGACAGCGGCTATGGCGCGGCCGTGCAGAATGCCATGAAGGGACAGCCCAAGGACGAAGTGCTCTATGACGTCAAATGCGACGCCTCGGGCAAGGTCTACTTATTCGGCATCTACGCGGAGATCTGCACGATCGTCACGGGAAAGGCGGGAAATACGCAATAGGGAGGCGTGACGGAAGGCCTCCATCCGATGAGAGCCAAACATGGCCAGCGGGATACGGTTGTCGTCGACGGTTGCCCGGGGCCTTCTGTCGGTTTCCGTCGCCGCCCTGACCGTCGCTGTTCTTGATCTGCAAGCCCTGGCCCAGGCGGGCCCGTTCGGCCAAGCCAACCAGGGCTGGTACGCGGCGCGGCCGACCTTGATTCAGCCCGGCAGCTACTTCGTCGTTTTCTACCAAGCCAAGGGGGGGCTGTCCTACCTGCCCTTGCAAGGCAAGGATCTGCCCAAGAAGGCGGTCGACTTGGGGAGCTTCCGCGAAAAAACGTGCCAGTATGGATTTGCGATACCCACCTCGATCGCCTATAACGCGACGAAAATATCGATGGCGATGGGAGAAGGGGACTACTTTAAGACCTTGGCGAAGATGCGCCGGAGGCATCCGGAGTTGGCGGGCCTCTTCGACATCAAGGCGGATGAGCAGACGACGGTCGTGCTGGGGATTTTCTCGCGGGAATGCATGGTCATCGACGCCCGCGGTTTTAAAGACGGCGCTCTCAGGGGTTGACGCCGAGGCTGGCCAGGAAGGCGCGGTCGTTCGGCGCGCGACCCAGGAACTTCTCCAGAAGATCCTCCTCCGGCTCGCTCGATCCCTTCTCGAGGATGTCGCGGCGGAGCTTGAGCCCGAGCGCCTCGTCGAAGATGCCCCGCTTCTTGAAAAGCCCGAACATGTCCTGGGCGTAGACGCGCGACCAGAGATAACCGTAGTAACCCGCGGCGTAGCCGCCCATCAGATGCCCGAAGGAGGCCTCCGGATGCGTCCCCGGGGCCATCGGGATGAGCATGATCCTCTTCATGTCCCTGGCCCAGGCCGCGGTCGGGTCTTGCGGGGGGGTTGCCGCGTGGTAGTCCATGTCGATCGCCGAGAAAAAGACCTGGCGGAGCGTGAGGAGGGCGATGTCGGCGTTTTTCGCCCCCAGGAGCTTGCGCTGGAGATCGGGCGGGAGAGGCTTGCGCCGGTCGCCGTCCTTGCCCGAGATCCTGGCGATCACCTCCGGCTCCCAGGACCAGTTCTCGAAGAGCTGGGAGGGGGCCTCGACGAAGTCTCGCGCGACGGAGGAGCCGGAGAAGCGCCCATACTTGGCCGTCGTCAGCGTCTGGTGCATGATGTGGCCGAACTCGTGAAAGAGCGTCTCCACCTCCTCCTGGCGGCCGAAGCGCAGGTAGGAGGGATTGCCCGGCGCGGGCTTGGCGAAATTGACGACCAGGGCCGAGACGGGCTTTTGGTAGCCGCCGTCGGGAAGGAGCCGGCCCTTGATCACGTCGTAGGAGGCCCCGTGCTTGTACTTGCCGGGGCGGGGGAACAAATCGAGATAGAAGTAGCCGATGACCGGGTTTTGCGTCCCGGAGGAGTCCTTGATTTCAAAAAGCCTGACGTCCGGGTGCCAGACGGCGGCGTTCGGGATTTCCTGGAAGCGCACGCCGAGCAGCCGCTCGAAGATCCGGAGCATCCCGGGGAGGACCGTCTCCAGGGGGAAGTAACGCTTGATCTCGTCCTGATTGAAGCCGTATCGGGAGTTTCTCAGGAGATCGTCGTCGAAGCGGAAGTTCCAGGCGGTCAGATCATGGCTTGAGCCCTCCAAGGCCAGGAGAGCCTTGATTTCCTCCCGGCCCCGGCCTCGCAGCTTCCGGGCGAGCCGATTCAAAAAATCCAGCACGCGCGAGGGCTTGCGAGCCATCGCGATTTGAAGGGCGTAATCCGCGTAGCTTCCAAAGCCGAGAAGCCCGGCCTCCCGCCGGCGCAGCCGCAGGGCCTCCTCAAGGATCGGGAGGTTCTTTTCCCAGGCGCGGTTGTCGAAAAGAAACTCGAGGCGGCGCCGGGCTTCGGCGCTCCTCGATTGCGACATGAAGGGGAAATAGTCGGGGTAGTCGAGCGTCACGAAAGACCGGCCGCCCTCCGTCTTGAGCTTGGCGACATAGGAGGAGGGGAGACCCGCGAGCTCCTCCGAGCTTACCCAGATGCCGCCCTGGGCCTCGTTTAAATTCCGTCCGAAGCCGGCTTCAAGGCCCACGAGCCTCTCAAGGAGCCGCGCGACCTCCGCGCGCGGGCCCGGGGAGAGGGCTAGGCCGTTGCGCTTGAAGTCGAGAAGCTCCTTTTCCAGAAGCCGGGTTTCCTCGGGCGGGATCGGCGGCGCGGTCGAGGCCTTGAGCCGAGCGCCGTGAACGCCGTCGGGAAATGCGTTGGCGTGCCGCGGCCGACGCTCGGCGTACTCCCGAAGCGCCCGGTAGAGGTCCGGGCGCGTGTAGGCTCCCACGAGGAACTTTCCAACGGCGACCTCGCAGTCGTTGGCGGCGGCGCGAACGCCGGAGGAGACGGAGACATATTTGGCGAAAGTGTCCCACGAAGTGTCGTCTTGAAGCCCATAGAGGGCGAGGTCGAGAGCCCAGGGGGTGTTGCGGAAGGTTCTCTGCGGGGCGGAGAGAGCGGCCCGGGTCGAGAGCCGGCGCCGCGCTCGGGAGAGCGCTTCCCCGCAATGGGAGCGGATAGCGTCGGCGCCGCGGCTGAAGTCGAGATGCCGGGACGGCACGAATCCTTCCGCGGACGCCGCCGTAACCATAAAAAGTAAAAATCCGGTGACACCATACCTATTTCCAAGCTTCAGACCCCGAAATAGGTATGGTGTCACCGGATTCCCAGGCAGACGCGCTCGGGGACGCGGTCGGCCGGAAGCCGCCATCATGTGCCGGCGGAGACGGAGAGGACGCCGCCGGGGCGGGTCTCGAAGGTGAGGGTCTCGTCGCCCCAGGAGACGCTCCGGGGAGGGGAGCCGGCCGCGAAGCGGCGCAGGAGTCTCCAGCGCAGGCCGTCGGCGCCCCGGCGCAGGATGATGAGCGCCGGAATCAGGCTCTTTGAGTCGCGAGGCCGCATGCCGCCGTCTGGAACGGGCGTCTCGTAGAAGGCCCAGTAGCGGGCCTTGGAAGAGGAGAAGGCGAAGGCCCGGCCCAGGATCGCGTCGCGTATCGGCCTGAGGGGAAGCAGCGCCGCGTCCTTGTCGGCATCTTCCAAGGGCAAGGCCTGAAGCGCCACGCGGCCGTTCTCTGAAAAAGGGGTTAAGGCCAGCTTGAACCGGTAAAGCGCTCCGTCCTCCGTTGGGCGTCCGGGCAGGCGCAGACGCAGGCCGTGCCAGAGCCTTAAGAGCCCTTTCGGCGCGCCGTGCGGATCGTAGCTCGCAAGAGGGACGTGAACTTCCCTGCCTTCCTTTGATCGAAGCCGCAAGGAGACGACGGGCCCCGTTCCAAGTTCAAGCCCCATCGTCCAATCGCCGGCCGCCAGAGGGAGGCTGGCCACGTTCTTGAGCTTGTCCTTGATTTCCGCCAACCTCTTTTCCCCAAGGGGCGCGCGGCGCAATCGGAGGGGGGTCAGGTCTTGACTGGGGAGATGAAAGGGGATATCCCAGGCAAGCCCCCAGTCAAGACTTGCCCCCCGGACAGGGCCGCCCAGCATCAGAAAAAGGACGGCGGCCCCGACGGCGCGCATCAATGGTTACAGGGCCGCTAGCGCCGCCCTCCCTCCGTTCTTGCGGGGATGCCGCGAGCCGTCGGCCGCGCGATAAGGATCGTCGGCCAGGCCGATGAGATAGAGCGCCGGCGGGAGGTTTTTCTGGAATGTGACCGTGATCGCGCCCGCGCCGGGGTAGAAGCCTCCCTGCCACTCGGACTTGGGGGTGAGCTCGAAGGTGAAGGCGAACACCTTGTGCGCGCCCCAGGCCCAGTCGCAGGTGTCCCCGGCGGCGATGTAGAGCGCGCTGGCCTGCTCGGGGGTGTAGCCGTTCCATTGAGCCATCTTCCGCGCCATGGCCTTGTAGGCCGCGACGGCCTTCGTGTCCGGGATCGCGTCGTCCGTGTAGCCCCAGGGGTAGAGGATGAGCTCGCTGAAGGTGTGGTAGGAGAGCAGGATCTTGAGATTGGGCCGCGCGTCGACGAAGCTCTTGACGACGCGGGTCTCGGGTTCGGAGAAGGCGCTCGGGCCTTTGAAAGTCTCGTCCGTGGGATCGTCCGAGGCGCCGCCTTCCCCCCAGTGAAAGCCGTAGTTGCGGTTCAAATCGACGCCGAAGCTCCCTCCGGGGTTGCGGCGTCGATTCTTGCGCCACATGCGGTAGGAGCCGCTCGCGATATCGTACTCCGCTCCGTCGGGGTTCACCATGGGGATGATGTAGATGTCGCGGGATTTCAAGAGGGGCGCCACGGCCTTGTCGTCCTTGTTCTTGATCAAATACCGCGCGAGCAGGAGCGGCGTCTCGACGGAAAGATGCTCGCGGGCGTGGTGCGCGCCCATGAAGACGATGCCGGGCTTTTTAGAGGGGGCTTGGCCTTCGGCGTCCGTGTTGATGCGCAGGCACCAGATATCGCGTCCCTCGAGGCTCTGGCCGACCGAAAAGACCGAGGAGAGGCCGGGGACCGCGAGCTGCTTTAAGTCCGCGGCCATCCGGGCGTAGTCGTGATAGGCCTTGTCCTCCTGGGGAAAGTCGAGAACGCTCGGTCGGTCGGAAGGGGGGGCGCCGCTTGCCTTCAACGGGTAGGCCTTGAAAGGGAAGCCGAGGGATTGGAGCCGCATCACCGCGTTGGGGGAGGCGACGCCAAGAACGCGGGCGCCCTCGACCGACTCGATCGCGACGCCGGCGGAGGCCAGGCGGGAGCGGTCCCGCGCCGAGGGGGCCTGGACGACGACCCAGCTGCGGTCGTCGGCGTCGGCCGATCGGGCCGTGCCCGACGCCGCGGCCTTGGCGAGGACTTTCGCCGAAGACTTAAGAGACTCGACAAGCGCGCCGGCTTCCGCCGAGCCGCGGTTCCAGGAGTCGTCCGTGACGGCTTGGCTTGGCAGTGCGAGGAATGTGAGGACGAAGGCCGAAAGGACGGTCCTGCCTGCCTGTCGGATGGCAGGAGTGAGGAATTGGGGTGATTTCTTGTTTCTCATCGTCGGGGGACTCCTATCTTATAGACGTTTCCGGGCGTCTTTTTGTTCCCTGCCTGTTTGTTGAAACCTCACGAGGCGCGGGCGCCTTCAAGATTTCATGCGGGCAACATCTTTAGATTATACTACAACGCCTCAGAAAGACAGCGAAAAACCCTGAGACGCAAAACTGGTAAAAACTGGTGAAAAACTGGTGACACCATACTGATTACCATCGTCCCGATGTCATGGAAATCCGTATGGTGTCACCAGTTTTATCTTAAAGGGACGGCCAGGCCTGCGAGGGCGCACGGGGCGGCCCAGGAGCCGCTCCATCTTGTCGAGAAAGTTGTCATTTCCCAGCGGCCGGCCGGTGCGTTCGTGCTTCTCGATTGCCTGCGTCATCGACTCGGAAATCTCTGCCTCCTCTAGGAACTTCTGCCAGTCGCCGACGAGATTGAGAAGCGGGGCAACTTTCACGAGGGCGTCGTCGCGGCCACTTAGATGCGCCCGAGCGCTGCTCCATAGATAATCTTCCGGATGTCGGGCGAGGCCAGCCTTCACCGGGTTCATCTCGATATAGCGGGCGGCGGCGAGAAGGTGGCGCTCATCCATGGGGAAGGAGGCGAATCGTCCCTGCCAAAGGTGGCCCCGCCACGCGTGGCGGTTGTTGATCGCCAGAGTGTAGCGGCGGTGCGCATCGCCGATGGCGCGTCTGAGACTGTCCTCCCGCTTGGGCGTCGCGATGAGATGGACGTGATTGGGCATGAGGCAATAGCTCCATATCGCTACGTCTTTGAGGCGGCAAACTTGGGAGAGAATGCGCAGATAAAGGTCGCAGTCCTCGGGGCCAAAGAAGGTCGTCTGGCGTCGATTGCCCCTCTGCGTGACGTGATGGGGTATCCCGGGAATGACGACTCTCGGCAGGCGTCCCATGTCTTTATAACGGTTGAGCCGATAAAAAGTTCCCACATCCGGCGAAATGAAATCCGGTGACACCATACGGATTTCATCCCGCGGGATGTGGGAAATCAGTATGGTGTCACCAATTTTTAAATTTTATGTCCAAGTCGCTCGCGTCATGGCAGGCCGCCATCTTGAGGCCATGGGTCGGACGTTTGCGCTCCGTCGATCGACGGATAGCCTGACCATCGACAACCTGGGTAATGTCATAAGGCCTTAAATTGGTATGGTGTCACCGGATTTCCATGCACGCACTGCCGGTGATGATCGTCGCGCTCGGAACCCTCGTCCTGGGCTACCGTTTCTACGGCGGCTTCATCGCCCGTCGCGTCCTCAATCTCGATTTCGGGCGGGAGACGCCGGCCCGCGCCAAAAACGACGGCAAAAACTACAAGCCCGAGCATTCGGGCGTCCTCTTCGGCCATCATTTCGCCGCGATCGCAGGTGCGGGACCCTTGATCGGCCCGGTGCTGGCGGCCCAATACGGATGGCTTCCGGGGCTTTTGTGGCTCGTCCCGGGGGCGGTCTTGGGCGGAGCGGTCCAGGACTTCGTGATCTTGGCGGCCTCGGTGCGCTCGGGAGGAAAATCCCTGGCGGAGATCGCGCGCGAGGAGCTGGGGCCCGCGTCGGGCTTGGCGACGGCGGCCGCGATCCTTTTCATCGTCGTCGCGGCGCTGGCGGGGCTCGGCTTCGTCGTTGTTAACGCCTTGGCCGATAGCGCCTGGGGCGCGTTCACGATCGGGATGACGATCCCGATCGCGCTTCTCATGGGCCTCTGCCTCGAGAAGAGGGGGCCCGAGGGCGTTCGCGTGGCAACGGCGCTTGGCGTCACGGCGATGCTTTTGAGCCTCGTCGCCGGGCGCTGGGTCGCGGCCAATCCCGCCTTGTCGCGATTTTTTATTTTCACGCCGCACGGGGTCGTCGTCGCGATGGGAATCTACGGCTTTTTCGCCTCGGTGCTCCCCGTCGGCTGGCTTTTAGTCCCGCGCGGCTACTTAAGTTCCTTTATGAAGCTGGGCGTCCTGGGCCTCCTCGTCATGGCGGCGCTGATCGTCAACCCGGAGCTTCAATTCCCGGCCCTGAGCGCCTATCTTCGCGGCGGCCCCGTGATCCCGGGGCCGGTCTTTCCCTTTCTCTTCATCACGATCATGTGCGGGGCGATCTCGGGCTTCCACGCGCTCGTCTCGTCGGGGACGACGCCCAAGATGCTCTCCTGCGAGCCGCACGCAAGGCCCATCGGCTACGGCGGCATGCTGCTTGAAAGCCTGGTCGGGATCGTCTCCCTCGTGGCGGCGGCTTCCCTGGAGCCGGGCGACTATTACGCGATCAACCTCTCCCCCGCCGCGCACGCGGCCTTCGCGGCGCAGGGGGGGGCGACGCCCGTCCATCTCGCGTCGTTGACGGCCGCCGCGGGGGAGAAAAGCCTGCTCGGGCGCTCGGGGGGCTCGGTGCTTCTCGCCGTGGGGTTTTCCCAGATCCTCTCGGGGCTGCCGGGGCTCAAGCCGCTGATGCCCTATCTCTATCACTTCGCGATCCTCTTCGAGGCGCTTTTCATCCTGACGACGATCGACACGGGAACGCGCATCACGCGCTTCGTGCTTCAGGAGTTGGGGGGAAAAGCCTGGAAGCCGTTTGGGAATCTCGCGAGCCTTCCGGCCTCGGCGGCGGCGAGCGCCGCGGTCGTCTTCGCCTGGGCGGGGCTTATTTGGAACGGCTCGATCGGGAGCATCTGGCCCATGTTCGGGATCGCGAACCAATCGCTGGCGGTGATCGCGCTCGCCGTGGGGAGCGCGTTTTTGAGGCGCCAAGGCCGCGGGAGCTACCTTTGGGTGACCATCCTGCCGTTGTCTTTTGTGACGGCCACGACCGGAGCGGCGGCCGCCGCGATGCTTGGCGGCGGCTATTGGCCCGCGGGGACGTCGAATTGCGTCGCCGGGGTCAACGATGCCCTGATCGTCGCGATATTGGCGCTGACGGGCTTCATTCTCTGGCGCGCCGTCGCCAAGCTTCGCGCTGGCAAGGCGCCCGGAGAGGGTGGGATTCGAACCCACGAGGCCCCTTGCGGAGCCTAGCGGTTTTCAAGACCGCCGCCTTCAACCGCTCGGCCACCTCTCCAACAGCGGCCCTATCTTAACAAGATAATGGGCCGCAAGTTGATATAATCCCGACATATGCTACCCGGGCTCCTGGGGGCTCGCTAGTTCTCGGTGTTCGGCCTTCTCATGAAGGTTCTCCTCGTCGCCGTCTTTCCCGTCGGTCCGGCCGCGGCCCAGGAGGGGGGCGAGGTCTTCGCATCGACCAGCTCCGAGTTCTACTCGCCAAGCCAATTCGAGCGGCCCGAGATGGCCACCCCCGAGAACCCATCCGCCGAGGAGAGGGCGACCCCCGCGTCCCCCGTCGAGGCGCCGCCGTCGCCGCCCGGCCCCCGGCCCGCGACTCCCGGCCCGCTCGTCCAGGGCCAAACCCAGTTGTCGCCTCCGTGGGTGCTTAAAAACGTGACTGTCTCGGGCAACGCTCACATCAGCTCCGACAAGATCCTGGCGGTCGTCAAGGCGGAGTCGGGCATTCTTTACAGCCAGGACGATCTCGTCCACGACGTCGCGAACGTCAAGGGCATGGGCTACTTCGAGAACGTCACGACGCAACTGTCGCTGACGAGCGAAGCGGTCCCCAATGAGGACGTCGGCGTCGCGGGGACCCAGTACCGGGTGAACCTGGACTTCGTCGTCACGGAGAACCCCACCATCAGCCAGGTCGCGTTCTCGGGCAACAAGAAGCTCGGCGAGTCGACTCTCAAGAGCGCCCTCTCT
>DAHVWT010000065.1 GCA_027327915.1 Elusimicrobiota bacterium
ATGAGTCGGAGCCCGGATGCTTCAAGGACCGGGTCTTGATCGAGAACAGCCCTCACGCTCTCATCGAGGGGCTCCTCATCGCTTCCCTGGCGATCGGCTCGGAGGAATCCTTCATCTTCATCCGCGGCGAATATAAAAGGCAGCACCATCTTTTGCAGAAAGCCCTGGCCGAGGCGGAGAAGGCGGGGCTCGTGGGGAAAAACATCCTGGGATCGGGATTTTCCTGCACGATCAAGCTCACCCGGGGCGCCGGCGCCTATATCTCGGGCCTGGATACCGCGCTGCTCGAGACCATGGAAGGCAAAAAAGCCTGGCCGCGCCAGCCTCCGCCGTTTCCGACCACGCACGGGCTCATGAACAAGCCCACGGTCGTCAACAACGTCGAGACCCTCATGATGCTGCCGCCGCTTCTGCGGATCGGCGGCGAGGCCTTCGCCAAGATGGGAACGGCGAAATGCGGCGGGACCGCGGTCTATTCGATCAGCGGCCACGTGGAGCGTCCCGGGGCCTATGAATTTCCGATGGGGACGCCGCTTCGCCGCATGATCGAGGCCGCGGGCGGCGTGAAGGGCGGGCGCAAGCTCAAGGCCGTGATCCCGGGAGGCGCCTCGACGCCGGTCCTGACCGCCGCCGAGGTCGACGTCGCGATGGATTTCGACAGCCTGCGCGGGGTGGGCTCCTTTTTAGGCGCGGGCGGGATCATGGTGCTCGATGAGACCGTGAACATGGCCTTGGTCGCGCGCAATATCGAGCGCTTCCTCGCTCACGAATCCTGCGGGCAGTGCACGCCCTGCCGCGAGGGAAGCGAATGGACCGTGCGCATCCTCGAGAGGCTGCTCGCGGGCGAGGGGTACGCGGAGGATATCTCCAATTTGAACCGCACGGGAGAGAATATTACGGGCAAGGTGATCTGCGCCCTGGGGGACACCGTCGGCTCGGTCACGCGCGCGATGATGAAGAAGTTCCCGGAGGACTTTCAATCAGGAGTCAGGGAGCGGAGCTCGGGGGCCGGCAAGCAGCCGGCGGGGGCCGCGGCATGAGCGAGAAGAAGATGATCTCGTTGACGATCGACGGGAAGCCCGTCTCGGTTCCCGAGGGAACTCTCGTCATCGAAGCGGCGCGAATGATCGGCATCAAGATTCCCCACTACTGCTATCACCGCGGCCTTCCCACTCCCAATCCCGGCAACTGCCGCATCTGCGCGGTCGAGGTGGAAGGGGCCCCCAAGCCCATCCAGGTCTCCTGCCGGGCGGTCGCGGCCGAGGGCATGAAGGTCCTGACGTCCTCGCCGAACGCCCGTCGCTACCAGGCCTCCTCGCTGGAATTCCATCTTGAAAACCACCCGCTCGACTGCCCCGTCTGCGACCAGTCGGGGGAGTGCAAGCTCCAGGACTACTACATGCGCTACGGGCTCTATGAGAGCGAGGTGCGCGAGGACAAGATCCACAAGGGCAAGCGCATCCCCGTCGGCCCTTACGTGATGCTCGACCAGGAGCGCTGCATCCTCTGCACCCGCTGCACGCGCTTCACGGCCGAGGTCACGAAGACCCACGAGCTGGGCATCTTCGGACGCGGGCACCAGGAGAGGGTGGAGCTCGCGCCCGGCCGAACCCTCGACAACGCCTATTCGGGCAATGTCGTCGACATCTGCCCCGTCGGCGCGCTCACCGACAGGGATTTCCGCTTCAAGGTGCGGGTCTGGTACCTCGACGAGACGGAGTCCGTCTGCCCCGGCTGCGCGCGGGGCTGCTCGATTTACGTCCACACGAACACGAAGCGTCCCTGGCACAACGAGGGCCGCCGGGTGGCGCGGCTCAAGCCCCGCGAGAACCCGGAAGTGAACGGCTTCTGGATCTGCGACGAGGGCCGCTACGGATATAAGAATCTCGATGAGCATCGCCTGGGCCGGGTGATGCGTCTTGGGCCCAAAGCCGAAGACCTGCCCTGGGGCGCCGCGCTCGACGAGATCTCGCGCAAGATCAAGGAAGGATCGTCGGCCAAGGGGGCGGAAGGATTGGTGGTCGTCGCCTCGGGCATGCTTTCCAACGAGGACTGGGCGTCCTTTAACGAGTTTTTCGTCAAGACGCTCAAGTTGAAGCGATTCCTTTTCGGCCCCGAGCCCGACCAGATCGGCGTCGAGGACGAGCTGCTGCGCCGCAAGGAGAAGGTGCCGAACCTCCGCGGCGGCCTCGAGTTGGGCTTCGGCCGAGGGATCAAGAGCCTCTCCTGGGACGAGCTCGCCCAATCCATCGAATCGGGGAAAACCTGGGGGCTTTACGTCGTCGAGCGCGACCCGGCCAGGGCCTGGGGGCCGTCCCGCGCGAAAGCCCTGCTGGGCAAGCTCGATTTCCTGGCTTTTCAGAGTCCTTTTAAAGGAGAGGCCGGGGACTGGGTCCATTACCGGCTTCCGGCCACGGCCTATGTCGAGGAAGAGGGGCACTTCACCAACTTCGAGGGGAAGGTGCAGCGCTACCGCAAGGCCCTCGAGCCGCTGGGCCTGGCTCGTCCGGACTGGCAAATCTTCGATGATTTGCGCGCGCGCTTCATGGAAGGCGAAGGGACTTCCGGGCGCCGCGAGAGGGCGGGAGCGCTGGCGTGAGCCCGCTTTTCACGTCCGTCCTCTGGACCTTGATCAAGGTCGCCTTCGCGCTTTTCGCGGTCGGCTTGAACATCGCGGGCCTCCTGGGTTGGGTCGAGAGAAAGCAGAGCGCCGTCCTTCAGGACCGCATCGGCGCCAACCGCGCCGACATCCTGGGCTTCAGGATCCTGGGCCTTTTCCATCCCATCGCGGACGCCGTCAAGATGCTGACGAAGGAGGATTTCGTTCCGACCGGGGTCAACCGCCTCTTCCATACGATGGCGCCGTGCTTCTCGCTCGGCTTCGCCTTCCTGGGCCTGGCCGCCATTCCCTACGGCGGCGTCGTTCACGTCGCCGGCGGGACCTGGAGCCTCGTTCCGATCGAGAGCCCGGCCGGCCTTCTTTTCGTGCTCGCGATGCTCGGCATGGGCCTCCACGGCGTCATGATGGCGGGCTGGGCCTCCAACTCGAATTACGCCCTTTTGGGGGGGCTGCGGGGCGCGGCGCAGATGATCTCCTATGAAATCTGCATGGGCGCCATCCTCGCGGCTCCGGCCTTCCTTTACGGGACGCTCAACCTCGAGACGATGGTCGAGAAACAGGCGGGATTTTTGTGGGGGATGATCCCCAACTGGGGATGCTTCACCCAGCCTCTCGCCTTCATCCTGTTTTTGGTGGCCGGCACCGCGCTCTCGAAGCGGACGCCCTTCGATCTTCCCGAGGGCGAGGCCGAGATCGTGGGCTACCACGTCGAATATTCCGGCATGAAGTTCGGGATGTTCCTCATGACGGATTTCATCGAGACGATCGTCGTCTCGGGCTTGGCGGTGGCGATCTTCCTGGGCGGATGGCAGATCCCGGGGGTGGCGCTCGACGGGCTTTTGGGGGCGGCGCTCATGCTCGTGAGCTTCATCACGAAATTGATGGTCGTTCTCTTCGTCCTCATGCAGGTCCGCTGGACGCTGCCGCGATTTCGATTCGATCAGCTCTTGAGCCTCGGTTGGAAGAACATCCTGCCGCTGGCGCTCGCCAATTTCCTCGTCACCGTCTGGGGGATCTACCTG
Source organism: Elusimicrobiota bacterium (assembly GCA_027327915.1). Lineage (GTDB taxonomy): Bacteria > Elusimicrobiota > Elusimicrobia > UBA1565 > UBA9628 > JAJZAK01. Next base: position 3,643 of record DAHVWT010000065.1, read on the forward strand.
TGGCGATGACCGTCCGCGAAGTCCCTCGCCCCGCCCGGTCCTTCATGGAGCAGATCTTTCTATGGGAAGTCTGCGTCGGCCTCGTGGTGACGTTCCGGCATTTCTTCGTGAATCTCGCGCGGCACGTCCTGCGCGCCCTGGGATTTCGGGTGGAGCCCGGCGCCGTCACCATCCAATATCCCGAGGACCCCGCGGTGCTGGGCAGGCGCGCCCGCACCCGCCACAGGCTCTTGAAGCGCGAGGACGGCAGCCCCCGCTGCACGTCCTGCCTCCTCTGCGAGACGATCTGCCCCCCCAAGTGCATCCATATCACGCCCGAGGAGAGTCCGGATCCCCGCATCGAGAAGCGGGCCAAGTCCTTCGACATCGATATCGGGCTGTGCATCTTCTGCGGCTACTGCGTGGAGGCCTGCCCCGTGGACGCGATCCACATGGACGCCAACAAGGTCGAGCTCTCAAGCTACACCCGCGAGGACATGATCTGGACGATGCCGGAGCTCATGGACGACGTTCCGAAGATCCCGCGCGCCCGGTCGGCCGCCGCGCCGGCCGCCGGCGTTTCTTGACACGACTTAGGGCGTCTGTTACACTCCCCGAGACCGCTCTCCTCGACGCAGCCCCTTAAAATGCCCGCCGCCGTCCGACACGACGAACTCGAAACGATCAGCGTCAAGCCGACCTTGATCGGCCGCGAGCCTTATCTCCCCTCCGAGCCGCCGCCCAAGACCCGCATTCTGCTCCTCGAACCCTTCTATCCGGCGGAGGCGAAGTGGGGCAGCCTCAAGACGGAGCAGGGTTTTCTGCCGCCGATCGGCCTTATCTCGATGTATTCGTGGCTGCGCTGGAAGGGCTTCGACGTGAGCTTCCAGGACACCCAGTTCGGGCAATTCACCGAGACCTCTCTGAGGGAGTATCTGCGGCGCGGACGCTATGAGATCGTCGGGATCCCGGTCTTCACGCCGACGGCGGATTATTGCTTCTGGACGGCGAAGCTCTGCCGCGAGGTCCTGCCGGACTGCAAGATCGTCTTCGGCAACATCCACGCGAGCTCGACTCCCAAGCTCACGATGGAGCAATGCCCGGAGTGCGACTTCATCGTGCGCCATGAGGGGGAGTACACCTTCGAGGAATTGATCCGCGTCCTGGCTCGGGACGCGACCCCGGACTTCGCCGCCATCCGGGGGCTCGTCTGGCGGCGGGGAGGCGAGGTCGTCGTCAACCAGGACCGCCCCTTGATCGGCGATTTGGACACCCTCCCCTCGGGGTTCTACTCCGATTTGGAGCTTGCGGCCTACGTCCCGCACGTGACCCAGTACAGCGTGCTTCCGAACTACCCTCTCATCACCCAGCGCGGCTGCCCCTACCCCTGCAGCTACTGCGAAGCCTCGAATATCCTCGGCAAGAAGCAAAGAGTCTACAGCCCCGCGCGCGTCGTGGAGGAGCTCAAGATTCTCAAGGAGAAAAAGGGCGCGCGCGGGATCTATTTCCAGGATTCGACCTTCACGATGAACCGCAAGTACACCGTCGAGCTCCTAGGCCTCATGATCAAGGAGAAGCTGGACCTTCTCTGGACCTGCAACACGCGCACCGACCGGGTCGACCCCGAGCTCCTGGCCATGATGCGCGAGGCCGGCTGCCGCACGATCTTTTACGGCATCGAGTCGGGCAACCCGGAGTCCCTCAAGATCATCCACAAGCAGTGCACGGTCGAGCAGCAAACCCGCGGCGCCCTATGGACCCACGAGGCCGGCATTAAGATGCTGTGCAACTACATCATCTGCCTCCCCGGGGAGGACGAAAAGATGGTGGAAAACACCATCCGCTACGCCCGGAGCCTTAAGAGCCAGATGGCGCTATTCTATCTACCCGTGCCCTTCCCCGGCTCGGCCCTTTACGAGGAGTGCCGCAAGGACGGAGGCCTTATCCGACCCGACGCCCGCTGGAGCGACTACCTCTCGATCGACTTCGACAATCCCGTCTACGTCAACCCGAAGATCGGAAAGGAACGCATGAAGTATTGGTACCGGCGGGCCTTCCGCGACTATTATTTGACTCCCGGCGTGTGGTGGGCGAACCTGCGCTCGGTCCGCTCCGCTCATGACGCAAGGCGCCTCATGCGCGGGGGGCGGGCGCTTTCTATTCTGCTCGGCTCGGGGCTTCGGGGCCTCCTCAAGGGCTTCAACCGCGGCTACCACGGGCAGGCGGCCCCGGTCATCGACTAGGAGAACGCCCTGAAAACCCCCGGTTTCGCCGACGTCCTCGATATCGGCTTTGTCGCGACCGTCGTCTACGCGCTGCTCGTGTGGTTCAAGCAGACGAAGGCCGCCTTCGTCGCCATGGGATTTTTGGCCCTTTCGGCGATCTACCTCGCGGCGCGGATCGTCGACATGCGCATGACGACGGACATCTTCCGCGGATTCTTCGACGTCTTCATCATCGCGATCGTCGTCATCTTCCAAGAAGAGCTCCGGCAGGCCTTCGAGCGCCTGGCGCTCCGGCTCCGTGGATTCGGCCGCGGCCCGGTCGCCGTGCCCGGTCCCAAGGAAATCGAGGTGCTCGTGCGCACGGCGGGGAAGTTCGCGCGGGAAAAGACGGGGGCGCTGATCGTCCTGCGCGGGAAAGACCCGCTGGACCGGCATCTGGAGGCCGGATGGGACTTGGGCGGGATGATCTCCGAGGCTCTTCTCGAGAGCATCTTCGACTGGCATTCCCTCGGCCACGACGGCGCGGTAGTCGTCGAGGACGGGCGCATCAGCCGCTTCGGCTGCCATCTTCCCCTTTCCAAGGAATCCTCCAAGGTGGAGGGTTTCGGCACGCGCCACGCCGCGGCCCTCGGGCTTTCCGAGAGGACGGACGCCCTCGCGATCGTCGTGAGCGAGGAGAAGGGAACGGTGTCCGCGGCCCAGGCAGGAGAGCTCGTCTATCTGGAGGACATCGGCGCGCTCCAAGAGAAGCTCGGCGCCTTCTACGCCGCGAACGCGCCGCAGACCACCGGGGGCAAGCTCCGGCATTTCCTGCGCCGCAACATCAAGGAGAAGCTGGCCGCCCTCGCCATCGCGATCATCGCCTGGATCCTTCTCGTGGGGCTGTAGATGGCGGGTTCCCGCCGCGCGAAGGCCCTTCTCGATTTTCTCGCGGCCGAGGGCCGGAGGCTCTCGCCGCTTCTCATCCTCACCCACGACCACCCGGACCCGGACGCCCTCGCTTCCGCCTGGGGGCTCGCGCATCTGGCGCGCTCCCTGGGCGGCATCAAGGCCCGGATCGGCTACGGCGGGGCGATCGGCCGCGCCGAGAACAGGATGATGGCGGAGAGGCTCGGGATTCCCGCCGAGAGGCTCGGGCCCCGGGAGATCGCCTCCTTCGATCACGCGGCCTTGGTCGACACCCAGCCCGCCTTCCGCAACAACCGCTTCCCTCCGCGCCGCAAGCCCGACATCATCATCGACCACCACCCGCTCAACGCCGCGACCCGGGCGCGCTTCGCCTGGATCGACAAGACGGCGGGAGCGACGACGACCCTGATCGCGGAGGCCTTTCTCGCCTCCGGCGTGCGCGTGCCTCCCAGGCTTTCGACCGCGATCGTCTATGGGATAGGCTCCGAGACCCAGAACCTCGGGCGGGAGGCGACGGGACGGGATCTCGCCGTCTACCAGGCCTTCTGGCCGAAGGCGAGCGTGAAGACGCTCTGGAACATCGCCTACCCGCGCCATTCCTCCGACTTCTTCGCGACGATCGCACGGGCGATCCGCCGGTGCTTCACGGCGAGAAACGTCATCGGGACGAACTTGGGCCCGCTCAAGTCCCCCGACCGCGTGGCGCAGGTCGCGGATTTCCTCCTGACCCACGAGAGCATGCGCTGGTCGATCGTCACGGGGCGCTGCCGCGGCAAGCTCCACGTCTCCCTGAGGACGACCGATCCCGAGGGCGGCGCGGGCAGGCTCTTGCGCCGCCTTTTGGGGGGCCAAAACCGGGCGGGGGGCCATGAGATGATCGCGGGCGGGGCGCTCGAGGTGGGCGCGGACGCCTCCGAGGAGAAGTGGGCCGAGGTCGAGGACGCGGTGATGCTGGCTTTTCTCGAGAGCCGCGGCATCAAGCGCCCCGATGACCGCGCGCGGCCCTATGAGAACGTTTAGCGGCTGAGCTTCAGGACGGAAACGGCGCCCTCCGGCGTCTCGACGCGGTCACCCTCCTTGGCGCCCATGAGGGCCAGCGCGAGAGGCGAGTCCCAGGCGATCTTCCCCGGGGCGCCCTCGGCTTCGTCTTGGCCGACGATCGCGACGCAAAAAACGCTCCCGTCGTCGCGGCCGAGCTCCACGATCGCTCCGAAGCGCGCCTCCGCCGCGGGACCCGGAGGATGCTCGACTAAAATGGCGCTGGCGATCCGCCCCGTGAAATAGCGCAGGTCGCGCCGGGCCTCGCGAGCGGCGGCGCTGTCCGGAGGCGCTCCTTCCAGGCGGGCCTTCAGTTCCTCTGCCCGGCGCCGCAGCGCCTCAAGCCCCGCGCGCGTCACGTAGTTGGGAGAGGCGCTTTGATGGCGCTCGGGCCATTCGTCCGAATCGCCCGCGTCCTCCTTGATAAACGCCCGGCTCATGATCCCAGGGACACCATACTTAATTCCCCGGAGCCGCGCCAGCTTTTCGATCGGACGGGGGCGCCGCCATGAAATGATAGACTACCCCCGGAGTTCTGACTCGATCCCGTGCATCCCTACGTCAACCAGATGGACCCCCGCTATGGGCCACTGGAGCTCATTGACGAGGGGAATGTCTCCCGTTCCTGCCCGCATCAGTGGTTCAACCAGACGCTTTGCGAGGTCAACGACACCTGGATCCGGGTGGGGGTATGCCAGGGGGAGTATCACTGGCACGAGCACGGCGATACGGATGAGTTCTTCTACGTGATCGAGGGAAAATGGCTCATCGACCTCGAGGACCGGACGATCGAGCTCGGACCGCGGCAGGGCTTCGTCGTTCCCAAGGGCGTCCGCCACCGTCCCCGCGCCCCGGTGCGCACCGTGGTCCTCATGGCTGAAAAGAAGGGCGTCGTCCCGACGGGTTCCTAGCCGTCAGAAAACTTAAAAACTTAATGCCAGGCACTGAGCTCACGATCGGCCGCGCTGGACGCGGCGGGCGCGAGCCGCCCGGACCTGCGGAAGAAACCCTCCCCGGGGCTTGGCGTGAATCAGACGCCACAGAACGGCGTCGAGCCCGTCCCACTCGACGCCGTTCTCGCGCACCGTGACCACGAACTCGGCCAGGACCAGGTTTTTGCTCCGGGCCACCTACGCGCCGACCCGGGCTTCGGCGGCCTTCAGGTAGCCTTCCCGCTCCAGGCGTTCCGAGATGGACTCGAGGCCCAGGGCATAGAACGACTTGCCCGTCGCCTTCTTGTATGCCTTGGCCGCCTCCAGCACCTCGGCCGTCACCCGGATGGCACGCAGGATCGGCTTGGGAGCCGGGTCCTGGTTCTCAACGACGGTCTTCGGCTTGGCCGCGGACGTCGCTGCGGCGGTCTTCTTTGCTGCCTTCTTCGACTTGGACATGATGTCCCTCCGTTACCTTGGATTCGGGCGGGGATGCCGCCCGTCGGAAGAACAGGACTACCTTCTTAAGCGCCGACGCATCAAGCTCTTTTGGCCCAATCCATCTATCGCGGGCTTGACAACCGTTTTATATCCCGCTACAATATAAATTGTAATTTATATAAGCCAAGGCGCATATAATTATGAAATTCACTGACCGCGACCAAGAGAGGATCGCCCCCGCCCTTGAGGCGCTTGGAGAACCAGCCCGGATGCGCATCTTGTGCGGATTGGGGCTCGAATGCCGCCCGGTGACGGACATCATCAAGGCGACGGGATTGGGACAGACCAACGTCTCCTTTCATCTGCGCGTGCTGCGCGAGGCGGGATTCGTCCGCGCCGAGCGCCGCGGGCCTTTCATCTACTACTGCCTGATCGATTCCAAGCTGTTGCGCATCCTGCATGACTTGAGGAATTGGCTGGATGCGCGACGGATCGCGGCCGCAAGCGTCGTTAAGCGGGACCGCAAGCGATCAAGCGCGGTTCGGCGGTGAGAACCGGGGAGGCGTGAAATGATGTGGCCATGTGGACCGTGGATGTGGATCTATCCGCTGATCGGGCTCGGCGTGATGCTGATGATGATGTACCTGTCCTTCGGTCGGGGCGGATTCCGCCCTCCCTGCCGAGGGTGGGGCCGCGATGAGAGGGCTGCCGAACAGAAGCCGGACAGCGCGCTCGACATTCTCAAGCGGCGCTATGCTAAAGGCGAGATCACCAAAGACGAGTTTGAACGCATGAAGCGAGACATCCTTGAGTAGAGATGCTATGAAGAAGACGAGCGCATCGGAAGGGAACAGTCTGGACGCGCAGCAGGCGCACTGGGAAACGACCTTTTCGCAAAGGCCGGACATGTTCGGCTCGGAGCAAAGCGGCCCCGCCCTTAAGGCAGCCGAACGATTCGAGCGGGAAGGGAAACGAAAAATACTGGAGCTTGGAAGCG
>DAHVWT010000066.1 GCA_027327915.1 Elusimicrobiota bacterium
TCATCCCACCGGCGTCCGCCGACCCCGCTTGGGCGAACGGCGAGGTGTGCATGGACAGCACAGCTACAGCCCGCATAAGGCCGAGGCTAACGGCCTAGGAACTTTTCCTGGCGGCCCGCGCCGGCTCAGGTCAAGCCCGCGAGTTTCGACACGGCGAAAGCCGCCGCAACGGCCCAGGACGTCACCCGCGAAGTTCTCGGTCTCATGGGCTTCCAAGACGCGGTTCTTAACAACACCTGGGAGCAGGAGCAAGAGCGCATCCTCGTTTCGATCGACCATCCCGAGGTGGGACGGCTCATCGGCAAGGAAGGGCGAACCCTCGAGGCCCTGCAGTTTCTCCTTAGCATCGCTTTGAAGAAGCGGCTGGGATTTGATGCGGCGCTCAGCGTCGACGCCGGGGACTATTGGAAAAAGCGCGAGACCGAACTCCTGGCCGAAGTCGACTCGGCCATCGAGGAAGTGAAGCGGACCGGGCGCGCCCACCGATTCCAGCCCATGGACCCGATCGTGCGGCGCCTCATTCATAAGCATGTCGCGACTCACCCCGATGTCAGTTCGGCCTCCGAGGGTGAAGGCCAGTGGCGCAAGGTCGTCATCAAGCCCAAGCGTTAGTGAACGACACCATCGCGGCGATCGCGACCCCGGAGGGATCTGGGGCCATCGGGGTCGTGCGCGTCAGCGGCCCGCAAACGACGGCGGTCGCTCGCCGCCTCCTGTCGTGGCGGGAGCCACCCGAGCCCCGCCGGACGTTTCTGGCGCGCGTCCATGACGGCGCCGAGCTCCTCGACGAAGCCGTGGCCGTGTTTTTCAAGGCGCCGCATTCCTACACCGGCGAGGACACCGTGGAGCTTTCCTGTCATGGGTCGAGCTACATCCTTCGCCGGGTCCTGGAGGCCGCGATCAAGGCCGGCGCCCGCCAGGCCGCGCCGGGCGAATTTACCCAGCGCGCCTTCCTCAACGGCCGCCTCGACCTCGCCCAGGCCGAGGGGGTTTTGGCTCTCGTGAGCTCCCGGACAAGCAGAGCCCACCGTCTTGCGATGGCCCAGCTTTCGGGCGGCCTTTCGCGCAAGGTTGCGCGGCTTAAGGAGAGCCTCCTCGACCTCATCGCGCTCGGCGAGGCGGACCTCGACCATCCTGACGAGGGCATTCCGGTTCTTCCGCCCCGGGAAGCCCGCAATCGCCTCGAGGAGATCGAGGCCGGGATGGCCGCCCTTCTCGACGGTTGCCGGCGGGGGCGGCTCCTGCGGGAAGGAGCCCGCATCGCGATCGGAGGCCGTCCCAACGCCGGGAAATCCAGCCTTTTCAACGCCCTGCTGGGCGCCGACCGCGCGATCGTCTGCGCCGATCCCGGCACCACCCGGGACGCCTTGGAGGAGGCTTCCGATATCGACGGGCTCCTCTGCGTCCTCACGGATACGGCCGGGCTTCGCCCGGACGCGTCGTCTCGCGCCGAACGCGCGGGGATCGAACGCGGCGAAACGGCCCTCAAGGCCGCGGATCTCGTCCTTTTTGTCATCGACGGCTCGGCGCCTCCATGCGCCGAGGACGAAATGGCGCGCGGGGCGATCGAAACGGCCACCCGGGCGCGAGGCGTGCCGGTGCTGCGGGTTCTCAATAAATCCGATGTTGGAACGCTCGAAGCTTGGAAGGCCGCGGGGGGCCTCCCTGTCTCCGCCAAGACCGGTTCGGGCCTCCCCGCTCTGAGATCGGCGGTCCTGTCGGCGCTTTCCGTGGACTCCGGAGGAGACGCCGAGGCCGAGGTTGCGACCTCGATGAGACAGATGGAGCATCTTCAAGCCGCCCGCTCCGAGATTAAGGCGGCCAGCGCCCTCGCCGCCCTGGAGGGTTCCGGCCTCGATGAACGCCATATCACCCATCTCCGCTCGGCCTTCGAGCGTTTGGGCTTGGTCGTGGGCGCGGCCTCGCCCGACGAGATCCTGGATGCGGTCTTCTCGCGCTTCTGTGTCGGCAAGTAAGACCGGGGCTCGCCCGGTCCCGGCCAACAAGCCCTACTATGTCCTCGCCCTTCTCTTCTTCGTCAACCTTCTCAATTACGTGGACCGCCACTCGATGTACGCCTTCCTGCCGATGATCGAGAAGGAACTCGGGCTCTCGGACGCCCTGGCGGGCTCGCTCGCCTCGGCCTTCATGATCATGTACATGACCGCCTCCCTGCCGATCGCCTCGTTGGCCGACCGACAGGGGAGACCTCGTTGGATGGCGATTGGCCTGGGCCTCTGGAGCCTGGCGACCGGAGCGGCCAGCCAGGTATCCCGCTACGCGACGCTGCTTGCCGCCAGGGCCGGAGTCGGCATCGGCGAATCGTGCTATGTCGCCGCGTCACCATCCTTCGTCGCCGAGCATTTCGAGCCCAAGAAGCGGGGCTTCATCCTGGGGATATTCCTCATGACGATCCCGCTTGGCGCCGCCATCGGCTACATGGTGGGGGGCGCTATCGCCCAGGCCTTCGGATGGCGCTTGGCCTTCGTCTGTCTGGGCCTTCCCGGCTTATTGTTCGTCTGGCCGCTCTTGCGCCTTCGAGACCCCCGCCTTCTAGAGAAAAGAAGGGGGCTGCGCGCCGGACCCGCGCCCCGCGGCATCCGCCCTTTCGTCGAGCTCTTCTCGGTGCCGAGCTACGTCGCCGCGACGATCTCCACCGCGGCCCTGACCTTCGTCCTGGGAGGTTTCGGCGTATGGGTGCCGACTTTTTTTCATAGAACTTGGGGGCTCAATGTCGGCCAGGCGGGTCTGATGCTGGGAAGCTGCACGGCCATCGCGGGAACCTTCGGGGCCTTCGCCGGTGGGTGGCTGAGCGACTGGCTCGACGGGCGCAGCCGCGCGCCTTATTTCCTGGTTTCCGGCGTGAGCGTCCTCATTGGCGCCCCTCTCGCGGTCCTTTCCTTGTGCCTTCACCGCATCTCCTACGCCTTCGCCCTCTTTTTCATCTCCGACATCTTCCTCTTCATGCATTTAAGCCCCTTGAATGCCGCGATCGTGTCCGTCACCGAGCCCCGCCGCAGGACCGTCGCTTTCGCCGCCAATATCTTCGTCGTCCATCTCCTGGGGGACGCGATCTCGCCCACGATCATCGGATTTCTCTCCGACCGCTGGGGGCTGCGCCGTGCGCTCCTGATCGCGAGCCTGGGCTTTATTGCGGCCGCCGCGTCGAGCTTCGCGGCGATGAACCGTTACGCGAAAGACGCCCGATATGCGTGACGCGTTGAGATACGCGTTTCTCTGTCTTTTTAAGCCGAGCGCCGCCGCCCGGGAGTCGGGAAGCGTTCCGGAGCTCGCCTTGGGCTCATTTTTTTATCTCGTTACGATTCTGCTGAAGCCCTGGTCGATGCCGCCGGGTTCGGGCTCCGCGGCGGTCTTGGCGACGACGCCCTGGACCGAGCTCGCTTTTTGGGACACGGCGCTCACCGCGATCGGCTTTCTTTGGCTCGCTTCTTTTTTGGCTTATTTAAAGGAAGGCCGAGGCTGGAGTTATTCCTTGAGGCTTATGGGGGCCATGGCCGCCAGTGCCGCCGCCGCTGGGCTCCTCGCCGGAGGTTGGCGCCACGCTCCCATCGCGGCCTGCCTGCTGGGCCTCCTTGCCGCCTCCTTTGCCGTGAAATTCCCGCGCAGCCAATGGTTGGGCCTCGTCTCCTTCATGCTCGGGATCAACGTCATCGCGCTCGCGCTTTTCCCCATCGAATGGGCGAGCGGCCTCTGGCTCGAGAAAGCCTGGATGCCGACAACGATCGTCGTGGGGATGTGGATGCTGGTCGCTGCGGGGCTCGGTCTTCGCGAAATAACGGGGATTCGGCTTGCCAGGATACTGCTTGCTCTTATCTTCCTTAATATATGGCAGGCTGTTGGCATTCTCGCCCTCCATCGTTTGGGCCTTATCTCAAAAACTGCCATGGCGGCGCTCTTTTATGGCTGAGACTAGCGACGGGCGATTCGACGTTGTGGTCGTTGGCGCGGGCCATGCCGGAATTGAAGCCGCTTTGGCGGCCTCCCGCATGGGGGCCAAGACCCTGCTTTTGACCCAAAATCTCGACACGATCGGGGTGATGTCCTGCAACCCGTCGATCGGCGGGGTCGCGAAGGGCCAGATCGTCCGGGAGCTCGATGCCCTGGGGGGGGAGATGGCCCGCAACGCCGACCGCTCGGGCATTCATTTCAAGACTCTCAACACAAGCAAGGGCCCGGCCATGCACTCACCCCGGGCGCAATGCGACAAGAAGCTCTACGCCCTGGGGATGAAGGAGACGGTCGAAAACGCGCCGGGGCTTCGCCTCTCCCAGGAGGAGGCCGCCGGCCTCTGGGTGGAGGGAAGCCGCCTGCGCGGCTTGACGACCAAGCGCGGCCGCCGCTACGAGTCGGGCGCCGTGGTCCTCACCACGGGCACCTTCCTCAATGGGCTCGCCCACGTGGGCTTAAACGCCCACCCCGCCGGCCGGGCCAGCGAACCCCCTGCCCTGGCCCTGAGCCAAGGCTTGGCCGGAATGGGCTTTACGCTCGGGCGGATGAAGACGGGGACGCCGATGCGCCTGCACGCCCGCTCGATCGACGTCGACCGCCTGGAGGCCCAGCCGAGCGATGATCCGCCGACGCCCTTCTCCCATTTCACGGAGCGCGTGACGAATCCGCTGCTGCCATGCCATATCACCTACACCAATCCCGAGACGCACCGAGTGATCCGCGACAATCTCGACCGCTCGCCCCTCTATTCCGGGCGCATTCGCTCGCTTGGCCCTCGCTACTGCCCCTCGATTGAGGACAAGGTCGTCAAGTTCCCGCACCACGAGCGCCACCAAATCTTCCTCGAGCCGGAGGGACTGCGCACGCGCGAGGTCTACGTCAACGGCCTTTCAACGAGCCTCCCGGAGGACGTCCAGATCGCGATGGCGCGCACGATCGAGGGGCTGGAGCAGGCGGAGATTGTCCGCTTCGGCTACGCGATCGAGTACGACTATGTCCCGCCGACACAGCTTCATTCTTCTTTGGAGACGAAGCTCCTCCGCGGCCTTTTCCTCGCGGGACAGATCAATGGAACGACGGGCTACGAGGAGGCGGCCGCGCAAGGCTTCGTGGCCGGGGTCAACGCGGTCCTGGCCCTGAGGGGGGAAGCGCCCTTCATCTTGGGGCGCGACGCGGCCTATATCGGAGTCATGATCGACGATCTCACGACAAAAGGCGTCGACGAGCCCTACCGGATGTTCACCTCCCGCGCGGAATTTCGCTTGAGCCTCCGCGCGGATAACGCGGATCTGCGGCTACTTGAACGGGGTTTCGGGCTCGGGCTCCATGCCCGCTCCGCTTACGAGAGCTTCCTTCGGTACCGCGACTGCGTGTCCGGGGCGGCCGAGGCCCCCGATTCCAAGCTTGCCCCATGGTCCCGCGCCGCCGCGGAGCGGGAGCGGGCCATCGAAGCCTCCTACCGCGGCTACCTCGATCGGGAGGCGCAGGCCGCGCGCAAGCTAAAAAGCGTCGAGGAGGTCCGCATCCCCGAGGGCATGCCCTACGAGAGTCTTCCCTCGCTCACCAACGAGGCGCGCGAGAAGTTCGCGAGGATCCGACCACGGAGCCTCGGCCAAGCAAGTCGCATACCCGGCATCACACCGGCGGACGTCCAGCTTCTTTGGATCCATGTTGAAAAAAGGCGGCGAGAAAGCCTGGCCAAGCAAGGCGCAAGATCTTAAATCCTTCTCCCGGGCCGCGCTGGGGTGGGGGCTCCCGGTCGCGCCCGAAGTTCTCGATCGGCTGGGGGATTACGCAAGTCTGGTCGCGGGATACGATCGGGCCAATCTGACGGCGGAGCGCTCGCCAGGAGCCGTGTTTCTCAAGCACGTGTCCGACGGCGCCGCGGGGGCCGCTTGTCTCAAGAAAGAATTCATCTCCTTTTCCGCGCCCGAGGTCCTGGATCTGGGCGCGGGCGCCGGCTTTCTCGGCATAGCGCTTAAAATACTCTGGCCCGAGGCACGCGTAACCCTGCTCGAGCCCCTGAAACGCCGTTTCGACTTTCTCAACCTCGCGATCCTCCGCCTGGGCCTTGCCGAGGTGCGGCTCGTCCAGGAGCCGGCCCGGCCCAGGGCCAAGCCCTCCTCCGCCGTCTACGACGCCGTGCTGGCCAAGGCCGTGTCGCCCCTTCCGGAACTTCTGCCTCTCGCGATCCCGCTGTTGCGTCCCGGCGGTCTCTTCGCGGCCTTCCAGAGCGCGTTTCCGGATCCCGAGGCGCCTGTCCTGCGGCGGGTGCTAGAAAAATCCTGCGCAAGATTGGTAAAGTCATGGTCGTATCGGCGGCCGCTCGAAGAGAAAGATCGCGCCGTCGCCTTGTTCGGGCGGCAGGATCCGGCGCCATAGAGGAGGGGCTTATATGCAGATGCTCAACCGCTATTTTTCTCCGTTCGCGCTCCTTCTCATTCTATCCGCCGTTTATTGCAGCGACCCGGAGCCGTCGGCCTACCGCATTTCCCTCGGCATCCTCCTCGTCGCGAGCTTGGTCAACTGGTGGCTTGCCGCCAATACCTACCGATTCGTCCGTTGGGGAAGGATCATGCGCCACCTCCAGGTCTGGCTCAATTTCCTCTGGGCCGTCCCGCTTTTCTACCTACTGGTCCCTTTTTGGGCCCCCATGTGGCTCCTCTTCGTGATGCCATCCGCGACGGCCGCCCTCTACATGACGCGCGCCCAGACCGCCGGGGTCGCCCTGGTCTCCGCCGGCACCATGCTCGCGATCTTTTACCACAACGGCGTCTTTGCCGCACTGACCTCGGGAGGAATGGCGGTCGTCCAGGCTTTGTTCATCGTCATTTTCGCCCTCTTTGTCCATGCGCTTGCCCAGAACGCGCTGAGGCTGCGCGACATAGGTCAGTAAGGGGCCGCAGCCCCTCTCCATGGACATCTCCCGCCGCCTCTGGGGCGTCGTTTGGCTTCTCCTGGCGGGGCTGTGGGGCATCCTGGTCTATCAGTACCTGGGCCCCGAATCCCAGGCTCCGGTTCCTCGCAGCCGTTTTGTCCCGCGGAAAATCCATGCCGCCGTCGCTCGGGCGGCCCAAGTCCCTCGCGGCGCCCTGACGGACGATTCGCTAGCCCTGGTCCAGCCCGCGCCGGGCGTCGTCGGCGCGGCGCCCCCCTCATCCCCGGGAGAGGCAGCCAAGCCGCTTCCGGTGCCGCTCGGCCCTCCGGCGATCCCGGTCGAGCCCTCGGCGCCCGCGCAAATCCCGGCTCCCGCGACTTACAAAAACTCCCAGCAACCCGAGGTCCATGGCTTTGTCGAGACGGATATCGAGCATTTCAAAGTCTATAGCGAGGGCGAGGAAGCCCCTAAGAGCTTCCTTCATCTCCTCGAGAGCCTGCATGGAAATCTCATGCTGGATCTCGCGAATTTCGCCCCATGGAAGGACACGGAAAAAGTATCGGTCTATTTTTTCAAGGACGCGGAAACCTACCGGGGCGTGACGGGGCGGCCCGCGTGGTCCGGAGGGTGCAGTTCGGTGCCCGACCGCGAGGTTTATGTCTACCAATCAAGCGAGATTCAGGGCATTCTCGCCCATGAGCTCACGCATATCTACTACGACGGCTTTTTTCTCTCCGGCCATCCCGACCCGCTGTGGCTCTCCGAAGGGATGGCGACCCTGATGCAGGTGGAGAGAGGCTTGGCCGCGCCCGCGTGGCTGGGGCGCAGCTTTGCCGTCATCCGGGGCGGAGGCTACTGGCCTTTCTCGCGCCTGATGGCTGTCGAAAGCCTGCGCGGCCGACCCGCGAGCGACGTCGAGGTCTGGTACACCGAGTCCTTCAGCGTAGTGAGGCTCCTGCTGAGGCTCAAGTTCCCTCTTAACTTCTACCGCTTCTCCGTCTTTATTCGGGACGGTAAAACGGTGAGCGAGGCTCTCTTGAAGGCTTATGGCCTTCCCTTCCGCGACACGGAGGACCTGCAGGATGTCTGGCTCTTTAATCTAAAGAACCGCTCCAATCTTGGCGCCCGCGCTCCCGTCCGCTACCAGATCCCGCAACTTTAATCGAAGGGCCTCTGAAAACCTCCTCTTGACAAATGCGCTCTTGTCGTCTATACTGTGGGACATTGTGGGAAAAAGTAGAATAATGTGTAATCAAGTGGGTACATGGCCCTTCTCATCGGGCGCTACGAATACACGCTAGACGGGAAGAATCGCCTTGCCATCCCGCCCAAATTTCGCGCCGCTCTCCGAGAGGAGAAAGGACGCTCGCTTTTTCTCACGAGCGGCCTCGACGGCTGCCTCTATCTTTTCCTGCCCTCGCGGTGGCGTCGCCTGGTCGACGAGGACTTCGCCTCCTTCAGCTTGCCCGACAAGGAGGAGGAGCGGGCCTTCAAGCGAAAATTTTTCTCGGAGGCCGAGGAAATGACCCCGGACGCCGCGGGACGCATCCTGGTCCCTCAATATCTTAAAGAGCACGCGGGACTCAGGGGTCCCCTCCTCGTTCTCGGCGCCGGCCGTCGCGCCGAGATCTGGGACAGGGACCGCTGGAATGCCTACGACCAGAGCAAGGTCGCGCCCGCCTACGAAAAGGCCGCCAAGCGCCTGGAAATCTAACCGCGTCCATGCTCTTCATCGAAACCTCCGGGGGATCGCCGTCTCTCGCCGCGCGCCCGACTCCCCGGCATGTCGAGGAGAATCTTATGTCGAGCGAGCATATTTCGGTCTTGCTGCGGGAATGCGTCCAATGGCTCGTCACGGATCCCCGGGGGAGCTATCTCGACGCGACGCTGGGGCTTGGCGGCCACGCGGAAGGGATACTGGCGAGGCTTGAGCCCGAAGGAAAAATTCTCGGCCTCGATCTGGACCCCGCGAGCCTCGCGCTCGCCGGCAAGCGCCTGCGCGGCTTCGGCGGGCGTTTCTCGGGACTGATCGGGAATTTTAGGGACGCGGGGAGGCTCGCGCGCGACAACGGCTTCGCGCCGCTCTCGGGCGCCCTCTTCGATCTTGGCATTTCATCCTACCAACTGGGGGAGTCCGTCCGGGGGCTCAGCTTTCTGCGGGAGGGGCCCCTCGACATGAGGCTTTCTCCGGCGAATCCCCTGACCGCCTCCCAGATCGTCAACGCCTGGCCGGAGGAGCAACTGGCGCTGCTTCTCAAGGAATACGGGGAAGAGCGGCACGCGGGCAAGATCGCGCGCATGATCGTTTCGCGGCGCAAGGAGAAGTCTTTCCAGACGACGACCGAGCTCGCGCGCGAAATCGAGCGCGTCTCGCCCAGGATTTCCGATATCCACCCCGCCACGAAGACCTTCCTTGCCTTGCGCATCGCCGTCAACACGGAGCTTGAGAATTTGACCCGGGCGCTCGAAAGCGTCATCGAGATCCTCCGTCCTGGCGGACGCCTGCTCGCGATCAGCTTCCATTCCCTGGAGGACCGAATCATCAAGCGCCTCTTCGCATCGAGCGTCCAGGACGGACACTGCCGCTATGTCGAGGCGGCGGGGAAAAAGCCGCTCGCGCCGTCACGCGACGAGGTCGTCGCGAACCCGCGCTCGCGGAGCGCCAAGCTGAGGATGGTGGAGAGGGTCTAAACACGATTTGGCCGGCGCCGCGGCGCGGCG
>DAHVWT010000067.1 GCA_027327915.1 Elusimicrobiota bacterium
GCCCCGAATAAGCCGTGCTACCCTGCCTACCGATTCCATGGCGAAACGTCCACTCTCGCGTCTTAGACGGGCCGGGCTCGCCGCGGGCATCCTGCTCCAGGCCCTGGCTCTCGCCTGGATCGACTCCCGACTCGCCCTGGGGAGCGACTCTGGCAGCTCAAGCGAGGGAAACTCCGGCCCCATCGGTTCGTACGACGTCATAACATCAAGCGGCTCTCGCGCCGCCGCGGCCCAATCCCCGCAAACCTTCGGCCAGCTGCGCCAAGCCATTTGGTCGTCGGCCCATCAAAATTCAAATATCGGCGCCGAAAACACACCTCCCTTCGGATTCCAGTCGGCGCCGGGGTCATTTTTATCCCCTCATGGCGATTATTTAATGAATGGCGTCCCCAGGGACCTCTCATCTTCCCAGCAAGACAGCTCCCCCAAAAAGGCTTCCTTTAATAAGGCACTAAGCAACGTTCTCGTCTCGCCTGGCATTTCGCCCGAACTCCGCAGGACAGAATCCGCGAATCCCTTCGTGAATCCTCACGAACGCGGCGCTTTGTTGACGCCGAATCCCGCGCCGCCATCCAACCAATCCCCGGCCGCCTCTGCGTCCCAGAACAACAACTCCACTTCGTCCCAGCAGAACCAAAACCAAGCCCAATCCCTCCTGACTTTCACCCCCTCCCCGGGCCTCGGCTTCTCCGGAGCGGGCCTGCCGTACGCCGATCTTGGCGGCGAGTCGCAGCGCCAGTCCTTCCCGGCCTTCATGGCTCAAGCCGGCGCTCGGTACTTCCGTGGTGGCGTTGCATCCAAGAATGTGATCGACCCGCTGACACCCGCATTGTTGGACAAAGTCTACGCGGCCTATCAGAAAGGACCCGACTCGCCCGCCATGGAAGCTCTCGTCGATGAACTCGCCGCCGATCCTTTATGGACAGGCGGCGCCAGCCAGTTCACGGACTGGACCAAGTTGGATTATGTCGACACGGCCAACGATTATGCCAATGCCGGCATTCAACCCGTCTTATCGGTAGGCGTGGGTTATGCGAATGGATTGCCGAGCTACAACGGGACGTGCGACATGAAGGACATCTCCGGTTGCGCGACTCCGGGACGCATCGGGAAGCCGCAATACCTGGCTTTGATGCGCTATATCGTCGGGGCCACCGTCAAGCGATTGGGCGGCCATGTATGGATTTGGCAGATCGAGAACGAGCTCAACGTCGCCGACTCCGACGCTGCAATGCATGCTCATGCGCCGAGGGGATGGTCTCCGACCCTGGATCCCGGCTATGCCGACAGCCTTATGCGGACGCTGGCCGACGCAGTCCACACCGAGGGCAAAAGAATCGGGCGCAAGCTCTTGACCATCACCAACTTCGAAGGAGGGCTGGCGGGAACCTTGAGCGGCTCATGGACCATCAATCGATGGGGATTCGTGACGGACGGGACCCTGGACATCCTGGGCATCGACGAGTACCCGAACTACATGTGCGGACAACCGGTCAACGCCTATCAGATCGGCATGGATGTCGGCGACGCCAAGGGCGTCGCCAACGGCCGCCCGGTCTGGATTGTCGAGACGGGCTATCCCACCGCCCCGACGGAGCATTGCTTTAACCTGCAAAACCAGGCCACGTTTTTCCAGCAGGCTTTTTACTCCGCCTCCACGACGGGCGCCCAAGTGGTCATGCCATACGGCTGGGTGCCCACTCCCCAGAACGCCTCCCAGGTCTCGGCCTCCGGTTCGGGCGCCAGTTGGGGCGGCCCATGGGTCATCAAGGGGGGCGGCGTCCTCAACTACGGGGCGGATGAGTTGCATTGGTCGCCGCTCATCATCCAGAGCAATAACCCAGGGATCAATTGGTCCACGGCGCTATCATCGAGCTCCGGCGTCAGTTTTGGACCCGCATGGTACGTCTTCAAGAACTCGGCTCCCAATTACCGCCCCGGAGGCATCAACAACCCCGTCGTCGACAATCGCATCTTCGGCGGGATGGTCAACCTTGAGGGCCGTATGATCGGAGTCGACGTCGGCGCCATCGGCGGCTTCATCGGCAACGCTCTCTGCACGGCCACCCCGTGGTTCGAGGGGCTCCTGGGGAATTTCGTTGGAGATGTCCGCTGGCTCGGATCGGCGGGCTATAAGGACCTTCTGGGATTCTACGGCGACGCGCGCTCTTCTCTGGGCTCGGGCCTCTGGAGCGGGCTTACAGGCGCGCCGAAATTCATTTCCGGCCTTATGGGAAACGCCGGCAACGCCATGGATAACGACCTAGGAAAACCCGTGGCTAATTTCTTCAGCGGCGCGGCGAACGGAGCCTCCTCCCTGGACAGCAGCATCAAGAGCGGGACCCCAAGCGCGCTCCAGACCGCCGGCAACACGCTCGCGGCCGCAGGTTCGTCGGTCTCCCACTTCTTTTCGGGCTGGTGAAGCCGCCGGCCTAATCCGCCGCTTCAAACTTGCGGGCGATGCGCTCGGCGGCCAAGGTCGCGGCCTCGACCGCGTTCATGATGGCGGTGCGCAGGGAGCCTTTCTCGAGCTCGTAGAGCCCCGCGATCGTCGTCCCCGCCGGGGTCGTGACGGAATCCCTCAGTTCGGCCGGATGCACCCCGCGCGCGCTGAGAAGATTCGCGGTCCCGGTGAGAGTCTTTGTCGCGAGCTTAAGCGCCGTGTCGCGAGGGATGCCCACCTTGAGTCCCGCGCTCACCAGGGCCTCGACGAGCATGGCGATATAGGCCGGGCCGCTCCCGCTCAGCGCCGCGACGGCGTCCATGAGATGTTCCGGCACCTCGAGGCTCTCACCGAAAGCGTCCAGGACACCCCGGGCGCGGGCGGCGTCCCCCGCGGAAATCCCCCGGCCGAGGCAGTAGGCCGTCATCGATTCCCCGATCGTCGCGGCGATGTTGGGCATGGCCCGGACGACCTTGGCTCCCGCGAGTCCTTCCTCAAGGCGCTTCGTCGTGATCGCGGCCATGAGAGACACGGTAAGCTTCCCCCTCGCCCGGCGGCCGATCGCGCGCATCAGCGCTTTCGCGTCCCCGGGTTTGACGGCCAAAACGAGGATGTCCGCGCGAGCGGCCGCCACGGCCGCGTCGCCGCCGGACTCTATCTCCGGCGAGAGAGCGGGCGCGCCCCGGCTTTTTCGCACGGCGATGACCTTTCGCGCGCGGCCGGAAGCGGCTAGGCTCAAGGCGACGACCGAGCCGATCTTCCCCGCCCCCAGCACCGCGACCGTCCCTAAAGAGCGCTTCATGGTGCCTAGGCTAACAAAGATGGCTCCCCGGCTCAAATAGGTCTTTAGGCCCAGACGCGTTTGGGTCCTAAGCCTCAGGCGCTGCTTGATCTCATCGCCTATTATTTTGCTATTGTGCAGCGTTCGAGTGAGATTCAAGAAGGTCATGACGGTTAATTAGGAGGAGAAAATGCAGAAGAGAAACCTCATCATGGGCCTGTTCGCCCTGGCGGCTTGGATCGGCGTTCCCGGCCTCGCCGCGGACAAGGTGGATTTCAAACAGGGAGCTCCCAATGTCAGCGCCGTCATGGGATCGCTGCAAATCCCCAAGACGACTAAGGCGATCGCCGGCCAGAGCGCCCTTCAGCCTGCCTTTCAAAGGACCTACGAAATCTCGGGCTCCAACGTCCGCCACGCGATGGGCTTCCGCCCGAACCCGAACCGCCAAGCGGATTACGTCTCTTTCACGCCCGTGCCAGGCATGGCTTCCATCGATGCGGCCATCCCGAACACGATGGACCTTAGGCCCCGGCTTACGCAGATCGAGGATCAAGGCCAGTGCGGCTCCTGCTGGGCCTTCAGCCTGACGGCGACCCACCGCGACGGGCATGCTTTGATGGGCGACGACCCGGGGCGTCTGTCGCAGGAGTGGCTCATCGACAATTCAAAGGAATCGGACGGCTGCAACGGCGGCGACTTCGACTCGGCCAACGACTTCGTCACCCCGGGAGGCCAGCCGCTTTGGAAATCCTGCCCCTACGCCCAGGGCGCGGGGCAGTGCCGCGCGAAACTCCCTCTGGCCGCCCACATCAAGGGCTGGCATATGCTGGGAAGCTCGAGCAAAGGCCCTTCCGTTCGCGACATCGAGACCTACATGACCCAGAGCGGCAAGCCCCTCTCGATCGCCGTGGGAGCCGGCGCCGGCGATTGGATGCAATACCAGAGCGGCGTCTACAACGGCTGCGTGGCCAATGCCCCGCTGGACCATATGATCAACATCGTGGGCTGGGACAACGAGGGCGCCAAGTTCGACAAGAACGGGAACCTTCCCGCCGGCAAAGGCATCTGGATTCTCCGCAACAGCTGGGGAACCTCCTGGGGAGAGTCCGGTTACATGCGCACGAAGATGACCGACTCCAAAGGAACGCGCTGCAACAACGTGGCGGAGGAAGCGGCCTTCTTCGACTTCTGATCCCACGCGCGGCCTCCTAAGGCCCGCGTCCCCGCCGCCCGCGATGGGCGGCGGGGACTTTTTTTGTGTTCCAGAGGGCCGTAGCGTTGCGAGGACCCGCGAAGGACGTGAAGGCACGGCCGAGCCCTTCGGCTCCTTCGAGACGTTAATTAATTATGGAGGATGTGATCATGGAAAATATGTCTTTGTCGGAATGCAGGCTTCTGGGCAAGACCGGCTTGCGGGTCTCGCCGCTCTGCCTTGGCGCGATGACCTTCGGCACCGAGTGGGGTTGGGGCTCGGACGAGAGCGCCTCTCGGCAGATACTGTCGCGCTATCTCGACGCGGGCGGCAATTTCATCGACACCGCGGACAACTACACCGACGGCCATAGCGAGGAGATCGTCGGGAAGTTCCTCAAGGAGCGGGGGCGCCGCGACCGCGTGGTTCTCGCGACCAAGTTCTCGTTCAACACCGCGCCCGGAGATCCCAACGGCGGGGGCAACGGCCGCAAGCATATCCTGGAGTCGGTCAACTCCTCCCTCAAGCGTCTCCAGACCGACTACATCGACCTCTACTGGCTGCACGCCTGGGACACGCTGACGCCGGTCGAGGAGGTCATGGCGAGTCTCGATAATCTCATCCATTTCGGCAAGGTGCGCTACATCGGCTTTAGCAACACGCCGGGTTGGTACGTCTCCCGGGCGCAGACCCTGGCCCAGTGGCGGGGCTACGAGAGGCTTTGCGCCATGCAGATGGAGTATTCCCTCGTGGAACGCGACATCGAGCGCGAGCATATTCCCGCCGCCCGCCATCTCGGGATGGGAATTTGCGCCTGGAGCCCTCTTGCCGGCGGCTTTCTCACCGGGAAATACCGGCGTGATGGGGCCAATGTCTCGGGCAAGGGGCGCATCCAGACCATGCAGGATCAAGGGAGCATGCTGACCCCGCGCTTCAGCGACAAGGATTGGAGCGTCCTGCGCGTCGTGCAGGAGGTCTCCAGGGATCTCCGCCGCTCCCCCTCGCAGGTCGCCCTCAACTGGGTCTGCTCCCAACCCCAGGTGAGCTCGGCCATCATGGGCGCGACCGACGTCGGACAGCTGGGCGATCTCCTGGCTTCGCTCGAGTTTGACATCCCGGCCGAGCAGCGCAACAGGCTCGACGAGGCGAGCCGGCTGGGGGCCATTTACCCGTACACCTTCTTCACGCCGGAGCAGCGCACGAACATGGCCGGCGGCGTCAAGGTGCGCGAGGCGGTCCTCGCCCGCTAACGCGGCGATCAAGCGGCGGCGAGTCCCGCAGGCGGTCAGAACGCGGGACTCGCCGCCCGATCCGCGAACCACCGCATCTCCCCGTTGACGGGACGAACCGCCTGGGCGGGAAGCTCCTCGGGACGACGCGGCCCCCGCAGGACGGCGTCGAGCGCCTTCGCCTTGTCGCCCCCGGCGACGAGAAAGAGAACGCGATGGGCGTTGTTGATGACGGGAAGCGTCAGGGTGACGCGATGGGCGCGCAGCTTCTCCACCCAGTTGGCGGCGACGAGCCTCCCGCGATCCTCGAGCGCCTCCGTCCGCGGAAAGAGGGATGCGGTGTGCCCGTCGGGCCCCATCCCCAGGAGAATAAGGTCGAAGCGAGGAGGCTCTCCCGCCGCCGGCTTGAAAAAGCGCCTTAGATCCGTCTCGTAGCTGCCGGCGATCTTTTCCGGGTCCACGAGCTCGGTGGGGATTCGATGGATATTCTCCCGGGGCGGCGAAAGCTTCTCCAGCATCGACTCCCGCGCCATCCTGTAATTGCTCTCCGGATGATCCGAGGGAACGCAGCGCTCGTCTCCCCAGAAAAAGTGGACGCGGCTCCAGTCGACACGGCGCCTGAAGGACTCGCCATCGTCCGCGAGCAGGGCGTAGAGCCCCCGCGGCGTTGAGCCGCCCGACAGAGACGCCGCGAAGCGGCCCCGGGCCTCGATCGCCTCCGAGGCGGCCCGAACAAATTCCTCGGCCGCCGCGCGGCAGACCGCCGCGGCGTCTTGGAAAATCCGAAGTTGGTCCATAAGCTTCTGGCGCTCATGCGGCGACGGTTAATATAATACGCGTAGGGTGAACGGCATGCAAATCGGAATCGTCGGTTTGGGAAGGATGGGGAGCAACATGGCGCGCCGCCTTATGAAGGCGGGCCACTCCTGCGCGGTCTTCGACGTCCATCCCGATTCAGGACGGGATCTCGCCCGGGAAGGAGCGGCCGCGGCGGCCTCCCTGGAGGATTTATGCCGGAAGCTCGAGAAGCCCCGCGCGGTCTGGCTGATGCTGCCCGCGGCGGCCGTCGACGCAACCCTTGAGAAGCTCTCGCCGTGCCTTTCAAGCGGCGACATTGTGATCGACGGGGGCAACTCCCACTACCACGACGACATCCGGCGCTCAAAGGCCCTCGCCGCCAAGGGCATCGGCTATCTCGACGTCGGGACCTCGGGAGGCGTCTGGGGCCTCGAACGCGGCTATTGCCTGATGATCGGAGGGTCTCCGGACGCGGTCAAGCGTCTCGATCCCGTCTTCGCGTCGCTCGCGCCCGGGGAAGGCGCGGCGCCCCGGACTCCCAGCCGGAAAGGCGATCCGTCGACCGTGGAGAGGGGCTACATCCACTGCGGCCCCTCCGGCGCCGGGCACTTCGTCAAGATGGTCCACAACGGCATCGAGTACGGGCTCATGGCGGCCTACGCCGAGGGGTTTAACATCCTGCGCCACGCCGGCATCGGAAAGAGCGCGGCCGCGCGGGACGCCGAGACGACGCCCCTGGGCGACCCGGAGCATTATCAATACGACCTTGACATCGCCGGCATCGCCGAGACTTGGCGGCGAGGAAGCGTGATCGGATCATGGCTCCTGGATCTGACGGCGGCGGCGCTCGCCCGGAGCCCCGAGCTCGAGAACTTCCAAGGCCGCGTCTCCGATTCCGGAGAGGGCCGTTGGACGCTCAAGGCGGCCGTCGACGAGGGAGTCCCGGCGCCGGTCCTTGCCGCCGCTCTCTCGCAGCGCTTCGCCTCGCGGGGCGCTGACGAATTCGCGGACAAGGTCCTCTCCGCCCTTCGCCACGAGTTCGGCGGCCACGAGGAGAAGAAATCATGAGGCCGGATCCAGTCTCGGACACCCTCGTCTTCTTCGGCGCCACGGGAGATCTCGCCTACAAGATGATCTTCCCGGCCCTCCAGGCGATGGTCAAGCGAGGACGTCTCGACGTCCCTATCATCGGCGTGGCCAAGCCTGACTGGAACGCGGAAAAATTCCGCGCCAGGGTGCGGGAAAGCGTCACCGAGCGCGGAGGCCTGGACCCGGCCGCCTTCGACAAGCTTGCCGCTCTTATGCAATACGTCGAGGGCGACTATGCCGATCCGGCCACCTACGTCCGTCTCCGGCGGGCTCTCGGGAAGGCGAAACGGCCGCTCTTTTACCTGGCGATACCGCCCGCGCTCTTTCCGACCGTGATCGCGGGCCTGGGAAGCTTGCCCTGCTCGAAGAACGCCCGCGTTATCGTCGAGAAGCCGTTCGGTCGGGATCTCGCCAGCGCGAAAAAGCTTAATCGCCTACTTCTATCGGCGTTTCCGGAGTCCGGCATCTTTCGCGTCGACCACTACCTGGGCAAGGAGCCCGTCCAGAACATCATCTATTTCCGCTTCAGCAACTCCTTCCTGGAGCCGCTTTGGAACCGCAACTTCGTGAGAAGCGTGCAGATCACGATGGCCGAGGACTTCGGCGTGAAAGGCCGGGGCAAGCTCTACGAGGAGCTGGGGGCCGTCCGCGATGTCGTCCAGAACCATTTGCTGCAGGTCCTCGCTTGCCTGGCGATGGACGCCCCCAAGGACCCGTCCGCCGAGGCGCTGCGCGATCAGAAAGCGCGCCTGCTCAAGGCGGTCGCCCCGGTCGCCGTCCGCGACGCCGTGCGCGGACAGTTCCGCGGCTATCGCGACGAGCCGGACGTCGCTCCCGACTCCCATGTCGAGACCTATGCCGCCATCCGCCTGCGCATCGACTCCGAGCGCTGGCGGGGCGTGCCCTTCCTCATCCGCGCCGGCAAGTCCCTCGCGGTGACCTGCACCGAGGCCTTGGTCGAGCTCAAGGCTCCGGCTCGGACGGTCTTTGGGGAGCGCCTGTCCGGACGCGGCGACGTCAACTACATTCGATTCCGCCTGGGGCCCGAGGTCGCGATCGCTCTCGGCGTGCGCTCCAAGTTCCCGGGAGAGCGCATGACCGGCGAGCAGACCGAGCTTCTGGCCCTCACGCAACCACCCGCCTCGGGCGGGACGGGCGCCTACGAGCGCCTGTTGAGCGACGCCATGCACGGCGACGAGACGCTCTTCGCGCGCGAGGACAGCGTCGAGGCCCAGTGGCGGGTGGTCGAGCCGATCCTGGACCATCGGCTTCAACCGCCGAGCGTTTATGAACCCGGGACATGGGGACCGGCGGAAGCCGAGCGTCTGGCCGCGCCTTTCGGCGGCTGGCATACCCCCGGCGTCACGGGCCGCAAGTAAGTACGCAAGCAAGTAACCGCCCTGACATTTTGTAAAATCATCCCGATGGGGACGAAGTTCCCCTCAAGGAGATAACACAATGATGATGACGCCAACTCAGAAGGCGGACAAGACGCAAGGCTCCATGACTTCGGGCTCCCCGATCGGGGCCGCGGAGTATTTCCGGACCAAGCTCCAGTTTGAAACCACCCCTCACGACCTCAAGCGCGACATGGAGAGCGGCAAGGTCGTCCTCCTCGACGTCCGCGACGAGCAAGCCTATAAGACGGAGCGCATCCCGGGCGCCAAGAATACCCCTCTGACCCATCTGGAGCGGCACTTGGCCGAACTGCCCAAGAACAAGACGCTCGTGACCTACTGCTGGAACATCACCTGCGCGGCGTCCACGAAGGCGGCCCTCATCCTGGCGGAAAAGGGATTCCAAGTCCAGGAACTCGTGGGCGGCATCGGGGAGTGGAAGACAAAGTTCCCCACCGAGAGCTCGAAGTAAAATTCCCGGTTAAGCGAAACCCCGTCCGTATTCCGGACGGGGTTTTTTTTAGCGCGCTTGGGTCGAAGTCGTCGAGATAAAAACGGAAGACGAGGTGGACGTTGCGACGGCGTTTCGATCGACGAGTTTGAGAGCCGCCGCCAGCTCCTTCTGGGCC
>DAHVWT010000068.1 GCA_027327915.1 Elusimicrobiota bacterium
TGTCGCCGAAGTAGATGTTATCGATATCATGGCCCTTGATCATCATGTCGGAGCCGCAGATGGCATAGGCTTGGTCATTAAAGTCCTGGCCGAAGACGACCAAGCGCGCGTCGGGATTGAGCTCGCGGATGTAGGTCTCGCTGACGGAGAGCATGCCCCCGGTCCCGCAGGCCGGATCAAACAGGGTTTTCACCGCTCCCTTCCTGGTCAGAATATCGTTGTCGGGGAGAAAGAGCAGATCGACCATGAGGCGGATCACCTCGCGCGGCGTGAAGTGGTCTCCGGCTTCTTCGTTGGACGCTTCGTTGAAGCGCCGGATGAGCTCCTCGAAGATGTAGCCCATCTCGATATTCGAAACCTGATCCGGATGCAGGTCGATCTCGCAGAATTTCGAGACGACATGGAAGAGCCGGTCCGCCTTGTCGAGCTTGGCGATGTGCTCCTCGAAGCCGAAGTGATCGATGATCTCGCGGGCCCGGCTGGAGAAGCCCTTGATGTAATTGGTCAGATTCGCGGCGATGTTGTGGGAATCGCCCTTGAGCTTCTGGAAGGTGAAGCGGCTCGTGTTATGGAACTGCTGGCCCGCCGCCTTATTGAGGATCGGTTCGAGGTTCTTGAGCTTGCCGCCCTTGAGTCCTTGCGCCTTTTGGAGGACCTTCTCCTTGGTGGGCTCGAGGACGCAGTCCAGGCGCCGGAGAACCGTCATCGGGAGCATCACGTCCTTGTACTGGTTGGGGCGGTAGGGGCCGCGCAGGAGGTCGGCGACCGAGCAGAGGAAGCTCGTCTTCTCGTTGAAGTTGTTCATGGGCGTCTACTCCTGAACCGGAATGTGCCAGAGAAACTCCGCGATCGCGAGAGCCCCCGCCGCGACGCAGGCGCCGACCGCGAGCGCTCCCTGGAGGTCGAGAGCGGTCAAAAGAAAGCCGCAAAATCCCAGCGCGATCGAGGCCAGGGCCGCGAAAAGCACGATCGCCTTGCGGCTCCATCCCGCGGCCTCGAGCCTCAGGGCGAAATGGTCCTTCGAGCCCAGGAAGGGCGATCGGCCCTTGCGCAGGCGCAGGGCCGCGACAAAAAGAGTGTCGAAGATCGGCACGAGAAGGATCATGAGCGGGGCGTAGACCCCCACGCGGTTGACCGCGCTGTAGTCGGTGCCCAGGGAGATCGCCGAGAGCGCGTAGCCCAAAAAGAGGCTGCCGGAATCCCCCATGAAGATCTTGCGGCGCGAGGAGAAGTTCCACGGCAAAAATCCCAGCGCCGCGCCGGCCAGGGCCGCGGAGGCGAAATTGACGTAGTGCTGCTCGCGCGGCAGCGCGATCATGAGGAAGGCCAGGCTCGCGACGGCGGCCTGGCTCGCGGAAAGGCCGTCCATGACGTCGATGATGTTGAGGGCGTTCGTCACCCCGACGACCCACAGCACCGTGAGGGCCACGGCGACCGGCGCGGGAGTGATGAATCGGATGCGCAGTCCGAAAAGGAGGAGGGCGGCCGCCGCCGCGATCTGGACGGCGAACTTGAGGCGAAAGCCCAGGCCTCCGGGCTTGCGCACGTCGTCGACGACGCCGAGAGCGAAGATGAAGGTCCCGCCGAGGAGAATCCCCCTCAGCGCGCGGAGCGTCCCCGATGGGAAGTGGGTCAGGAAGCGCAGGAGAAAGAGCGTGATGGCGTAAGAGGAGAAAATCGCGACCCCTCCCAAAACGGGCGTCGCCACCGTGTGCGTTTTGATCGAGGTCGAGGGGTGATCCACCCATCCGTAACGCAGCGCCAGGCTTCTCACGAGCGGACAGAGCAACGCCGAGACCCCGAAGGAAAATGCGATCGCCAGGAAGTACGGCCCCTGGGCGTTCATGAGGGGCCGGGCCCCAAGACGGAGAGGACGCAGCCGGGCGCGCGGAAGACCGGCTTTAACATGTCCCGTTCAAGTCCGGCCCAGTTGCGGCGGCCGCGTTCGCTGAGCGCGGGCATGAGGGCCGCGTCCAGTCGGGCGGCTTCCCGAGGGACGTCGAGGATGGCGGAAAAGCCCGCCTTCCGGAGCGCCTGGGCCAGCTGGGCGGGATCGGCGGCCTCGTTGGCCCATTGCCGGCAGCGGTTCGGCGCGAAGAGAGTCGCGGCTTCCCGGTCGCGGCGGAGGCCGTAGCTGCGCTGCTCGCCCACGACGAGGATTTTACCATTTGCCGGAAGTCGGTCCCTGGCGAAGGCCGCGCAGGGATAGTAGTCGAGCCGCCTTGAGAGGAAGGCCTCTCCATCCTCCGCGCCCAAGAGCACCCCGGGCGTCTGAAAGAGGTCCTGGATGAAAAGAAAGACGGCGATATGGCAGAAGACGAGCAGCCCCGCGGCGAGGGCGAGCGGAGCGCGGAAGACGGCGGGGCGCGGGACGAGGACTTCCTCCCAGAACCTCGCCAATCCCACCCCCGAGGCGATCGCGAAAAGAGGCGCGGCCGCCGTCAGGAAGCGGAAGACGACTCCGGTCAGAAACCAGGCGCCGACATAGGCGGCCAGAAACATCGATAACCCCGAAAGGAATCGGTCCCGCCGCGCGGCCCACAGGCCCAGGGGAAACAGCCACAGCACGAGATCCCAGCCCGGCCCGCCCAGGACATCCATGCCGCGCCCGAATCGCTGGCTGTTGGAGACGAGAAGAAAGGGCAGCGCCGCCGCGTCCCGGAGGAGACGGCCGGAGTGGCCGTATTCCGTGAGCGCGCGGAAATACCCCCCGGCGGCCTGCGCGCTCCAACCCGCCTGGGTCGAATGGAAAAAACGGGCGAAAAAGGGAAAGAAGGGGTCGCCGATCTCGACGACGTTCTTGATCAGCCACGGCGAAAAGACGAGCGTCGCAAGCCCGGCATAGAGGCCGAGCGCGCCGGCCGCCTCCTTGCGGCGTCCGGGACCGGCGCCGAGGAGACTCGCGGCCAGCCAGACGCCGAGGATGCCGGCCGTGATTCCGGCGTAGTACTTGGTCCCGAGGGCAAATCCCGTCATCAGCCCCGAAAGGGCCAGCCACCCCCGCCCCTCTCCGGCTCGCCAGCGCAGAAAGGAGAGGGCGGCGGCCGTGGTCCAGAGCATGGCGAGGGGCTCGACGTAGCTCGTCGAGGCGAGAAGCATGACGCCCGTTTGGGTCGAAAAGAGGAGGGCGGCGAGGAAGGCCGCTTGGTTTCCGGCCAATCGCCGCGCCGTCCAGAGAACGAGCCGCAGGCAGGCGGCGAAGGCCGCGACGGACAGGAGCTGGGCGGCGAGATCGGAGCGGCCCAAGAGCGCCAGCGAGAAGAGCATCTCGGCGTTTTGAGGGAAATGGGAGTAGAGAAGCCAGCCGGCTGGGGCAAGGCCGCGGGCCCGGACGTAGATCTCCGGCAAAACGAGATGGTAGACGAGCGAGTCGTATTGATGCGGCGGGGCGAAAGCGAAGGCCGCGGCGAGGAAGACGGGAAGCAGGATCGCGGCGGCCCGCCAGGGGCGCGCGCGCAGGAAATCCACGCCCTGGCGAAAGCCCGCGAGCAAATCCGGCGCCTCGCTGGCGCCGAGCAACGCGAAAGCCGCGAGAACTCCCCCCGCCGCGAGCGTGTCAAGCCGATGGAGGGAACAAAGCCCTAGAACGGAAAGGCTGAGCGCGCCCAATCCCAGCGCCAGGCCCCAAGCGCCGCGTTCGACGGGATCCGCGTCCGCGCTTATTCCCAGCCACCGCAGGCCTTTGAGCCCCGCGATCGCCGCGGGAAAGATCAGCGCGGCCGCGACAAGGACCGCCTTGAGGACGGGGGCGGCGGCTTCCTGGAAATAAGAGGCGAACACCGCCGCCGCGAACAACAGGGAGGCGAACCCGTAGAGAAGAGGCCAGGAGCTCATCAGGCCGTTTTGGGAAGAAAGGCCCGCGATCGCCGCAGGCCCCAGCGGTGGAGGAGGTATCCGCCTAGCGCCGCCAAGGTGGAGAGGCCGTAGACGACGCTGCGCCGGAAATTGATCGAGGAGGCCTCGGCGAAATAACGCGCCGCGACGGGGACGTCGCCCAATCGGAAGCCCATCATGGAGGTCTGGAGCAGGAACTGCTGATCGAAGACGAAATCATCCGAATTGGACTCCCAGGGGATCGTCTCGAGGACTTCGCGGGAATAGGCCCGGAGTCCCGAGTGCCATTCCCCCAGATTCTCGCCCGTCGCCAGGTTCTCCGCGATGGTCAAAAGGCGGTTGGCCAGATACTTGTAGAGAGGCATCCCCCCTTCGAGGGCCTCCCGGCGGCTGCGGATGCGGTTGCCCAGGACGACGTCGCAGATGCCGGCGCCGATGAGGCCGGCAAGCACCGGCGCCAGCCTCGGGTCGTACTGGTAGTCGGGATGGATCATCACGATGACGTCCGCGCCGCGGGCGAGGGCCTCGCGGTAGCAGGTCTTCTGGTTGGCCCCGTAGCCTTGGTTGCGCTCGTGGCGGACGACGGTCAGGCCCAGCGAGCGCGCGACCGCGACCGTCTCGTCCCGGGAGGCGTCGTCGACGAGGATGATCTCGTCCGCGGCGCCCGCCGGGATGTCGCGCAGCGTCTTTTCGAGGGTCTTGGCCGCGTTGTAGGCGGGCAGGACGACGATGGTTTTCATCGGCGCTGGGGATGAAGGTCGTAGATGTCGAGGATGGGGCCGGCCAGGCGCCCCGGGACCGGCTCGAAGCGGGCGATCCGCTTGCCGGCGGAGGGGACGTCGGCAAAGAGGCTTCCCAGCTCCGGCGACTTCTCGGGCGTGGCTCCGAAACTGGAGAAAATAACGTATCGGATTTTTTTCTTGCGCAGGAGGGAGAGGCTCGGCGGCGCCTCAAGAACGGGGCTGTCCGCCTGGGAGCGGGCGACGAGCGAGGGATTTGAGACGAGGTCCGCCGCCGAACGCGGCAGCAGCCAGACCCGATAGCCCCCGCCGGGATGGTTTCGAAGCATGGCTTGATAAAGACGGCCTCGCAGAGAGCCCGACGCCTTGGTCTTCTCGTAGAGCTCCGCGACTTCCTCTTTTTCCATGACAAGGCGCGGATCGCAATGGGCCTGATCGGCCAGGATGACGGAGCCTTGCGGGATGTTTTTTTCCATCCAGGCGGCCGCGATGTCCCGGGTGTCCGCCAGCGCGTCGTGGCGGGCGTGGGCCCAGGAATCCGCGTAGCCCGGACCGAGGAGGATCAGGGCCGCGAGGACGGTTTCCCAGGAGGCGAGGCCTCGGGCGAGCTCCGAAAGACCGACGGCGGCGGCGACGGCGAGCCCCGGATAGATCGCGAACGAATAGCGGGGCACGAAGCCGTCGAACTGGGTCGAGAGAAGCAGGAGATAGAGAACTGGAGGCGCCAGGAGGAAGAAAGCCAGGCGCCTCTCGCGCCTCAAGAAGGCCAAGGCGAGGATGCCCCCGGCGGCGGCGATTCCCGGAAGCGCCCAGGGGCCGGCGAAGCGAAGGTCCTTATAGAGGATGCGCCAAGCCATCCCCCAACGGTTAAAGGAGTTCATGGCGTTGAGGGCCGAGAAATCATGAAGGGTCGCCAGAAATCTCCCGGGGTCGAGGACGCAGTAGGGAGATCCCAGGAAAAAGGCCAGGGCGGCGAATCCCAGGCCTTCCCAAAGAAAGCGCCTCGCCGGCCGCCGCCGGCTCAGGGCATGAGCCAAGGGAAGAATCGAGACCGCTGGAAACGCCGTATACTGGGAGGCGGCGGCCAGCCCGAGGAAGGCGCCGCAGGCCCAGTGGGCGCGTCGGGAAGGCTCCCGCAAAACCTTGACCCCCCAGAACCAGGCGCAGGCTGAAAAAAAGAGCATGAGATTGTCGGGCTTGGCGGTGTGCGACATCTCCACCGCGACCGGAGCCAAGGCGAGAAGAAGGAAGGCCCAGGGAATAGGATCCGTCCGATTGATCTCGCGCTGGGTCCTCCAGGCGGCCCAGGCGGCCAGAAGCGAGAGCGTCGCCGACAACCCCCGCGCGATAAGGACGAAGGAGGAGGGGTCCCACGCGTAAAGCGAGGCGAAGGCGTCGACGCCGTGTTTCAGGCCGAGGTGGGACCAGGCGAGAAAATAGAGTCCGTAGCAGAAAAAAAGGAGATAGGGCCAGAGCGTCGGGTATTTGAGCGCGTAGGGCTTGAGCGTCCCGGAGCCGAAGGAGACCGCGAGATGCAGGATGTGCGGCTCGTCCGCGTTGTAGATGACGCGCGCGCCGTGCGTGATCCCGACAAGGCGGACGAGAACGGCGAGGCCCAGGGCCAAGCTCCAGACGCCCGCCTTGATGCGGCTCTGCGTCATCGCTGAATTCTATCTATTTTTTCTCCTATTTATTTATAATAACGCCGGTATGGGGGCGCCCCGCGTTGCGGCCGTGATACCGGTATACAACGAACGGGGCAAGATCGGCCGCGTGATCGAAAAGATCCCCCGGGAGGCGGTCGCGGAGACGATCGCGGTGTCGGACGGCTCGGACGACGGCTCGGACGACGAGGTCCGCGGCCTGGGCGCGACCCTGCTGCGCCATGACCGGGTGCAGGGAGTCGGCGCCGCGATCCGGACGGGTTTCGACTACGCCCTCGAAAGAAATTACGACATCATCGTCGTCCTGGCGGGCAATGACAAGGATGATCCCTCGGAGATCCCGCGGCTCGTCGAGCCGGTCGTGGAGCGGGGATTCGACTACGTCCAAGGCTCGCGGTATCTCCCGGGCGGCGTCTATGGCGCGATGCCGATGCACCGGGCGGTCCTCACCCGCGCCTACTCCTGGCTCGTGCGGCGGGCGACCGGTTTTCCCGTCACGGACGCCACCAACGGTTTCCGGGCCATTCGGGCGGCATTGCTGCGCGACCCGCGCATCCGGCTGCATCAGCCGTGGCTTGATCGCGGGGAGCTCGAATACTACCTCCAAATCCAGGCCATCCGCCTGGGTTTCAAGGTCTGCGAGGTTCCCGTGACGAAGATTTATCCGGACATATCGGCCTATCGCCGCTACACGAAAATCCGCCCCGTCGTCGACTGGATCGGCAACTTAAGGCCTCTCGTGTATCTCAGCTTGGGGATCAAAAAGTGAAAAAAAATCTGATTTTGGCTCAAGTCGGCTGCGGCTATTGGGGGCCGAATCTCCTGCGCGTCTTCCGGGAGCTTGAGGGCTCGCGGGTCAAGTGGCTCTGCGATCTCGACCAGGCGCGGCTCGACTGGGCGGCCGGCCGCTACCCGGATCTCCGGCTGACGAGGGATTTCGAGGAGATCCTGCGCGACCCCGAGGTTGACGCCGTGATCGTCGCGACGGTGGTCGTGACGCACCACAAGCTTGCTCGCGCGGCCCTCGCCGCGGGCAAGCATGTCTTCGTCGAAAAGCCGCTCGCCCACTCGGCGGGCGAAGCCCGGGACCTGGCGGCCCTCGCCGCGAGAAGAAATCTCTCCCTTGGCGTCGGACACGTCTTCCTCTACCATCCGGCCGTGAGCGCCATCAAGGCGCAGCTCTCCTCGGGGCGGATGGGCCGGCTGTGCTACATGGACTTCACCCGCGTCAACCCCGGTCCCCCCGCTCCCAAGCACGACGTTTTCTGGGACATGGCGCCGCATGACGTCGCGCTTGCGATCGACGCCGCCGGCGAGCCTCCCCGATGGGTGCGGGCCACGGGACGGCGTTATCGCCGAAGCCGGGTCGACGAGGCGGGCTTCATGGAGATGGGATTTTCCAGGAATGTTCTCGCGCGCATCCACGTCGGCTGGCTCTCGAGCAGGCGCGTTCGGCGCGTGGACGTCTATGCCGAGAGAGGCTCCTTGTTCTTCGACGATATGGAGGCGTTCGAGAAGCTCAGGATCGTGAGCCCCGGCGAGGACACCCGGGCCGTCGCCAAGGGAGGCGCCGCCCGGCATCTCTATTACGGCGCGGGCGACATCCTCATCCCGGCGCTCCCTCCGGGCGAGCCCCTGCGCGCCGAGTGCGCCGACTTCTTGGACTCCCTCCGCCGTCGCCGCCAGCCTCGAAGCGGCCCCGAGATCGGAGTCGAGGTGGTCGAGGTTCTCGAGGCCGCGGCCAAGTCGGCGGCTCGCGGCTCGCGCGTGGAGGAGCTTCGGTGATCATCTCTCAAACGCCCTTGCGCGTGAGCCTCGCCGGAGGCGGAACCGACTTGCCCGGTTACTGCGACCTGCGCGACGGCATGGTGCTGTCCACCGCCATCGACAAGTACGTGCACGTCATCATCCAGGAGAGATTCGACGAGCAGATCCACATCAATTACGCCAGACGCAAGGAAGTGGTGGCGCGCGTCGAGGACATCCGGCATGATCTCGTCCGGGAGGCGGCGATCATGGCCCGGCTCGAGAACGGCTTTGAGGTGACGACGCTGGCCGACGTTCCCTCGGAGGGTTCGGGGCTTGGATCGTCCTCGGCGCTTACGGTCGGTCTCTTGAACGCCTTTCACGCCTATCGCGGCGTCCAGACGGACGCGGAGACCCTCGCAAGGCAGGCCTGCGAGATCGAGATCGTCCGCTGCAAAAAGCCCATCGGGCGCCAGGACCAGTACATCGCGGCCTACGGGGGCGTGCGCTTTCTGACCTTCCGCTCGGATGGCGAGGTCGAGGTCGAGGCCGTGGCCGCTCCGGCCGAGGCCTTGCGGCGGCTCGAGGCCGGCCTTCTGTTGTACTTCACCGGGAAAACCAGGAAGGCCGACGCCGTTCTGGCGGAGCAGTCGCGGCGTTCCGAGAGGAATCTGCGCTCTCTCGACAGGATACGCGACCTGGCCGTCGCGGCGCGCAAGGCTTTGGAAAAGGGCGCCGTCGACGCCGTCGGCCGAAGCCTTCACGAGGGCTGGACGATTAAAAAGAGCCTCGCCCGGGGGATCTCCGACGGGGTGATCGACGCTTTTTATCGCAAGGCGCTCAAGGCCGGGGCTCTTGGCGGGAAGGTCACGGGCGCCGGCGGCGGCGGATTCCTCGCTCTTTACGCCCCCGAGAACCGCCGCTCCTCCGTGCGGGCCGCCTTGAAGGGACACCGGGAACTGCCGATGGCGCTCGAGCCCGACGGCAGCAAGATCATCTTCAACATCAAGCGCCGCATTTGGAAGTGATGCCGCGCAAGGCCTTTTTGCTCGCCGCGGGCGAGGGAACGAGGCTTAAGCCGCTCACCGACACGACCCCGAAGTGCCTCCTCCCCCTTGGCGGCCGCCCGCTTCTTGATTGGTGGCTTCGTGTTCTGGAACATCTCGGCGTGGAGGAGGTTCTCGTCAATACCCACCATCTATCGGATCAGGTGGAGTCCTTCCTGGGGGCGCGCCGCGGCGGCGTGCTGGCGCGCGCCGTCCACGAGCCCCGGCTT
>DAHVWT010000069.1 GCA_027327915.1 Elusimicrobiota bacterium
GGCCGTCGGCCGCGCGGCGGCCGTTGCGGCCTCCTCCGCGCCATGGGCCCAGCGCTTTTCACCGACGCGCACGCGCGCGAGTTTTTTACCCAGTCCCATGAAACCCTGGCTAGGCTGCTGTAGAATGACGACTTCGGCCTGGTCTCGGCGCAGGCCGAGTTGCTTGAGGGCGCTCTCCACGGCCTCGGCCACGGACGCTCCTTCCATTTCGATGGACTGCATGACGTTGGATCCTCCTTTTTACAGGTAGCTGCAAATCGTTCATGTCGCTGCCGCGAACTTGTTCCTGAACCCCGCCTGGATCAGCGTCGTCGCGAGGCTGTTCGTGAGCCAATAAAGAACGAGGCCCGACGGGAGCTTGAGGAACATGAAGGTAAAGATCGCGGGCATCCATTTCATCATCCGGGCCTGGGCCGGGTCCGGCAGCTGCTGACCCATCCGGTTTTGAAGAAACATGAGTCCCCCCATCACGACCGGCAGGACGTAATACGGGTCCTTCGCGGAAAGGTCTCGAATCCACCAGATCCACGCTGCTCCGTGCAGTTCCCAGGCGTTGCGCAGCGCGCCGTAGAGGGCGTAGAAGACGGGTATTTGGACGAGCATCGGGAGGCAGCCGCCCAAAGGGTTGGCGCCTTCCTTGCGGTAGAGCTCCATCATCTCGGCCTGGAGTTTCTGCGGTTCCTTGGCGTAGCGCTGCTGGAGCCTGGCCACTTCGGGTTGAAGCTTGCGCATGGCGGCCTGGGTTTTGAAAGTCTTGAGCGTCATCGGGAAAAGCAGGGTCTGGATAAGAAGAGTCAGGAGGATGATGGCCCAGCCCCAGTTGTCGGTGAGGCGATGGCAGGCATAGAGCGCCTTCAAGGCGAACTCCGCCAGCTGGGAGAAGTAGCCGAGATTAACCGACCTCTCGAGCCCCTCCTTGTAGCGGGAGAGCTCGATATAGCCCTTGGAGCCCAGGTAATAGGGAATATCCCAGGCCGTCTCCCCGCGCGGCGGGACAACCCTCTCCTTGAACGTCAGCAGGAGTTCCGCCGGCTCCGGCACCTCGATGCGAGCCAGATCGCTCGAGGCGGGCAGGACGGCCGCAAGAAAATAACGGTTATCCACCGCCAGCCATTGAAACGTTCCGGCCTGCAAACCCTGCTTGAGGTCGAGGACTTTCCCGCGTGTCGACGGCGGCTCCGCGACCGTGAGGGCCGCGACGCGCAGGGCCTTGGCGTTCGTCTCGGCATCGCCGGCGGTTGTGCCGAGGCCGGGTCCCAAGGAGAGCGTCCAAGCCGGGGTCCGCAGCGCCCTTGAGGAAGGGTTGGCGATGCTCATCCTGATTCGAGGGAGGACTTTCTTCGTGCCTGGGACGAACTCCTTCGTCAGGCGCAGGCCTCTGGGGAGAGCCGCCACGAAGGAAAGCGGGGTCAAGGCGCCTTGCGCCGGTTTTTGAAAGTCGGTCCCGACGTTCGTCGCAAAAAGTCCCGGGGCGGCGGATTCGACGAGTTCGACCTCTCCCGCCGGATCGGCGAAGCGGAAGCTCGCGAGAGCGGCCCCGCGCGAGACGACCACGGCCTTGCCCCCGCCAAGAACCGCCTGCTCGCTCCATGCGGGAACCGTCGCGCGGCGCGTCCGCGCTGGGGGCGTTCCCGGCATGGCGGAGGGCGCGGTTGGGACCCGAGAGGATGATCGCGAGAGAGCCTGGGCGGCTTGCGGCGCGGACGCAGGCGCGGCGGTCTTGTAATTCTTCTCCATGTAGTAAAACCAGCCTAGATAGACGAAAAACGAAAGGGCGACGGCCAGAACGAGGTTTTTATCCATGAATCCTTTTCGGCAGCGGGTCGACGCCGCCCTGATGGAAGGGGTGACAACGTAGGAGCCGGCGCGCCGCGAGCCAAAGCCCGGCGAGGCCGCGCTCTTCCACCGCCTGACGGGCGTAATCGGAGCAACTGGGATAGAACCGGCAGGCGGGGGGCAGGAATGGGCGCAAGAGCGTCTGGTAGGCCCCGATGAAGGCCGATAAAATCTTCCTCATGATGCGAGCAGGCCCGCCTTGCGGCTTAAATCCAAGAGGTCTTTCGCGGCGTCGGGCATCGTCTTCCAGCGGCAGCCGGGCCTCGGGTAGGCGACGAGGCTGAGCCCCTTCCTGAAGCTTTCGCGGTTGAGACGGAAAGCCTCGCGAACGAGACGCTTGGCGCGGTTGCGCCGCACGGCGATGCCGAACTTAGCGCCGATCGACACTCCGAATCGGGCGGGCGCCGACGGATTGCCTGCCGCGACGTGCCAAAGGATGAGGTTATCGCCTTTGAGCCGCCGCCCCCGGCCAAAGACCGCGTCGAAATCACGCCGTCCGGCAAGCCGGGCGCTGCGGCCGTATCGAAATGAGGCCACGAGCCGATCTGGATCGGAGGCGTCAGGCCTGGACGTTGATGAGCCGATGGCGGCCTTTGAAACGGCGCCTTTTCAAAACAGCCCGGCCCCCCGTGCTGGCCATTCGGGCGAAAAAACCGATCTTGCGCTTGCGTTTGAGGTTATGAGGCCTGAATGTTGGTAGCATGAGAAGATTATACTACAATTTAGAAAATGACCCAGGACGGCTCCCACGCGATCGACGTTCTTCTGCGGGAAAAACGCCTTTATAAGCCCTCTGCGGCGTTCCAAAAACGAGCGCGGATCAGGAGCCTCCCCGCCTTGAGATCGATCATCGCCCGGGCTCGCCGAAATCCCCCGGGGTTCTGGGCCAAAGCCGCGCGCGACATCCAGTGGATGAAGCCGTGGAAGAAGATCCTTGACTGGCGCCCCCCTCATGCGCGCTGGTTTGTGGGCGGGGCGCTCAACGTTTCGGCCAACTGTCTCGACCGCCATCTGGAGGGGCCGCGGCGCAACAAGGCGGCGCTGATCTGGGAGGGAGAGCCTGGGGACAGCCGCGTGCTCACCTATCACGAGCTCCATGCCGAGACCTCCCGCTTCGCCAACGTTTTAAAATCCCTCGGTGTTCGCAAGGGAGACTGCGTGGGCATCTACATGCCGGCCGTTCCCGAGGCCGTCG
This sequence comes from Elusimicrobiota bacterium, assembly GCA_027327915.1. GTDB lineage: Bacteria > Elusimicrobiota > Elusimicrobia > UBA1565 > UBA9628 > JAJZAK01. Next base: position 3,032 of record DAHVWT010000069.1, read on the forward strand.
TCGCGATGCTTGCTTGCGCGCGGATCGGCGCCATGCACAACGTGGTTTTCGGCGGTTTCTCCGCCCAGGCGCTTCGCGAGCGGCTCGTCGACTCGAAGGCCCGCGTCCTCGTCACGGCGGACGGGGGCTGGAGGCGCGGCCAAATCGTGCCCCTGAAAGGAGTCGCCGACGAGGCCCTTGCCGGCGCCCCGGGCGTCGAGCACGTGGTCGTCTTCAAGCGCGCCGCCAACGCCGTCGGCTGGGTCGAGGGGCGGGACCTGTGGTGGCATGAACTCATGCTGGCGGCGCCTCGCGATTGTCCTGCCGTGCCCGTGGACGCCGAGAATCCTCTCTACATCCTCTACACCTCCGGCAGCACCGGCAAACCCAAGGGCGTTCTCCACACGACCGGCGGCTACCTCGTTCAGACCGCGCTCACCTCGAAATGGGTCTTCGATTTGCGCGACGAGGACGTCTATTGGTGCACGGCGGACATCGGCTGGGTGACGGGGCATTCCTACGTCGTCTATGGGCCGCTCGCTTGCGGCGCCACCGTGCTTCTCTATGAGGGGGCTCCCTTTCATCCCGAGCCGGACAGGCTCTGGTCCATCATCGAAAAGAGGGGCGTCTCCGTCTTCTATACGGCGCCGACGGCGATTCGCGCCTGCATGCGATTCGGCGACGACTGGCCGCGCAAACACGACCTTTCCTCCCTGCGCCTTCTGGGCTCGGTCGGGGAGCCCATCAACCCCGAGGCCTGGCTCTGGTATTATCGCGTGATCGGAGGCTCCCGCTGTCCGGTGGTCGACACATGGTGGCAGACGGAGACGGGAGCGATCCTCATCACCCCCGTGCCCGGCGCCACGCCCATGAAGCCCGGCTCGGCGACCATGCCGTTTCCCGGCATTGAGGCGGACGTCGTCGACCGCCAGGGGCGTCCGGTCAAGCCTGGGAAAGGCGGCTATCTCGTGGTCCGCAAGCCCTGGCCCTCGATGCTGCGGGGCATCTTCGGCGATCCCAAACGCTACAAAAGCCAATATTTCGATCCCATCCCTGGCGCCTACTTTTCGGGCGATGGCGCGCGCAAGGACGCCGACGGCTATTTCTGGGTCCTGGGCCGCATCGACGACGTGATCAACGTTTCCGGGCATCGGCTCTCGACGATGGAGATCGAGTCGGCGCTGGTGAGCCACCCGGCCGTCTCCGAGGCCGCCGTGGTGGGACGCCCCGACGAGATTCAAGGGCAGGCGATCACGGCCTTCGTCACGCTCAAGGCCGGCGCCTCCTCGAACGCGGGTCTCAAGGACGAGCTGCGCGCCCACGTCGTCCGTGCGATCGGCCCCCTCGCGAAGCCCTCCGATATTCGTTTTGCGGAGGCCCTCCCCAAGACCCGGTCGGGAAAAATCATGAGGAGGCTCCTGCGAGAGCTTGCGGGCTCGGGCAGGACCCAGGGCGACATCACCACCCTCGAGGATTTTACGGTGCTTTCCAAGCTGCAAAGCGGCGGGGAGGAGGAATCATGAGCGCCCCGAAACCGCAAGCGCTCGACTGGTTTTCCCCCCTTCGCCGCCGTGATTTCGCGTCCCTCAAGCGGTCCCTGGCGCGGACCTCCAGCTCGACGCTCGCGCGGGACTGGCCGGCGCTCGCGCCGATGGACAAGCTCGCCATTTTCAAGCTCCTCGACGAAGCGCCGCTTCTCGATCTCTTCGCGAATCTTCCTTTCGAGGAGCAATATTTCCTGCTGGGAGGATTTGAAATGGGATCGATCGCTCCGCTCCTGTCGAGGCTGCCCGCCAAAGAACGCGCGCTCTTCCGCGATTCCCCGCGTTCCCTCTATGGCCGCCTCATCAAGCTAATGAAAAAGAAGTCTCCCGCGACCACCGCCCCTTGATTTCCAATTCCCGCGCTCTCGTCTTGTCCCGAAGCAAGATCCGCGAGGCGGACCGGCTCTGCTTTCTCTACAGCGAGGAGCACGGGAAAGTCATGGTCCGTTTCATGGGAGCCGAGAGGTCGAAGGGAAAACTCAAGGGGCTCTCGGAGCCGCTGATCTGGGGAGAGTACCGTCTTTACCACACGCCGCGCGGCGCGCTTTGGAAAGGGATCGGCGGCGCGATCCTATCGAGCTTTCCCGCGGTCCGCGCGGATGTAGGGAGGACCCTGGGCGCGCTTTCCTGCCTCGAGCTCCTGGGCGCCCTCTCTCCTCTCCATTCCCCCAACCCCGTCAAATACGTCTTGGCCCTCTCGGCCCTCCAGGCTTTCGAACGCGCCGCGAGCCCCTGGATCGCGACGGCCTTCGGTCTACGCGTCCTTGCGGCTGCGGGCCTGGGCTTTCCGCGGCGGCCGGACGAGTGCGAATCCTCGGAGCTTTGGGACGCGCTGCTCGCGGAGGATTTTTCGGGGCTGCGGGCCCACCCTTTCGATGCCGTGATGGACGCCGCTCTGAAGGGCCTCATCCGGAGTCAGGCGGAGGAGCATTCGCAGGGCCCGTTGAGGTCCTGGGACGTCGCGAAGCGTCTTGACCTATTCGATCGCAAGGAAACGGAGGCGGCGGGCCGGCGGGTCGTTGATGATAAAATGTTCACCCTGACCCCTGACCCCGGACCCCTGTGAACTTCCAAGAAATCGTCCTCAAGCTCCAGAGTTTTTGGGCTCGCCATGGCTGCGCCCTGCTTCAGCCCTACGACATGGAAAAAGGCGCCGGCACCTTCAACCCCGCGACGTTTTTCGGCGCGCTCGGCCCTAAGCCCATGCGCGCCGCTTACGTCGAGCCCTGCCGCCGCCCCGCGGACGGGCGCTACGGCGACAACCCGAACCGACTTGGCAAGTACTATCAATTCCAGGTGCTCTTAAAGCCCCCGCCGCCAGATCCGCTGGGCCTCTATGCCCAATCCCTGAAGGCTCTGGGGCTTCATCCCGCCAAGCACGATCTCCGTTTCCTGGAGGACGACTGGCAATCCCCGACGCTTGGCGCCTCGGGGCTCGGCTGGGAGGCGCGGCTGGATGGTCTTGAGATATCCCAACTCACCTACTTCCAGCAGATGGCCTCGGTTCCGGTCGACCCGCCCAGCTTCGAGATCACCTACGGGCTCGAGCGCATGGCCATGTATCTTCAAAAAAAGGAGAGCGTCTTCGACCTGGATTACGACGGCACGAGGAGCTACGGGGAGCTTCATCTCGAATCCGAGAGGCAGTTCTCGCGCTATCATTTTGAGGAGGCCGGCGTGGAGCGGCTGCTGGCGCGCTTCGAGGACTCGGAAGCCGAGGGCCTAGCCCTCCTCCAGAAGTCCCTCCCCTTGCCGGCCTATGATTGCGTTGTTCGGATGTCTCATGCCTTCAACGTCCTTGAGGCCCGGGGAACCCTCTCCGTCACCCAGCGCGCCCAGGCGATCGCCCGCGTGCGCAACCTCGCGCGCAAAGTGGTCGAGGTCTACTTGAAGGCCGGCGATGAGGCCCGCGCCGAGGCGGCGATCAAGGCATGAGCCTCCCGAAACCCTTCCTTCTCGAGATCGCGCTCGAGCCGTTGCCCCCCTCGGCGGCCCAGACGGCTCTCGCTCAGCTTCCGAGGATCGCGGCCGATCTCTTCAAGCGTGAACGCCTCGAGCACTCGGGCCTCGCCGCCCTGGGGACCCATCGCAGGCTCGCCCTGTTCGCGGAGTCCCTTTCGGAACGCTCGGAGACGGTCGAGAAATGGGAGTTCGGGCCTCCCGCTTCAAGGCTCAAGGACGACACCGGAGCCTACAGCGCCGCCGCGGCGGGCTTCGCGGCCAAGTGGGGGCTCAAGCCGGAACTTCTTGAGATCCGGACCTCTCCCAAGGGGGAGGAGGCGCTCGCGGCGCGGCGCATCCTCGAAGGCGAGAGCGCCCTTAAGATTCTCGCCCGCATCCTTCCGGAGCTCCTGGGGGCTCTCCGCTTCGACAAAAGCATGCGCTGGGACGGCTCGGGGGCGCGTTTTTCCCGCCCCGTGCGCGGACTCGCGGCGCTCCACGGCAAGGCCGTTATCCCTTTCTCCTTCGCGGGGCTTCGCTCGGGCCGCAAGATCGCTGGCCCCTGGCGCGGCGTCGCCAAGACCTTCTCGCTCGCCGACGCCGCCTCCTACCGCCAGGCCCTCAAGACCCGGCTCGTCATCGCGGACCCCGCGGAAAGGCGGGAGGCGCTGCTCCAATCGCTCAGGATGAAAGTCGTCCTTCTGGGCGCGGAGCCAGCGGGGGCGAACGCCCTTCTGGAGGAGACGCTCTACATGGCCGAGCACCCGTCGGCCGTTCTGGGATGCTTTAAGGAAAGTTATCTCACCCTGCCGGAGGAGCTTCTTGTCGTCGTGATCGAGACGCAGATGAAATGCTTCCCGGTGCGGGACGCCAAGGGCGCGCTCCTGCCCCAATTCCTCGCGGTGCGGGACGGCTCCTCGGAGGGAGATAAGGCCGTGCGCGAGGGCTTCGAGCATGTGCTCGAGGCGCGGCTCAAGGACGCGGTCTTTTTCTTCGAGCGCGACAAGAAAACGACGCTCGAATCGAAGGGCGCCGCTTTCCTTCCGGGTCTTGCCTACCACAAGGATTTGGGAAGCGTCGCCGCGAAGAGAGACCGCGTCGAGAGGCTGGCCTTGTGGCTCTGCCGCAACGCATCGGACCTTACCCGCGTCGACGAGGAGGCCGTCCGTAAGATCGCCCGGCTTGCCTACGCGGACCTCGTGACGGAGCTCGTGCGCGAGTTCCCGGAGCTTCAAGGATGCATGGGCGCGGCCTACGCCCGGCATGACGGGGAACCCGAGTCCGTCTGCCGCGGCATCGCCGAATTTTACTGGCCGCTCGGGGCGGGCTCCCCTCTCCCTTCGACCACGGAATCCGCCCTCGCCTCTCTCGCCGACAAAATCGAGAGCGTGGCCTCGGGCTTTTCCGTCGCCCTCAACCCCACGGCGAGCGCGGATCCCTTCGGGCTCCGGCGCAAGGCCATCGGCGCGCTGAGGATCATCCTTGAAAAGGGCGTCGACGTCGATTTAAGAGAGGCGGTCCGCGGCGTCTATTTCTCCGAGGAAGGAGCTCGCGCCGAGTCGAGAGCGGAGCGATTCACCATGGCGGTGCTCGAGTTTTTCTGGGGCCGTCTGGAGGGGCTATGGCAGGACAGGGGTTATCCCATCGACGAAATCCGCGCCGTGAAACCCCACGCTTTGACAAAGCCGCTCGCCGGACTGAGAAGGCTTGAAGCCTTGCACGAGGCGCGCAAGCTCCCCGATTTCGAGGCCATCGCCGTCTCCTTTAAGCGCGCCGCCAACATCATCCGCCAGTCGGGGGCTGCCAATGGAAGCGCCGCGTCCCAGGGCGGCGAGAACCCCGCGATGGAGAAGGCCGAGGAGCTGCTTTCGAGGGAATTGGTTCTCCTGGGCTCCGATCTAGCGCCTCGCATCGAGAAGGGACGCTTTGGCGAGGCTTTCTCGAGGCTCGTCGCGGTGAGGCCGCTCTTGGACCGATTCTTCGCTGAAGTGCTCGTGATGGCCGAGAACCCGTCCCTGCGCGAGCGGCGGCTCGCCCTTCTGCGGCGCTTGATCGATCTCTTCAACTCCGTCGCCGACATCGCCGAGATCCAAGTCTCGAAGTAATTCGATCTCTAGGAGGCGCCCCACCGCTTGCCGCCAGGGCGTCCGTCTATTAATACGGGCTCGAGGGCGGCGGAACCTCGGATTTTTCAGTCTTGCGGATGACCTTGATGACCTTGCGCACTCCGCTGCGCAGGGCGTCGCGCTTGGCGCGGTAGCGTTTGCGGATATGGGCGCGCATCTTCTCGTACTTGGCTCGGATCTCATTGCGATCCGCCTTCTTCACGTTGGCCGCTCTGTTCGAGGAATCTATGCGGGCCAGTTCCGCCTCCTCCCTTTGCTCGATGGCCGTGGTTGCGGCTTTCTCGGCTAAGTCCAGATCGGCCAGGATTCTTTCCTTGTCCATCTGAACTTTCGTGCCGGCCTCTGCGGCCGCAGGTGGAACGCTGGGTAACGGCATCGCTGGGGGCGGAGGAGCCTGCGTTTGCCCCGGTTGATTCTGAGTTC
>DAHVWT010000006.1 GCA_027327915.1 Elusimicrobiota bacterium
GGAATGGCCATGGAGAAATACGCCATGGGCGCCGTGGGGGTCTTGGCGCTGTTGGGCATCACGCTTTACTTGTTCCTCCATTGGTTCGTGATCAACCCGCTTCTGGCGCTGCGGGACGCGGTTGACTCGGTGTCCTTCAAGAACCTTGATCTCAAGTACCCCCCACGGCGCGACGAGGTGGGGGACGTCGCCGGCTCCCTCGCGATCCTTATCGCGAAGGTCAAAAACGAGCTTTCGGCGGCGCGTACGAGAAGTCGGGTGATCGGTGAAAACGAGAGCCGGTGGTGGGGGGCGGTGCTGGGAAGTCTTATGGGGCGGCGCGAGGGCGTCATTGTCGTCGACGAGGATAACAGCGTCCTCTACACCACCCTGCCGCTGCCCGCGGGATTCACCGGCAAGGCCCATCTTCTCGACGTCATCGACTCCCGGCAACAGGACCTGTTGCGGCTCGTCGGGCAGGCCCTGGAGCAGCCTAACCGTCTCATCGAGCTCGATACGACGTTTCGCGATGCCCCCTGCCGGGTCCGGGCGATCTTCATCCAGCAGGAGGGGGAAGCGCGTCGGACCATCATCGTGATCGTTCCCAAGGAAACCCGAGTGGCCCGGGTGGTTTAAGGACGTGACAATTCCCTTGAATTGGCGTCATAGTTCTGTTACTCTTTCTCTGTCATGATGAAATACGACCTCAAGCGGATCGATCCTTATTGGCATACCCATCCGATGATCCCCACGGCGGTCGTCGGCGGCGCGATTCTCGTCCTGATGTCCTGGCGAACAGGACACGCCGCTCTCGGCGTGGGCGGAGGGCTCCTCGCCGCTATCGCCGTCATCTGGGGCGTTCGCCCGGCGCTCTCGGGACTCATGATGGGGCTGGGGCTTTTCGCGGGCATCCTTTATCTCGGGGTCTTGCCTCCGGCGTCGATGGCCGGTTACGGCCTCGGCGCCCGGATATTGGCCATCTCTTTTTTCGCGCTTTTCTACATGGTCCTTATGGACGCGCTTTTCCTTGTAGTGAGCGTCTGCTATAACTTTTTGGCCGGCGTGACGGACCTGGGCGGGCTACGGTTTGAATTTGAGCCGGCGGGGGCCGTCGAGGAGGAGGCTTCTGAGCCTCTCTCCTAAGCCGCTCCTGATCCGGCGCCTGCCCGAGGTGAACTCGATTTCGTGAAGACCAACGTCATTTTCGCCTCCCGGGAACCGGCTCGAGCCTCGCTTTTGACCGACGCCCTGAAGGCGAGCGGAATGTCCCTCACCATCGCCCAGCGGGGCAAAGAAACGCTTGGTTTCCTCTCGAATGGAGGCGCGGATCTCCTCTTGATTGGCCAGAAGCTCGCCGACGAGGAAGGCATCGACCTCATTAAATCCATTCGCTCCCGGGGGCCCTGCCGCCAGATGCCGATCGTGGCTTTGGTGGAGTTCGGCGCGGAGTCGTCGACTAACGGCCAGCAGCCGCGTCCGGCCTCCGAGGCGCCGCGCCAGTCCGCGGCGTGGCCATCGGGCCTTAAGACTCGCCTTGCCCCCGCATTCACCGGAGCCGGCAATCCTCATGTCCAGGCGGCGCCCATGCCGTCCCCGTCGACGGTGTCGGCCCAGTCGCCGGATCGGACGAGCCTGCGGCTCGTTTTCTTCCAGGCCGGTGCGGACGAATGCTTGTCTCTCAATTGGGACGTGGCCGAGTGTCTCGCGCGGATCAAGGCGGTCCTTCGTCGCACGAGGCAGGCCGGCGCCGAGGAGCTCATCAAGATGGGCGCGATCGAGCTCAACTTGACGAGCTACACGCTTCATATCAACGGCAAACGGGTGGCTCTGACTTCCAAGGAGCTGGATCTCCTGTATGTGTTCCTTAGCGCCCCCAACCGCGTTCTAAGCCGGCCCTATCTCATTGAACGCGTCTGGGGCTACAATTACTTCGGCTCCCCCCGCACGGTTGACGTCCATGTCCGGCGCCTGCGCGAGAAGCTGGGGCCCGCATCGAAGCACATCACGACGATTCCCTGCGTCGGCTATAAACTCGTCCCGCCGCCGCAATCCCGGAGGTAGACCCGATGGCGAGATCCAACGGCCAGAAACTGCTTATTATCGACGACGACGCCCATTTGCGGGAAAGTCTCGCCGAGGTCCTGGAGCTCGACGGCTATGCCTGCCACCAGGCCGGAACGGCGGAAGAGGGAATCGCCGCCGCGAAAAAGCTCGACCCCGAAGCCGTGATCATGGACATCCAGCTTCCGGATTCCTCCGGCTTTCAAATCTGCCAGGAGCTGCGCCGCCGCTCCAAAAGCGTGGTCCTGATCATGATGACCGGACGATTCCTGTCTCCCGAGGAAAAAACCCAAGGATTTGAACTCGGGGCCGATGAATATCTTACGAAGCCGTTCAACCTGGCCGAGCTTTCCGCCCGCATCCGCCAGCTTTTATCGCGCCAGCGAGCGTAACGCCACGTCGGCAAAAGCGGCGGCGGCATGGCCGGTAGGGTTTAGCCTATGGCGTTGAAGCGAGGACATCGGGGGCGGCTCGCGCACTGGCTCCTTTTCTGGTTCCTGCTGGTGTCGGTCGTTCCGGTCGCGGTCGTCTCTTTGTCCCTCATCAAATATTCCCGCCGCTCGCTGGAGCGAGTGGTTCTTGGCGATGAACGCAACTTGGCCGTGGGCTTCGCCGACACGGCATCCAAGTACGTCCTAACCTTTCGGGGCGTACTCTCCGATCTGGCGGGAATCGAGGGATTTTGGTCCCTGGGCCGAGACCGCCAGCGCGCCGAGTTGGAAAAGGTGATGTCGGCTCATGCCGCGTTCATGCGGGTCTATCTTCTTGACGCCGACGGGAACGTCCTGGCCCGCGCCGAACGCTATCCCGGGACTTACGCATGGCCGAAGAACTTCGCGAGCCGCGACTTTTTCAAGATGTCGATCGCGGACGGGCAGTACCTGGGCGGCGTCACCCGCATCCACGGCGACCCCTGCAGCACGGTCGCCGTGGCGATACGGGGCGCGGGCGGCGTCGTCGGGGTCCTCGGGGGGGAGGTCTCTCTCGAGGGCTTATCGAAGCTCCTGCGCATGGAATTCCCGCCGCCGCCCAAGGGCCTCAAGCGCGCGTGGGTCGTCACTTCCGACGGGGACGCCGTGGCCGCTTCCGATGTGGATTTGGCCTACCAGAAAATGCGCCTCCCCGTGGACAAGGACGTGCTCATCGACATCGCCAGCCAAGCCAGGGAGTCCGGCGCCAGAATCATGAAACTTCAGGACGCGAGGAGCGTCCTGGCCGCCTACGCCTACGTCAGGAATTTGGATTGGATCGTTTATATCGAGGAGCCGATGCGCGCGGTCGACAAGCCGGCCCACGAGATGATGAAAAGCGCGTGGTGGCTGGTCGGCCTCGCCATCTTGGGCGCGGCGCTCGTCTCGATCATCCTGGCCGAGTTCATCACTTACCCCATACGGCTCCTGCGCGAGGCGGCTCAGAAGCTGGCCCAGGGGCGCTTCGAGGAGCCTCCAGATTTGGCGCAGGCGAACAACGAGATCGGGGATCTGGGAGAGGCCTTCGTCGCGATGAGCGAGTCTCTTCGAGAGAAAACCGCCGAGCTCTTGGCCACCAAGGAGGAGCTCGAGGCCGGATCGAAGGACCTGGAAAAAAAAGTCGCGGCCCGGACGCGCGAGCTGCGTTCGGCTCAGGATGAGTTGATCCGCAAGGAACGCTTGGCGGCCATCGGGCAGATGGCCTCCGTCGTGGGGCATGAAATCCGCAATCCCCTGGCGGTCATCAACAACTCGATCTATCTCATCAAGGCGAAGCTGGGGCCGCAGCTCGACGCCGAGCCCAAGATCGCCAAGCACGTCAAGATCATCGAGTCCGAAATCCAGCAGGCGAACGGCATCATCTCCGAGATTCTGAGCTATTCGCGGGAAAGGGAGCTCAAGGCCGAGCGCGTGCCCCTCAACGCCTTCCTCGACGACATCCTCTCCGTCTATCCCTTGCCGCCTCACATCAAAGTCGTCCGCCACTTTCATCCCTCGGATCCCTTTGTCGAAGTGGACAAGGCCTATATGCAGCAGGCGATCAGCAACCTCATCGGAAACGGCATCGAGGTGATGCCTGCCGGCGGGGCGGTGGGGGTGAAGACCTCGGTCGTCGACGGCATGGCGGCGCTCGAGGTCGCCGATACCGGCCCGGGGATGCCCCCGGAGGTGAAGGAAAAGATTTTTACGCCTTTCTTCACGACCAAGGCGCGCGGCACGGGGTTGGGCCTCGCGGTCGTGCGCAAGGTGATCGACCTGCACAAGGGCAAGATCGAGGTTCACAGCATGCCTGGCAAAGGGACGTCGTTTCGCCTCCTCTTGCCGCTTGCCAAACCCGCATGACGGACCGAAAACCCGCCTTTCCGCGCGTCCTGATCGTCGACGACGACGCCGGCATGCGCGAGACGATCGGGGATAATTTCGAGGCCTTGGGTTACGAGCATGGGGAGGCCGCGACGGGGGCCGAGGCCATCGAGCGGGCGTCGAACGGCCGCTTCGACGTGGTCCTCATGGACTACAACCTGCCGGACACGACCGGCCTTGAGACGATCCGGCGGCTGCGCGCGGCGGGAGCTTCGCCCGAGTTCGTGATGCTCACCGGGCGAGAGGACGCCGAGGTGACGGTGGGGGCGATCGACGAAGCCGCTTGCGCCTTTCTTGTCAAGCCGGCGGCCTTTCCGGACGTGCGCCGCGCGGTCGATCGCGCCTGGGAAAGAAAGCGGCTGCGCGACGAGAATAAAAGCCTGATCGCCGAGCTTCGTGTCGCCAATCTCCAGCTCGCCCAGTTCAACGAGCAGCTCGAGCGCCTCAGCCGGATGAAGTCGCGGTTCCTGGCGATGGCGTCCCATGATCTCGCGAACACCGTCATGGGTTTGCAGGCGGGGTACGAGCTTCTTGTCTTGAGCCTCGGCGGCGACGCCGTTCTCGACGCCGAGCAGAAAAAGCGCCTGGCCTACATCGGCGGAGCGATCAAGCAGGTCGGGTATCTCATTCAAGATCTGGTCGACTGGGAATCGATCGAGAAGGGCAAGCTCCGGGTGTCGCTGGAACCGATATCGGCGACGGCGATTCTCGAGGAAGCGATTCCAGGCCCTCAAGCGCGGGCGAAGGCGAAAGGGATCGCCGTCTCGGTCGAGATCGCGCCGGGCCTTGCGCCCGTCATGGGGGACAAGAACCGCCTTCTACAGGTCCTCAACAACCTTTTAGAGAACGCGATCCGGCATACCACGACGGGAGGCACGATCGCCGTGAGCCTGCGGCCCTTGGGCAGTGAGGTGCTCTTCGCCGTCAAGGATACGGGAGAGGGCTTGCCGGAGGGTGAAGCCGATAAGATTTTCGCCAGCTTCTACCAAGCGGAAAGCCGGGCGGGCGGGGGGCGAATGGGCCTGGGCCTCTCGATCGCGAAGGAGGTCCTGGAAGCGCACCACGGCCGGATATGGGTCGAAAGCGCGGGCCCCGACAAAGGGTCGACGTTTCAATTCACGGTGCCGATGGCGACCGGGCTCGGCAAATCCTAGGATGGACAAGGCGCTTTTCCTCTCCCAGCTCGAACGCGGCGAGGCGACGTCCGCCGAGACTCCCGTCTCGCAGGCGCTCCTGCGGGCGCTCAAGTCCGAGCTCTCGAAGGGGGAGCCTGCTTGGTGGGCTGCCGCGCAGAAGGCTTGGGAGAAAAGACGGTTCGTCGGCTGGATGGAGGCGTGGGCCCTTTTTCTCTCCTGCCTGCATTTCGAGGCCCTCGACGACGAGCAATCTCCCTTTGTCCCCTATTTCCCCTCTTGCGGCGGCACGGATGAAGCCGATCCGTCCGCGGCCTTGTCGATGTTTCTCGCCCGGCCTCCAGCCTCTTTCTACGAGAATCTCAAGAAAGCGCGGCGTCGTCCTTTCCTTTGGGCGCGCTCGACTCTTTGGATTCCCCCCGCGATTCTCTGCTTCCAGCGCCGGGGGCTGCCGTTCTACGTCGCGCAGGCGGGAGCCGGAGCGGGCCTCGACCTCTCCGCGGACAAGACCCTGGGCTTTGCTGGTTTCGACTCGGAGCTCGTCTTGGGGCGCGTCGGGATCGATTCCGCTCCGCTCTCTCTCGGGGACATCCGCGACCGGCGATGGCTGACGGCTTGCCTCTTCCCGGACCAGATGCGCCAGATCCGAGTCCTGGATCAGGTCGCGCGCAAGGTCAAGGAACTCGATGAGAGGGAGGCTGGCTGGATCCAGCTTGTGAAATGCCGGGAGAATCTGTCGGGGCCGTTCTTAGCCAAGAATCTTCCGGCCGAGGACGACGCCGGGATCCTTCTGTTTAATATGGGGACTTCGGAGCTCATGAGCGACGAGGAGTACCGCGACTACCAGGCTCAAGTCGCGCGTATGATGGCGCCGTGGGAGGATCGGGCCCTATGGGTCGAAGTGGAACATGTGCGGGGCGAGCTTTATTCCACGACCCTTCAGCTGCGCGTCTGGAGGATCATCAACGGCGCTCTCGACGGGCTGGTCATGGCCGCCTTCGATCACGGCGAAGGTAAAATCGTGTTCGACGAGGAAGCGGCCGCGAAGTTCCTCTCCTGAGCTTCTATGGCGGCGATAGGCAACGGAAGGACACGGAGGACGGCGGAGGGCCGCGGGGAGCGCCGAGAAACTCAAGGACTTTCGGCGGCATTTCGTGACCTTCCGTGGCCTTCTGTCGCCATCTTTGGCCTTCCGTGGCTTTTCGTGGTCGCCGCCTTGGCGGCGGGGCTGCCGCCTCCGGACATCCTCTGCCCGTCGGGGCAGGGCCGCTGCTACAGCCCGGCTCAACTGGGGCGGGTGGCGGCAGACCTGTCCGCCCAAGACGACGACGAGAGGCCCTACATTCGTTCGGTTTTCTCGAATCAGAGCGTCCTCGGCGACGGCAACATCACTTCAGCTCAAATTCAGGCCGTTTGGAACTATTTCAACCTGGAGGAAAGCGGCAAGAATCTCATCCAGCAGGACGCCGGGAATCTTTCTCCGCAAGATCAACAGCAAATGGCGTCGATCGTCTCCCAGCTCAAGCAGGACATGAATGGGAATCTTTTCGATACGCCGTTCCACGCGGCTCTCATGGACAGCGGCGACCCTTGGGCGGACCGCATCATGACCCCCGCGCAATGGCAGCAGGCTCAGCCGGATAACCCCCAGGCTTATGACTACGGCGCCGACCAGAGCCTCTCGGAGGGGGATTACTCCCAGGCGGCCTCCCAGGCCCAGCAAGCGCTGAATCTGGATCCTAAAAACGCCCAGGCCTATTCCTTGAAGGCGCAGGCCGAATACGGGATGGGCAATACCGTGGCGGCGCGGGCCGACGCGCAAAATGCTCTCGCGATCGATCCCGGCAATGAGGCCGCGGCCACGACCCTAGGCGCGATCCGGGCCATTAATACCGCACAAACAGGCCAACTCGCCTTTGCCGACATCATCCCAGGTGGATCGGTGGGTTTCGGGAGAACTCCATCCTCAGAGGAGGGGGGACTTTCGGGCGTCCTGCGCAACGGAGAGGCCACGTCCCTCGTGGGGCAAGCTCGGGAGGCCATGGGCATTCTCGACCTCCAGACGGCGCTTAAGAAATCGAATCAGGCGGTACGGCTCGATCCGAAGGACCCCCAGGCCTACTTCACCCGGGCGGCGGTCTACCTGCGGCTGGGAAGCCCCCGGGCGGCGCTTTCCGATCTTTCGCGGGCGATGAAGCTCTCGCCTAAAAACGCCTCGATAGCAGCTCTGAAGTCCTTCGCGCTCGTGAAGGCGAAGCGCTTCAAGGACGCCCTGGCGGCCGCGGGCGCGGCTCTCGCGCTCGACCCCCATAATGCGCACGCCTGGCTCTTTCGCGCGATGGCTCTCGCCGGGATGGGACGCCGCGACGCGATGCTCGACAGCCTCGAAAACGCCGTGCGCATCAATCCGCGATTCGAGCCGTATCTCCAGAGAGCTCGTCGAAGCGAGCCCGGAGAGGGAGATCTGGCGGCGATTTTCGACAACAACGCTCTCTCCCAGGCTCCGCTAGCCCCGGCCCCGGCTTTCGGGCTCAGCCCCACGCGCCGTTTCGTGATTGATGCCGTGCCCGCGTTCGGAGGGCTGCTGCTCCTCTTCGGTCTGTGGCAAGGCATGAAGGCCTTCAAACGAGGCGGCGCGGAGGCGATGGATCGTCTTCCGGTTTTCGGGCTCGGCGCCGAGGGATCGCTCATCGACGGCCATGTTCGGCTCGATCAGGCGCTGGGCTCTGGCGGGATGGGAGTCGTCTATGAAGGGCGCGATCTCCGGCTCGATCGCCGCGTCGCCGTGAAGAAAATGCGCGGCGACGTAAACGCGAGTCCTCGCGCGCGGGAGCGGTTCATCGCCGAGGCTAGGATCGTCGCCCAGCTTTCCCATCCGAACGTCGTCACCATCCACTCCGTGACCGAGTACGCCGGTGAAATCTATCTTGTCTTCGAGTACGTGGACGGCCGGACGCTCGCGGACTTGATCTCGCCGCGCCGCCCCTCGGCCCTGGGCAGCGTCATTTCCGTCTTGCGCGGCGTGGCGGAAGCCCTGGACTACGCCCATCGCAAGGGGGTGATCCACCGGGATCTCAAGCCTTCCAATATCATGGTGACCCGGGAAGGCCTCGCGAAAGTCATGGATTTCGGGATCGCGAGTTTTGCCCGTGAGGCGCTCACGAGGCTGACGCAGACGGGAGCCGTGCTCGGGACCCCCGCCTACATGGCCCCGGAGCAGGCGCTGGGGCAGCCCGTGCCCCAGTCGGACGTTTATTCCCTGGCGCTGTGCGCCTACGAGGCCCTTTCCGGAAGGCTGCCCTTTGACGGCACCCACGAGGGAATGCTCAAGCGTAAGATCGAGGGGCCCCTCGATCCGCTGAGCCGGCATTACAAGGAAGATTCAGGACGCCTCGACGCCGTCTTCGCCAAGGCCCTCGATCCCGACCCCGGGCGCCGCTATCAATCCGCCGGGGAGTTCGTCGAGGCTCTCGCGGGATAGCCGCGGCTATTTCCGGGCGAGAAACGGTCCAAGGACCAGGGCGTCCATGCCGGACTTGAGGAAGGTCGAGACCGCCTCCTTGGGCGCGGCGACGATGGGCTCCCCCTTGAGGTTGAAGCTCGTGTTGAGGAGCATCGGGACGCCGCTTCGGCGCCCGAAGGCGTTGAGAAGATCGTAGAAGAAGGGGTCGCCTCCCTGGGCCGCGGGGTAGACGAGTTGCGCCCGTGCCGAGCGGTCGGCGTGGACGACGGCGGGGACGCGGGCGGCGGCTTCGGGCTTGACCGGGAGCGTCATCAACATGAATCGCAACGGGTCCGCCCCGGCGGCTTTTCCCAGATCGAACCAGCGTCCGGCCTCCTCCGCGATGACGGCGGGCGCAAAGGGCCTGAAGGGCTCTCGGAACTTGACCGCGATGTTGACGCGGTCTTTCATGTCGGGCCGCGTCGGGTCGGCGAGAATGGATCGATGGCCCAAGGCTCGCGGGCCCCATTCAAAGCGCCCCCGGCAGAGCCCGACGATGTGGCCTTCCTTTAATAGATCGGCGGCCTGCTCGACCAAACGATCGGGGGAGAGTTCCGTGAAGGAAAGACCCGACTCCCTGAGCGCTAGGCGCATCTCGTCCGCGCCGTAGTCCTTGCCCCAGTAGGCGTGGCGCATGACGAAGCGCCGGGGCTTGCCGAAAAGGACATGCCAGGCGTAGAGCGCGGCGCCCGCGGCCGCGCCCGAGTCGCCGCTCGCGGGATGGATGTAGATTTCGTTAAACGGGGTTTCTCGCAGAATGCGTGCGTTCGCCACGCAGTTGTAGCCGACCCCGCCGCCGATCGCGAGCTTGGTGAGGCCCGTTCGGCGATGAAGCTCCCTCGCCATTTTAAGGAGGATGTCCTCGGTCACTTTCTGGATGCTGGCCGCAATGTCCGCGAACTTTTGATTGGAGGCCAGTTCCTCGGCGGTCGGGGGGGCGGGGTCGTCGAAGAGGCTCGCGCGCGAGGTGACGAATCGGCGGCCGGGGGTCCTGGGAGGGCCCAAAAGCTCCGTGAGCCTGCGCGTGAAGGAGGCATCCGCGCGCCAGGCGTAGGAATAGTAGCTCGGATCGGCGGCGAAGGAGCCGTCCTCCTTGAGGTCGATCGTGCGCAGGATTTCCCGGACATAGCGGGCCTCGCCGAAGGGCGCTAGGCCCATGACTTTGTATTCGCCCTCGTTGACCTCGAAGCCGAGGAAGGCCGTGAAGGCCGAATAGAGGAGGCCCAGCGAGTGCGGAAAGGAGAGTTCGGAGAGTATCTCAAGTCCGTTCGCCCCGGAGGAAAAGCTCGCTCGTCCGCGCCCGAGGGTCGCGGTCGTCCATTCCCCCACGCCGTCCACGGTCAGGACGGCCGCCTCCTCGAAGGGGGAGCAGAAAAAAGCCGCCGAGGCGTGCGAGAGATGGTGCTCGAGGAATAGCACCCGCTCGGGCGGGATGCCGAGGTGGTCCGAAATTTTCTCCTTGATCCAGAGCTTATCCGCGAGCCAGGCCTGCATGGCTTCCTGAAAGACCTGTCGCGATCGGGGAGCGAAATAAACAGAGCTTAGAAGAAGGCGCTCGAACTTGACGAGAGGCTTCTCAAAGAAGGCGACGTAGTCGACCTCGGGGCCTTGGATGTCGGCTTGGTCGAGGCAGAACTGGATCGCCCGCTCGGGAAAGGAGAAGTCGTGTTTTTTGCGAGTGAAGCGTTCCTCCTCGGCCGCGGCGACGAGAAGGCCGTCCTCCAGGAGGGCCGCCGCCGCGTCGTGAAAATAGCAGGAGAGACCGAGGATGCGCATGGCTCAGAACCGTTCGTGGGCGCGCTCCATCGAAGGAGACTCCGGTTTGCGGTCCTTCCAATAGGAGGCGCGCCGCGGGTCAGGGCGGAACCGCCCCGGAGTCGCGAAGCGCCGGTAGAGAAAGCCGTAGGGACAGACGACGAGAATGTAGAACGCTCCCAGTAGGATTTGCCCGGGCAACGGCAAAACCGTGGCCTTGAAGAAGGCGGCGAAGCTTCGCAGGCGGCTCAAAAGAGCGTGTAAACGAACGGCGCCACGGCCGAGTTCATGGAGGCGACCGCCACCAGCAAGCCGATCAAAAGCACGGTGGCGGCGAAGGGGATGAGCCACCACAGACGCTCCCGCCAGAGAAAACGGAAGAGCTCCCGGAAAAGCCCGGCGCGCGACTTGAGAGCTCTTTTCCTGCCCGCCATAATGCGATTCTACATATTCCGAGATTCCATTGGTGCGTCGGCTGATTTTTATATAGTATGGCAGCGATGTTTGCCCGCTCGATTCGCCTCTGTTTGATCTCGGCCCTGTTGATGGGCGCCGGCGCGCATGTGGTCGTCATGCAATTCTACGCCTGGACCTGCATGGCGGTCTCCAATATGCGGGGTTCGGACTTGCGTGGGGCGATCGACAGGACTTTTGACGGCCGCCACCCGTGCCGCCTTTGTTTAAAATTGAAAAAAGCAAGACGGTCGAAGAGCGGCGGCGCTCTCCGCCTGCCGCAAACGAGAGTGGATATTCTTTTTGAAGCGGCTCCCCTCGCTCTGACGGATTTTGTCTCCTCCTGGCGAGTGGCGGCCTTCTCGCGGGGGAAGCCGTCCGTCGCGAAGCCCATCGACATCCCTCCTCCTCGCTCCCTCCAAGCCTAAGCCTCGCGTTGCCAGGGCGTTCCTGGAGGGACCTCGAGTCGTTCCAGGGCGCGTTGCGCCAGTACGGGCGGCTGTTTTCTTGGCGGGTCTTGAGGAGGCGGGAATGAATACGATTTGCGCGCATGACGGTCCTGTGTCGCACGGCGGCAAGTGTCATGGTTTTTACAGTCGGCTGGCTTGGGTTGCGGCGGCGGCTTTGTGCCTGGCCGCCGCCGCTCCACAGGCTCTGCGGGCCTGCGCCTGCGGCTGCGGCGTCTTCGACGTCGGGGTGGGGACCTTGCTGCCGACCAAGCCCGGCGGCATGGTCTGGGGGGAGTATGATTTCATGGACCAGAAGCAGAACTGGCGGGGGGGCTCCCCCGCCCAGGCCGCGGACAATCCCGACAAAAAAATCGAAACCGACTTCCAGACGGCTGGCGTCCAGTACATGTTCAACCGGAAGTGGGGCTTCATGGCGGAGCAGCCTTACGATTTTCGCAGCTATACAGGCGCGGCGGGGCCGGCAGGCACGGGCGAGTTCAACCACTGGGCCTTGGGCGACACCCGCGTGATGGGGATTTACACGGGAATGTCTCCCACGATGGCGAGCGGCCTGATGTTCGGCGCCAAGCTTGCCGACGGCGATTATACCTACCCCGGCTTCGACCGGGATACCGAACTCGGCACCGGGAGCACGGACGTCCTCGCCGGGGGCTATCATTTCGGGCGCTTCTCGAAGAAAAGCTACTGGAGCTGGTGGGCGAACGCCATGGCCGACGTTCCGGTGCTTATTTCGGACGGCTATCGCCCAGGAAGCGAGATCGATGCCACGATCGCGGCTTATTACGAGCGCTGGGGAATCGGGAAGCTTCGGTTATCTCCCTTCGCCCAGGCGTTGGGATCCTACCGCTGGAGGGATTCGGGGCCAAACGCCGACGCGCCGGACTCGGGATATCGCCGGGTCATCGCCGCGCCGGGACTCGAGGCCGACGCGGGGCCGTTGCGGGTTTACGGCTACGTCGGATTCCCGGTCTACCAATTCGTCAACGGCAATCAGCTGGTCGCGGCGCAGTACTACACTTTCAATGTCATGTACATGTTTTAAGGGAGGATGGATGAATCGGGTCGCCCGGGCGCGCGTGTTCTTTTCGTTGATATTGTCGGCGGCGCCCGTCGCGGGCTGCGCCAGGCTAAGCCTCTCCAGGGGCGTGGCGGTCGGGCGTCCCGCTCCGGAGTTTGCCCTCCGGGATTTGTCGGGTCGAACGAAGAGGCTTTCTGATTGGCGGGGAAAGGCCGTGCTCCTCGACTTCTGGGCCGCGTGGTGCGGCTCTTGCCGAGAGTCCGTCCCCGCATACGAGCGGATCTACAAGCGATTTCATGCGAAGGATTTCGTGGCGTTGGGGATCGACGAGGACGCCGAGCCCAAGATCGCCGCGACGTTCGCCAAAAAGCTTGGCATGAGCTATCCCGTGCTTCTGGATCCCCGGGGGCGGGCCTTCGACGCCTACGGCGCCAGGATGATGCCCGCCGTTTTTCTTATCGACTCCAGCGGCACGGTCCGGGGGCGTTGGGAAGGCTTCGACGATTCCGTCGCGGCCGGGGTCAGCCAAGCCGTCAAAGGGCTCCTTGGAGAAGGGAAAAACCGGTGACACCATACTGATTGCCGCCTGGGAAATACGTATGGTGTCACCGGTTTTCCCGAGCGATTATAGCGTTTCGTGCGTAAATAGGTATGGTGTCCCCCTATTTTGATAGATTCCCCCGATGTTGGCCGCCGGCCTCATCTTCCTCGTCACGTATTTTCTTTTTTCCTTTCCCAACTCGCGGGGCATCTTTATTCGGCGGCCCGCCGCGGCCCTTCTAGGCGCGGTCGCGGTCGTCCTCTTCAAGGTCGTTCCGCTCCATCAGGCCTACGGTCTCGTCGATTACGACACCCTCCTTTTCATCCTGGGGATGATGATCGTGATCGGCTACCTCCAGATCAGCGGCTTTTTCGACGAGGTCGAGCGCCTTATCCTCTCCCGCGCTCGCACGACCCGCGAGCTCCTGGGTCTTGTCGTCGTCTCCTCCGGCTTTTTATCCGCCCTCTTCATGAACGACACCATCTGCCTCATGCTCACCCCCGTCGTCCTCAGGATCGCGCGGCGGGCGCAGCTCCATCCTAATCCTTACCTCATCGCGCTCGCGACGGCGTCCAACATCGGTTCCTCGGCGACCCCCATGGGAAATCCCCAGAACATGATCATCGCGATCCACTCCGCCATCCCCTTCGGGCTGTTCGCCTCGCGGCTCCTTCCCGTCGCCGTGCTGGGGCTTGTCCTTGACTACGCCGTCATCCGGCGGCTTTATCCCCGAGAATTCGCCCAAGGCCGCAAGATCGTCAGCGATCCGATCGAGGCCGTGCCGCGGGGGCGTCTGATCTACGTGTGCCTGGCGGCGACCGCGCTTCTTCTGGGCCTCTTCGCCTTCGACATCTCGGCGCCTCTTGCCGCGGCCTCCGTCGCCGCGCTCCTGATCCTTGCCGGGGCGACGCGCCCCCGAGCGGCCTTCCGCTACATCGACTGGGAGCTCCTGCTCATGTTCGCGGGGCTTTTCGTCGTGATGGGCGGGGTGCGGAAGTCGGGGCTCCTGAGCCTCTTCTGGGGGGCGTTGGAGGCCGCGGCGAAGGCGCCCGTCGCCGACAGGCTCTGGGCCTTGACCGGGGCGAGCGCGTTCTTGGGGAATCTCGTGAGCAACGTCCCGGCTGTCGTCTTTTTGGTGAACATCGTGCCGCATCTGGGCAAGGAGATTTCCCTCTGGCTCGATCTCGCCTTGGCCTCGAGTCTCGCGGGGAATCTCACCATCATCGGTTCCGTCGCCAACCTCATCGTCTTCGAGAGCGCCGAGGGCCAGGCGCGGGTCGGCTTCTGGGAGTATTTCAGGGCCGGAGCGCCCGTCTCGATATTCTTGATGGCGCTGGGGACTCTCTATCTGGCGTTCTGGCCCTCATAATTGCTATTCTTAGGGACCTAGGAAAAAATATGTACGCGATCATCGAAACCGGCGGCAAACAATATTGGGTCAAGGAGGGCGAGCGCGTGACGGTCGAGCGCGTGGCCATGCCCGAGGGCGCGGAGCTCACCTTCAACGCCGTGTGGGCGGGCGCGGACGCCGACGAGGACAAGGCTCCCGCCTCCAGCAAGGCCGTCGTCAAGGCCAAGGTGCTCTCCCATCGTCGCGGTCCCAAGATTTTGGTTTTCAAGAGACGCCCGAAAAAGGCCTATAAGAGATTGCACGGCCATCGCCAGGAGCTTAGCGACATCCTCATCACGGCCGTTTCGGCGAACTAGGAGAATCTCCCATGGCCCATACCAAAGCGCAGGGTTCGAGCACCAACGGACGCGATTCGAACGCCCAACGCCTTGGCGTCAAGCGCTACGGCGGGCAGCTCGTCAAGGCTGGCATGGTTCTTATTCGCCAGAGGGGGACCAAGGTTCTTCCCGGCGCGAATGTCGGCCTTGGCAAGGACGACACGCTTTTCGCGAAGGCCGACGGGATCGTGACTTTCGGCTGGGCCTATAAGGACAAGAAGCGCGTCAGCGTCGTCCCCGTCAAGGCCTGACTTTTAGCAACAGAAAACCCCGGAAGGCAACGGAACGTTATGCGGCGCCATGAAACCTTCCGTGGCGTTCTTTTGCCTCCAGTCGCCCCCTGAATATGGACTTCATCGATCGCGTCCGCCTTTTTTTGTCGGGAGGAGATGGCGGCTCCGGCTGCATGTCCTTTAGACGGGAGAAATATATCCCCTTTGGAGGTCCGGACGGGGGCGACGGCGGCAAGGGGGGCGACGTCTTTTTGGAGGCGAGCTCGAGCCTTTCCACCTTCCTCGATCTGGCGCGGCGGCCTCATCGTAAGGGGGAGGATGGAGGCAATGGCAAAGGCTCGGACAAGACGGGGGAATCGGGGGCGGACTGCGTGGTTCTCGTCCCGTTGGGCACCGTCGTATTCAAAGACGGGCTTTGCCAGGCCGATCTTTGCGAGGAGGGGGGCCGCTTTCTCGCCGCCAAGGGCGGGCGGGGAGGACGCGGGAATCTCTCCTTCAAGACCCAGCGCCACACGGCGCCCCGGATCGCCGAAAAGGGAGAGCCGGGGGAGAGGGCGACGATCCATCTCGAGCTCAAGCTCCTGGCCGACGTGGGCCTCGTGGGATTGCCGAACGCCGGCAAGTCGAGCCTGTTGGCCCGCATTTCGAAGGCCAGGCCCAAGATCGCCGACTACCCCTTTACGACGCTTCAACCTCATTTGGGCGTCGTCTCCCATAAAGAAGAAAGCTTCGTCGCCGCGGACATCCCAGGCTTGATCGAGGGCGCCCATGATGGGACGGGGCTGGGCGACGGCTTCCTGCGCCATATCGAGAGGACGCGGCTTCTGTGGCACCTGATCGACCCGCTGGGCTTCGGGGGCCTGGGGCCGCGCGAAGGCGTCCGGCTGATCGAGGCCGAACTCGCGGCGTTTAGTCCCGGGCTTGCCCGCAAGCCTAAAATCCTGGTCGTCAACAAGATGGATCTTCCCGAGGGCAAGGCGGTGCTGGGGGCGTTGAAGCGGCTTTACCGCCGGCGACGGGTCATCGGCGTCTCGGCGGCGACCGGGGAGGGCGTCGCCGCGCTTTTGGACGAGGCGCTCAAGGCCTTGTCCGAGCTTCCGAAGCCGGGGCCTTTCCCCGCCGCCCCCGTCTTGACGCCGGGTTCGGTGCGCGTCGAGCAGGGTTTCTCCATCGAGCGCCAGAAGGACGGCCGCTTCGCGCTGCGCGGGAACCTCGTCGAGAAGATGGCCGCGATGCTGAGGCCCGAACTGCCGGAAGCCGTATCCCGATTCCAGAACACCTTGAGGAAGATGGGCGTGGACAAGGCGCTCCGGCGCCTGGGAGCCGCCGAGGGCGACGTCGTCCGCTGCGGCGCGGTGGAATTTGAGTGGCGGGACGAGGGCGCCGAAACGGATCGCGATCGATGGCAACGGAAGGCCAAGGAAAGCCACGCCGGTCTATGAGGAGTCCGGCGCCTTTCGGCCGCCTTCTTTTGCCTTCTTTTGTCTTCCGGTCTTTTCCGCGGCCTTCCGCGGCTTCCCGATGAACACCCTCTCGGCCTACGAGACGCGTGTCGGGGACCCCGCCGACGTCGAGGCGGCCTACGCCTTCTGCGAGAACTTGGTCCGCAGCCACTACGAGAACTTTCCGGTCGCGTCGCGCCTTCTCTTCGGACGAGCTCGCCGCGCGATCGCCGCGCTCTACGGTTTCGCCCGGCTCTCGGATGATTTCGTGGACGAACCAGAATACGAGGGCGTGCGTCTGGAGCGCCTCGCCGAGTGGCGCCGGGAGCTCTCCGCCGTGCGCGGGAGCGGGGCCCCGGGACATCCGGTCTTCGTGGCGCTGAGAGACGCGGTGCGTGAATTCGACCTTCCTTTGGAGCCTTTCGAAAATCTCCTCGACGCTTTCACCCAGGACGCAACGAAGAAGCGCTACGAGAGCTTCGCGGAGGTGCTCGACTACTGCCGGCGCTCGGCCAATCCCGTGGGCCGCGTCGTTCTCATGGTCCATGGCTACCGCTCCCCGGAGCTCTTGAGCCTGTCTGACGCCATCTGCACGGGCTTGCAGCTCGCCAATTTTTGGCAGGACATGTCCGTCGACCTGAAAAAGGACCGCATCTACGTCCCGCGCGAGGATTTCGCGCGCTTCGGCTATTCCGAGGAGGAGATGTTTCGCGGTTCCGCTAACGAGGCCCTGCGAGCCTTGACGGCCTTCGAGGTCCGGCGCGCTCGCGGCTTCTTCGCCGAGGGGCGGGCGTTGCCGTCCCGTCTTAGGTGGCCGCTTTCCTGGGAGATCGCGCTCACTCTCCGGGGAGGGCTCGCGATCCTGGATAAGATCGAGGCCCAGGAATTCGTCACCTTGCGCCGCAGACCCGCGCTCACGAAACTCGACTGGCTGGGGGCCTTGTGCCGCAAGCCGCGGTTTTAGCCGCCGCCGACGGGCGAGGAACGGAGCGGGGCTCGAATTTTTTCCTTGGCTTCCTCTTTCTTCCTCGCCGCAAGCGCGAGGCTCTGGCCGCGGTCTACGCCTTCTGCCGCGCCGTGGACGACATCTCGGATTCCGGAACGTTGTCCCGGGAAGAGGCCGAGAAGGCCTTCGAGGCATGGAGGCGGGAGATCGCGCGGCTCATGGACGGCGATCCCGAGACGCCTCTGGGCCGGAGGCTTCTGGGCCCTGTCCGGGAATTCTCTCTGCCGGGGGAGCCTTTTCTCGATGTTATCCGCGGCTGCGCCATGGACCTGGGTCCCGCGAGGTTCAAGGATTTCTCCGAGCTTGAGCACTACATGGACGGGGTGGCGGGCGCCGTGGGGGAGCTCGGGATGTGCATCTTCGGCTGCGAGCGCACGCCGCGGGAAAAGCAAAAGGAGTTCGCGATTCTCTTCGGCCGCGCCTTCCAACTCACGAACATCATCCGCGACGTGGGGACCGATCTCGAGATGGGCCGCGTCTACATTCCCGACGCCGAGATGGCGGAGGCGGGCTATTCCCGCGAATCCCTCGCCAGGCGCGAGCACTCCCAGGCCTTCGACAGGCTCATGAACGCCCTCTACAACCGGGCCCGGCTCCTCTACCGGAGGGCGCGGTCTCTCGTCGACTTCCGGGACCGGCCGCGGCTGCTCTCGGCCGAGATCATGGCCCATGTCTACGAGGCGACGCTCGAGAAAATACGCCGCGAGGGATTTCCGGTGCTCTTTGAGCGCGTAAGGCTTTCGAGGATTGAGAAGGCCCGCGCGGCCGTCCGGGCCTGGCTCTATTGCCGTGGACTCTAATACGGCTACGGCGGACATATTAATCTTGGGCGGGGGCTTTAGCGGGCTTTCGGCCGGCGTGACGCTCGCGCGGCGGGGGGCCAAGGTCGTTCTTCTTGAAAAAAAGACCCATCTGGGCGGCCGCGCCTTCTCTTTTCACGAGCCGGGCTACGAAGGGCCGATCGACAACGGCCAGCACCTCTTCCTCGCCTGCTATCGCGAGACCAGGAAGTTCCTGAGAGCGATCGGGACGGAGGATCGTCTCGAGATTTCGGATCGTCTGCATCTCGAATTCGTGGACGGCTCGGGAAACCGGGACCGGCTTCGCCCCCCGGCGGGCCTGCCTGGCCGGCTGGGGCTCGGGTTTGGAATCGCGGCGCTTCGGGGCCTTTCCCTGCGGGATAAATGGGGGCTGGCGCGGTTTTTCCATCGTAGGTCTCGCGCGGCGTTGGACGGCGGGTTCGCGCCGAATTTGGACTCGATGACGATCGCCGAGTGGCTCAGAAAGGAGGGGGTCAGCCTTCGAGCCCGGGAGAGGCTTCTCGATCCCATCGCCCTCGCGGCCCTCAATGAAAAATCCGAGATCGCCTCCGCGACGGGGCTCTCCCAGGTCCTCTCGAGGGCCTTCTTCGCGCCGGATTCCGACCCGCGCGTCGGCATTTCACGGGTGGGTTTGAGCGATCTTTATGCCGACGCCGCCGAGCGGGCGATCCTCGAAGCGGGCGGGATCGTCCGGCGCTCCGAGAGGATATCGGCCGTCGAGGAAGGGCCGGACGGAAGAATCATCGGCGTCAGGACCGTGGGCGGGTTTTCCTGGAGGGCCCGGAGTGTTCTCTCCTGCCTGGCTCCCTGGGATTTGGCGAAGATCGATTTGCCGAAATCCCTTCAGGGGGCCTGGAGAGGGCTTCGACCAGCGCCCATCGTGAGCGTCTCCTTGTGGCTGGACAGGCCCTTGCTGCGGGAGGAGCAGGCCTTCGTCGGCCTCCTTGGGACCGAAATACAATGGGTGTTCAATAAGAGCGCCATTCTCGGTTCCAGACTGAATTCCAAAGCCGGTCCAGCGGGATCGGCCGGCCAATATCTCTCGACCGTGATCAGCGGCGCCCACCGGGAGCTCCTTTGCAAGCCCGATGCCCTCGTCGAAGCCGCCTGCCGGGATTTGGCCCGCTGCTTTCCGGCCTTCCGCCGGGAATGGGTCAGAAACGCCAAAGTCGTCAAGGAGCCTTTCGCGACCCTCTCCGGGGTGCCTGGGGCTGAGGCCCTGCGGCCCGTCCCGGGCGAGCTGGCGCCGGGCTTTTTCGTCGCCGGGGACTGGACGAGGACGGGTCTCCCCGCGACGATCGAAAGCGCGGTCCTGAGCGCCGCCATGGCCTGCAAGAGGATAGGGTGACCGATCCGAGCGTTCCTGGATTCCAGATGCCGTCGGCCTTGAGCCTGTCGCCGGGAGCCCTTTTCGCCAATCTGCTTTTCAGCCTTATCGGCACGGCGGCCTTTATCTACGGCCGAAAATCGGAAAATATCCGCGCCGTCGTCATCGGGATCGCCCTAGGCGTTTATCCCTGGTTTGTCACCAATACCTGGCTTCTCTACGTCATCGGCCTGGCCCTCGTCGCCGCTCTTTTTTTCTGGCGGGATTAGAGCGGCAAGAAACGGCGAGGGAGCCCGCGCCCTGGGTTGTCCTACAGCGGCCGGTCGATGCCGGTGAGTTGCTTGATCACGGCGCGCAGGAGCGCGAAGTCAATGGGCTTCGGGACGAGCCGGACCCGCGGGTCTTTGAGATCGTCCAAGGTCTTCTTGGCCTGCTCGGGGTTGACGCCGGTGATGAAGACCACGGGCAGCCGCGGGGACAGCTGCCGGAGTTTCTTGTAGGCGTCGATGCCCGAGCCGAAGCCGGGCATCTGGATGTCGGTGATGAGGAGGCCCAATCGCAGGGCCTGAGCCTGGATCACCTCCTGCCAGGCGTCCCCGGCCGTCGTCACGTTGTAGCCCGCGCTCTCGAGGCGTGTCGTGACCAAGTCGAGGACCAAGGGGTCGTCGTCGACGATCAGGACATAGGCTTCGGGTCGGCCGGATGCCACGGGCTCCACACAAGCAACTTACTATTTCTTGGCTTTTAAGGACAGGGCGCCCAGGAGACGGTCCTGTTTCGCGAACATTCGCCGGCGGTCGCGGGGGCGGTGGTCGTCGTAGCCCAGTATATGGAGGGCGCCGTGGAGGACGAGGGTCAGGACTTCCCGCAAGACGGAGTGCCCCAGCTCGCGCGCCTGCCGGCGCGCCATGGGGGCCGAGATCACGATATCCCCGGCCCCCGCCTCCGGTTCGTCATAGGGGAAGGCGATCACGTCCGTGTCATGGGAGTGGCCGAGGAAGGCCTTATTGATTCCGAGCATGCGGCGTCGGTCGGCGAAAAGCACGGTCAGTCCTCCCGTGAGAGCGCGGCCCTCGCTTTGAAAGGCCTCGCGGCAGGCGGCCCGGATGAGATCCGGCCGGCGGGCCGAGGGGGGGAGAGTCGAGATTCCGACGATACGGATCATGGCGGGCGATCGGCGCTATTTCTTGGCTTCCCACTCCTGGTAAGCGCGGATGATCTTGCGCACGATGGGGTGGCGCACGACGTCAGTCTCGGTGAGCCTCTCGAAGGCGATCCCCTCGACGGATTTCAGGATCGCGATAACGGCCTCGAGGCCCGAACGAATATGCCCCGGCAGATCGTGCTGGGTCTCGTCGCCCGTGACCACGACTTTGGACCCGGTCCCCATGCGCGTGAGGAACATTTTCATCTGCTCCGGGGTCGTGTTCTGGGCCTCGTCCAATATGATGAAGGCGTCCTCGAAGGTGCGGCCGCGCATGTAGGCCAGGGGCACGATCTCGATCGTTTCGGTGTCGCGCCAGAGGCGGAAGCGCTCGGGGCCCAGCATGATGAAGAAACAATCGTAGACGGGCTTTAAATAAGGCCCCATTTTTTCGAGGAGATCTCCCGGCAGATAGCCGAGCCTTTCGCCGGCCTCGACCACGGGGCGCGAGAGGATGACCCGCTGGACTTGCCGGAGCTCGAGCGCCCTGAGCGCGCAGGCGACCGCGAGGAAGGTCTTGCCGGTCCCCGCCGGGCCGATCCCGAAGACGAGGTCATGGTTCAAGATGGCGTCCACGTAGCGCTTCTGGTTCGCGGTCATGGGGCGGATGATCTTTCCCGCTGCGGTTCTGTAGATGCCGTTCGCCGGAAGATTCGGGGAGTCGATGTTCATGGGCTCCGGAACGTGGCCGTCCCTCGCGCGGGCCGGATCCACCGAGGGTTCGGGGCTCTCCTGTTGCTCGCGCATGAGCTGCAGGCGTTCCTTGAGCCGCCGGATGGCTTTATTGACCCGGGTCTGCCCGCCGCGGATCTCGACCGCGAAGCCGCCTCCCTCCTTGTGCTGGCGCATGAATATCTCGACGCCCAGTTCCCGCTCCAGGCGCCTCAGACGAGAGTCGTTTTCTCCGGCGATTTCGAGCGCTTCCGCGGCGCTTTGAACGGCGAATTTCTTGACGGTCATAACAGGTTCCTGAGCCTCCCCCGCCCGATGGCGACGAGTCCCGATGGGTCGACCAGATAGCGAGACGCATCCGCGGCCTGATCGCGGCCGATCTCCGTTCCCGGCGCGATCTCATTGAAGCGGTCGATGACCGCCCGTCGAACGCGGGCCTTGGCGCCCACCCGGCAAAAATCCATGATGAGGGAGTCTTCGATGACGGCGCCGGGGGCGACCTTGACCCCGCGTCCGAGAATCGAGTTGCGGATCGTCGCGCCGTCGATGAGGCAGCCGTCGCCGATGATGGCGTTGGCGAGCCGGCCCCCCAGGATCTTCGCCGCGGGTCCATCATAGCGTCCCGAGTGGACGCGCCAGCGCTCGTTGTCGAGGTTGAGCTTGGGAGACGGCCCCAGCAGATCGAGGTTCGCCTGATAGTAGCTCGCGAGCGTCCCCACGTCCCTCCAGTAGGCTTTGTCCTCGCCAGGTTCAATCCCCGGCAAGACATGCTCGGAGAAATCGTAGGCGTAAGCCTTGACGCGCGGGTAGAGCTTCGGGATCACTTGATGGCCGAAATCGAGTTCGGGGTCCTGCCAGGAGGAGTCTTCAAGGGCCTCGAGGAGAATATTAGGGCGGAAAATGTAGTTGCCCATCGAGCCGAACGCCTGGCCGGGATGGCCGGGGGCCGCCTTGGGGCGCTGGGGCTTCTCCGAGAAGCCGGTGATCCGCCCCGAGGCGTCGGTTTCGATCACGCCGAGGCTCGTCGCGGAGCGCAGGGGGACCCGCACGGCCGATACCGTGAGGTCCGCCCCGGCGTCCAGATGGCGGCGCAGCATCTGGCGAATGTCCATGCGGTAGACATGGTCCGCGCCGAACACCGCGACGACGTCGGGGGCATGGTCGCGCACGAGATTCAGGTTCTGGCGCACCGCGTCCGCGGTGCCCCGGTACCAGGAGGGACCGAGCCGCATCTGCGGCGGGACGACCGTGATGAATTGGTCCCGGGTGAGGCCGGTGAGCCGCCAGCTCAGCCGGAGGTGCTCGATTAAGCTCTGGGACATGTACTGGACCAGGACGTAGATCGACATCACGCCCGAATTGACGAAATTGGAAAGGGCGAAGTCGATGAGCCGGTATTTGCCCCCGAAGGGGACGGCGGGCTTGGCGCGCTCGTGGGTGAGGGGATAGAGCCGCTCGCCCTTGCCGCCCGCCATGATGAAGGCGAGGATGCGGGCGTTGCGGACAAAGGCGGTGTCAACGTTCGTTTTCATGTCACGGGGGGCCCGCCGAGCCGTAAGGATCGCCGCTAAAGTCCGGCTCGCGAATGCGGCGGGGCGGGCGCCTGGCGTCCACGATGCGGAATTCCCGCATCGCGTGCTCCGCGCCCGGCGTTTTGTTGACGATCGCGCAGAAGTACGGGCCCAGGGGGCTCCGATCGCGGCCCAGGAGAAGCTTGCCGCTCTGGACGCGCATCTTGACGTCCTTCATGTCTCCAAGCGTCATCGTGCCGGTCGGGATGGAGACCGCGAAGAACGCCTCCTCGCCCATGCAGACAAGAGAGCCGCCGGGGCCCGCCAAAGGATCCTGGAAGCTGTCGGCAACGATGGTCCCTTCCCAGGAGGTGTCCGGGGCGAGCCAATTGGTCTCGGGCATCACGCGGCTAAAGACCCCTTCGAGGGCGGCGCTGCTGGTCTCCTCCTCCGGAGGCGCCTTGTAGCCCGATAGTTCGATCGTCCGTCGCGACTCGGGATGGCCTTGAGGCCAGAAAGCGAGGGTCTGGCCGTCGCGGGCGAAGCGGCTTGCGTCGCCGACGATCCTTCCCGACATGACGAGCCGCCGCGCGGCCTCGAAAAGGACGGCGTGGGCCTTGACGGTCTCCTGGGGCGACACGTAGACCTTCAGGATGAAGCAGTCCTTACGGCACTCGATGGGGGCCGCCTGATAGACAGAACGCCAGCGGTCCTTGAGGATGCTCTTCGGCGTTGTGCTGCGGGAATCCATGAGAGCCGACATGTCGGTGTCCGCCATCGTGGCGAGCGTCGAACTTCCCGGAGCCCATTGCCCGCTTGAGACGTCGACCGTCTCGATGCGTCCGTCCCCGGCGGAACGCAGGCGGAAGACATTCGCGGCCGCCACGGTCCCCGACGCCTTGATCCGGACGGCGAGCGTGTGCTCGTCGACGAGAAGGATTTCCTGGGCCGAGACGATTCTTGAAAAAATAATGAAGCTTGCTAAAACATGCCAAGCGCTCCTCACCCCTCGAGAGAGCGGCGGGAAAGAGGGGAGGGCCCGTCTCATCGCGCTTCCCCGCAGGCCTTTTCGGCGGCCGCCAGGGCCCACTGGCCGAGAATCGGGTCCGGCAGGAGAGGCTTCGACGCGAAGTCGACGAGCAGCCCTCGTAGGGCGTTGTGGGCTCCCGACTCCGCGAGCCCCGGGCGCGGCTCGAGAGGGACGACGGCCAGATGCCCGGAGGAAAGAGCCTTGAGCGCGGCGGCGGTGAGGACCTGTTCGTGTTTCACCCGTTCGGCGTCCGGGCCGTCCTCGCGAAGAGAGAACGCTCGGGCCCTCTTGAAGCCCCCGCTGATGCCCGCCTGAAGGGCGACGTTCTGGGCCCATGTCTCCCAGGCCTTGGCCGAGGAGGTCTCCATGATGGAAACGTTCCCGACCAAAAAGAGGACGGTATGCCGAGGCGACTTTGAAACCGCGCGAGCCCTCGAGGCGATCAATCGTGGGAAAAAGGGGCTCTCCCCCAAAGGAGCTGTTCGCAGGAGGCGCACCGAGCTTGACACGACCGGCGGATCCGAGCGGACGGGAAGCCGTGGAATGACGGTTCCCGTCCGGCTTACGAAGGTGGGGGGGGTCGTGGTCTTGACCGCGCCTAGTCCAACGGCATCCAAGGTCTGATTCAAGAAGGGGGAACTGGGAAAAAGATACAGGGGCAGGAGCGCCGCGCGGCTCACATGCCGGTTCTCGAGGCGCTCAAGCGCCAGTCGGAGCCCCGCCTGGTCTCCGGGACCCGCGGCGACCTCGACCGGGTACGCCGCGCCCGCCGAGCGTCGGATGACGTCCGCGGCCTCGACCCAGCCGTAGTCGCCGCCCTCCCCCACGAGCAGGATCCCGCAGCCGCCCGCTCCGTCCAGGCGCGGGGGAAAGAAGGGGGCGGCTTTGAGTGCCGGCGTGGAGGCGAAGAAAGCGGCCCCCATGATGAAAAATCCGAGGCTCTGCACCGACAGCAGATTATCATTTTTGTTAAACTGAGTCGTGGAGCCAGCACCGAGCTCCGGTCCCATCCCAGAGACCGATACCGCCGAGGATTTGATGGGCGTCGTCATGCGCGCCCAAGAGCGCCGCAAGGAGCTCGACGGGCCCGTTCCATGGGGGAAAAACCATCCCTTAAGGCCCTGGATCGAGCCGCCCCTCATTATGGCCGGAGCCGCGATCGGCAAGGCCGTGTCGCTTCTCCCATCGGAGTGGTCCTTGAAGGTTCACGATGGGTTCTTCCGGGCCCTCTCGGGACGCAGGAATCTCCCTTTCGACGAACGCTCCCCGGCCATGGAGAGCGCCCGCGGGCTGCTGAGCCGGCTCGATGGAGATCGTGGACGCTGTCCGATCCTGGCGTTAACCTCGCATCCCAATCCTCGGGGCGAGGAGGCGGCTCTTAATTTCGAGATGATGCATGTCGCGATGCACGCTCTTCAAAGCCTTCGGGGGCCCGGAGCCAGGCCCCGCTTGGTCGTGGCCATCGACCCTTTCGCGCTCGACACCGTGGGGCTTCACATGGAGGGCCTCTATGCCGGGGCGATGATCGGCTACCGTCATCTGGTCCTGGACCGGATGCACCACAGCCGCGGCGCCGCCAGCCGCTTGCTTCTTTCGGGGGCGGCTTGGCCCTCCGCGGCCGAAAGGCTCCTGGGGGAACTGCGCGCGGGCGGCGAGATCGTCATGGTGCTGGCGGGGGGCGTGCCCACCACGGCACGGCTCCTTTATGCGGTGCGGGAATGGGTGTGGTGGGCGCGGCTCGCGAGCCCCCGCCGCTCGGAGCCGGCGCGCATCCGGGGGGAGCTCCAAAATATTCCTGAATTCGCCGGTCTCGACAGGGAACGATTCGAGCGGCCGCTGGGAGGGCGGAGCCTCTGGCGTCAGATGGAGATGCGCCTCCTGTCGATTTTCGGGGGTCTCGAGGGGCGCGGAACGCCGGAAAGTTGTCTGGCGGACACGGGGCGCGTCTGCGCCGCGGAGCGGAGGCTTCTCGACCGGTTCCTTGACGCCCTGGGCTTTGGGACGACGTCGCGGCTGGAGGCGATCGGATCGCTCGAGGCCGAGGCGGCCCGCGAAACGCCGTTCCGGACAAGGTTTTTTAGGCTGCTCGCGCGCCGCCTTTTGCCGCACGGGCCCCTTCTCTTTCTTCCTCTGCGCCATCGCGCGGGCGTCTCCATGCGCATCGACGTGGGGGAGCCGTGGGCGTGGGAAGGGCCCGCCGACGGCGGCATCGCCGCCCTCGAGCCCGGAACTCCTCCGCGGCCTTGGCGAGGCTCCGCTGACGAGTTCGCGCGGCGCTTCGTGGAGTCGTGCTTCGCGTGACCCGACCATGAGCCGCGTCATTTACCGGGCCGTCTCGGATCTCCGGGGCTTTTCGCTTAAATCCGCGGAGCCCATGCCCGGCCCTCGGGGCGTCCTCATGTGCCCCCCGGACTACTTCGATGTCGTCGACGTCAAAAACCCCTTCATGGTGGGACAAGCGGGCAAGGTCGCGAAAGACGCCGCTCGGCGGCAATGGGAGGGAGTCCGCCGCGCCTTCGAGGCGGCGGGGAAGCCCGTTTCGTTGATCGAGCCGCTCCCGAACCTGGAGGACATGACGTTCTGCGCCAATACCTGCTTCACGGGACTTTCCCCGTCGGGGGAAAGGATATGCCTTTCGAGCCAGATGCTCCATCCCTCGCGGCGCCGCGAGGTGCCGGCCTCCGAGGCCTTTTTTCAAGCGTTGGGCTACAAGATCGCGCGTCTGCGCGGCCGCGACGTCTTCTTCGAGGGGGGGGGAGACGCCCTGTGGCATCCGGAGCGCCGCCTGGTCTGGGGCGGCTATGGATTCAGGTCGAGCATCGATCCCTACGAGGACATCGCCGCCCTCTTCGAGACCCCGGTCATTCTCCTCAAGCTCGTCAACGAACGCTTCTATCACCTCGACACCTGCTTTTGCCCCCTGACAAGCGAGGCCGTGCTCATCCACGCGGCGGCTTTTGACGCGGCGAGCCTGGAGTTGATCCTTAAGATCTTCCCGATGGTCGTCTCGATCGGCGAGGAAGAGGCCGTGGAAGCGATGGCCTTGAACGGCTGCGTGGTGGACGGCAAGACCGTCGTGATCCACCACGGGGCGAAAGCCGCGTCCCGGCATATCCAGGCGATGGGCCTCGAAGTTTCTCCTGTCGACACCTCGGAGTTTCATAAATCCGGCGGCAGCGTCTATTGCTTGAAGAATTTCATATTCTGAGTGAATCGGAGCTCCATGGCAACGGAAGTCAACGGCGGAAACGGGCGAAACGCCCTTAAATGTCAACTTTTCCATGGCGTTCTTTTGTCTTCGTTGGCCGTCCTTTGCTTCTTCGTCGTCGGTGCATTATCGGTTCCGGCTTGGTCCCAAGAGACGGCAGGGACAAAGCCTGGAGTCGCCGCGGCGGTCAAGAAGGTTTCCGCCCATAAAAAAAAGGCTGCCCCATCCGGGAGGCGTCGGCACGCGAAGCGCTCCTCGAAAGCCCGCCATTCTAATAATAGGAAGGTGGCCAGGAAGAAGGACGCGGCCGCCGTGTTCTCTTATAAGAACTCTCCTTATAAATCCTACGGCCTTATGAAAAGCGATGTTTTTATCTATAACGCCAACGGAAAGCCCGTCCGCCCCGTGAAGCCTCGGGAGGCAAAGAAGCGCGGGAAGGCGTCTCGACGCCATCTTAAGGCCAAGGTGACCGCGGAGAATCAGCGGGCGGCGGCCAAGTATCTCGCCGCGGCGCCGATGTCGCCGCCGAGAAAGCTCGGCGCGGCCATCAAAAAAAGGCGTCGCCCCGCGCGTCGCGCGCGTCGGCTTCGCCGGCATGCGGCGACCGCTCCGGCCAAGCCCTATGTGATCCCGACCTTGGACAAGTCCCGCCTTCCTCCGGTCTCAAGGCCTGGGCCCCCGTCCAACGTTCCCGCCCAGGCCCCGTCGGGCGCCGCCACGGCCCAACAGACGGCCGCGGCGAAGGCGGCGGCGGCGCGGATCGTCAACCAAGCGCTCCAAAAGAGCCATGTTCCCCCGTCCGCGCTGAACCCCCCGGCGGCCCAATCCCCCGCCGCGCCGCAGCAGGCTCCGGCCGGCGCCTCCCCGTCCGCGCCCCCGACGGTCCCGGTCACGCCTCCTTAATCCGGCGGCAGAAAGCCGCGGAAGGCCGGCGCATTCATCAGCTGGGCCACCAAGCCGAGAGAGGTACTGCCCGGCAGGCGTGGGCCACGGGGTCGCACTGGGCTCCTCCGCAGCAGGGGAAGCCTTCGCCGCAGTACTGGCCGCGCTCTTGGCAGCGGGGGGCTGAGAAGATCTTGGGCGTCGGCGGGCGTACCGCTACGCACATGGTCTTGACGTACGGGAATCGGCCTTCCATCGAGGCATAGGCCCCTACGGGCATGCAGACCTCGCCGGAACAGCATGACGTCGTGACCCCGGGCGTTCCGCATTCACGTCCAGCGCTCAGGCATTGGGGGCCGGCGTCGTCGGAATCCTCGCTGTCAGCCATGGCGAGAGGAGCCGCCGCGGCTTTCTCGACCTCCAAGGCGGGAAAATAGGAGTCGGGGCTCCTGCTCTCGAACCAATGCTCCGCCGCGCCGATCATCAAAACGGCCGAGCCGACCAGGATGATGGCGGCGGCCGATTTGAGCAAGGCGTGGGCGCCGGAACGTCCGATCGACTGTCTTTTCCTGCCTCCGTTGCGGTTCATCGCCGGTCCTCGCGAAGAGGATAGGACGTACCGGCTTGAAAAGCCAGAAAAAAGGGGGTCTCTTTATATTAATCTTTTAGTAACGCGCGCGAAATACGGCCGTAAAGGATTTTCTATAGTCTTTTCCGGTGATCCATAGAGGGCTCCTGAGCCGCCTATTTGCGGCGGCATTTTTCGTGCTTGCCACGGGGGGCCTCGTCCAGCCGCTCGCAGCCGGAGACGCCGCCACGACGGCGGTCGACAAGGAGCTCGGCAAGAAGGCCCTGGGCGTCCTCATGGCACGGCTGCACGACCCGAGCGCGTCCGTGCGCGCCGCGGCGGCGCGAAGCTGGGGGGTGATCGGCAATCCCGCGGCCCTGCCCGTGTTGCGCAAGGCCTTGAAGGACCCGGACGTCTACGTCCGCATCGCCGCGGCGTTCAGCCTCGATACCCTGGGGGATCAAAGGGGGTTTAAGGCTCTCGCCGCGATCGCCCTCGAGGGCGTCGGCTCCTCCCGGCCGGGCGACCCCGTCCGGGAGCTCAAGCTTCTCGCTAAAAACCGCGCTCGGGCCAGCGCCATCGAGAAGCTTTCGCTGATCGGGGGGGTCGACGCGGTCAAGGTGATGGAGAAGACTCTCGTGGATGCCTCCGATACGGTCCAGGACGCGACCAAGATCGCGTTGGCCCATCTCGGCTTTTTCGACGAGTACGGCTCGCCTTTCGTGACGGCTCTCGGCGATCCGGACCCCGGGGTTCGGGCGGCCGCGGCCGCGGCCCTGGGGCGCATCCAGCGCGCGGAAGCCCTCCCCGCGCTGATCAAGGCCGCGAGCGACCCCGTCGCGGACGTGCGCATGGCGGTGATGGCGGCTCTCGGGAAATTCGACGATCCGGGCGCGACGGCTGCCCTGCGCGCGGGAGCCAAGGACGGGGATTCCCGGGTTCGCTTCAAGGCTTTCGTGGCTCTCTCCGGCCTCAATGACGCCGGAAGCATCGCCCTTCTCAAGGCGGCTCTCGCGCAAAATCCGACGCCGGAGATTCTCCTCCCCGTCCTGCGAGGCCTGGCCGAGCGGGGGCAGGCGATCGATCTGTCCCTTGTCTCCGCCAATCTGGCCCAGCCCGACCCGGACTTGCGCGCGATCGCCGTCCGGGCTCTTGAAGCCGTGCCAGGCGCCGCTGCGAACGCGCTCCTCAAGCGCGTGATGGAAAAGGATGCGTCCAAGCGCCTTCAAATCGAGGCCGCGAAGGCCCTCGTTTCCAGGCTGGAGAAAAAGCCTTGAAACGCTTGATCCTGCTTCTGGGAGCGATGTCTGTCGCGATCCGCCCCGGCTTCGCCATCTTCCCCGGCGCCGGCGCCCAAGCTGACGCGAAGCGCTTCCATCTCGACCGGCGTGTCCCGCCGGTGAGCCATACGGCCGACGCGGCAAGCCTCGCCGCGCTCGCCGATTTCAAAAAAAGCCATAACGGCCGCTGGAAAGCCCGCTACGACGCCCGGACGGGGGCTCTCTCGATGCTGCGGGGCGGACGGCTCGCCCCGGGGCGAGCGGGCGACCCCGAGGTCGTCGCGCGCTCGTTTCTCCAGGAGCAGGCGACCCTGACGGGAGTCGACGAGGCTTCCCTGTCGGTCCTGCGCCAGAACTCGGCCTTCGGCCAACACCACATCCTCTTCAGCCAAAGCTACCGGGGCCTGCCGGTCGAATTCGCGCGGGTCAAGGTCCATCTGGACAAGGACAACGCGGTGGTCGGTTTCGAATCGAGCTATGAACCGAACCTCAGCTTGCCGACGGCGCCCTCCATCTCGCGTGAACAGGCGGCCCTCGCCGTCCAAAAAGACTGCGGCACCCGGCCCCAGGGAGGCAGCCTCGTCATTCTCGGAAGCCGCGCCCTGGGCAAGCCCTCGTTGGCTTGGAAGTTCAAGGCCCGAGGACGCAGCGGCTCGTGGACCTACTACGTGGACGCCCGGACGGGCGCCGTTTTGTTTAGGACCAGCAACAGGGAGTATGTCTGCGGCCAGGCGGGGACCGTCAACGGCTACGTCTACATGATCGACCCGTCCTCTTCCGGGCTTTCGCTGCAGCCGTTCTCCAACGAGAAAATCTATGTCGGCGACGCCTCGACCTACACCCTGACGGACGCCAACGGCAACTACTGCACGCCTCCGGGGTTGCAGGGAAGAATTTCGTCGCAGCTTCAGGGGCAGTACGTGAATGTCGCTAATTACCTGGGTCCGAGCGCCCATTACGACAACGGCGGCATGGGATGGGCTTCCCAGTCCCTGACCGCCTCTTCGCCGCACCCCTACCCAAACAACGCCTACTTAACGTCGACCATGACCGTGACCGGGAGCACCATGCCGGTCCTGGCGGTGGCCCCGGTGTTCAGCAACTTTCAAATGGGCGCCGTGACCGCGAATCAGCTGGCGGGCGGCGAGGGTGGCGACATCACGGACGACGACGAGACCGCTGTCCTGGACGCCAGCGGCCATTTCATGGGATCCTACGTCGGGGACCTGACGCAGACCGGCAACTTGACGGGGGCGATCTCTCCCGGAACGACGTTGGCCCTTCTTTTGAGATCGAATTCCTCGGGCCAAAGCTACGGCTATGACGTGAGCAATGTGCTTTACCTGACCCTGGGGGGCGCCGCGGGCTACATCCCGGGCCCGACCAACATTCCGGGCGCGGTCAGCAGCTTCACGTGGACCCAAACGGGGCTCACCTACCACAACCTCCACAGCGAGATCAGCCTCTACTACCATATCAACGCCGCGCACGACTACCTCGTGGGCGACGTGGATAGTTCGGGCGCCGCGAACCTTGAGGGCCCGGCCCCCGCGATGGCGCTCCTGCCGCCGAGCGTCATCAACGCTTTCTACGATCCTGCGTACAATGTCATCGCCTTCGGCGACCTCAACGACACCCAGCCTTCCGACGCCTTCGCGGACGACGCGACCGTCCCGCATCACGAGTTCACCCATTATATGATCAACAAGATCATGCCGATCGTGAACTTCGGCGAATCCGGCACCATCTCCGAGGGAAACGCCGACTATTTCTCGGCGACGGAGCTCAACGACCCCGGTATCGGAGCTTGGGTCGTCTATTCTCTCGCGTATCAGTACTCCACCGCTTACGGCACGCCGCTCCGGGAGCTTGATGACCAGAACGCCTGTCCCAATTTGCCATGTCAGGTGCTGTCGAACGGCAATTGGGTCGGCGAAATTCACGCGGACAGCGTCTATTTCAGCCAGTCGCTCTGGGACATCCGCAAAAATCTGATCAAAAGCCTCAACAGCTATGCGGACGGCGTTTCCTGCGCGGACAGGCTCGAGTTTCAGGCCTGGTTCTATTATCCGGAAAGCTTTGCGGAGATAGAGCAGGCCCTGCTTGACGTGGACAAGACGGGAGGAGCCGGCGGAGGACCGCTCCAATCGAAGGGAGGGGTGACATGCAATGCCTCCTCTTATATTACCACCTACTTCGCGCTCCACGGCGTCGACTTTCTCGGCGTCGACGCCAACAGCGGCTTCCAGACGGCGCTGGACGTCAGCACCACCCCCACGGTCTCGGCGACGATCGGCACGACCGGCCAGACGAATTTCTACACCTTCGGCTCGGCGGTAGGGGCGATCTCCATATCGATGACCCTTCCGCCGAGCCCGGACGGCAACGGAGGCTATTACTCGGGCTATATGCTCACTCTTTACGACGACCAGAATAACCAGCTCGCCCAGGCCATCCCCGCCATCAATGGCTTCAACGACGTGGGCAACCTGTGCGCAAGCGCCGACTGCACGACCTCGCAACAGACCGTGACGCTGAGCTATAACGCCACCGAGGCGGAGCAGTACTACCTGGAGGTCTCGGGCGGGCCGACGCTCGACGGTTCGATCTCGGGCGTCAATAATCCCCTGCCCTACACGCTCACCTTCTCCTACCCGCAGGCCCAGGCCTCCACCGCGGCCTTGGTCCAGGCCTCCTTCGACAACGACACGATCAGCTTTTCGGCGAACGTGGGGAACTTCGCCGCCGGAACTCCTCTCTACAGCTTCGACTGCGGCGGGGCGGATGGTTATGTCCAGCTGCGGGACCAGGCGCAGAACGTCATGGAGCAGACCCAGACCAATGAACCGGGAAGCCTCTTGGCCTGCACCTCGGGAGGCGTCGCCAACGGGACCGTCAGCGGCTCCGTGACGATCCAGCCCGGCTTCGCGGCCCGCTACCCCGCGGTAGGGACCGTTTACGTCGAGGTCTTCGCCTCCAGCACGCTGCACGACGTGGTCAGCCTCGGCCTATCGAATGCCATTAATCTCGCGACGAACCAGACGTCCTTTAGCGCGTGGAACAACGTCTTCGACCCTTTAAAGGGCCAGCATGCCACGCTCAAATACCAGATCCAGCAGTCAGGACATGTGACGATCAGACTCTACACCCTATCCGGCAGGCTCGTGGCGACCTTGCTCGACAACAATTTGCCGGCGGGTGAGGGTTCGATCGACTGGGCGGGGCAAAACTCCGCTGGCTCGACGGTGGCCAGCGGGGTCTATATCGCCCATATCGACGGCCCCGGCATCTCGCAAACACAGAAAATCATCGTGGTGAAATGATGCGGTGGGCTATCCGAAGCTTCGAAAGCTCCTAGCGTTCGGAGCGATCATCCTCCTCTTGGCGGAGGAGGCGCAGGCTGGAGGCGGCGCCGGCGTGACCGCCGAGCCCGCCCTTTTGATCCCGCTGGGCGCGCGCGCCGACGGGATGGGCTCGGCTTTCACGGCCTTGGCGGATGACTCCTCGGCTCTCTATTACAATCCCGCGGGCATGAGCCGGCTTCCCTT
This sequence comes from Elusimicrobiota bacterium, assembly GCA_027327915.1. GTDB lineage: Bacteria > Elusimicrobiota > Elusimicrobia > UBA1565 > UBA9628 > JAJZAK01. The sequence goes on from DAHVWT010000006.1 coordinate 33,706, forward strand.
CCACGAGTTCGCGCTCTCATATCTGTCCGGAATCTCGGACAACAATCTCCAGGACATCGCCTACGCCGGGCCGCTGCCTTTTTCGGGCCTAAGCGACAACGGAGACGCGGCCTTCGGCGCGAGCCTTCTTTATAACAACGACGGCACGATCAACGTCAACACCACCAACCCCGACGGCTCCTACGCGGGCTCGTCGAACTTCAATGCCGGCAACGACCTCATCGCCACGATGGGCTACTCGGAACGCCTGGGACGCACGGAGCTGCCTTATGGGTCCCAGCTTCTGCAAGTGAATCACTACGTGGGGGTCTCCGGGGAGTACATCAAGTCGACCTTGGCCCAGCAATATTCGGCGGAGACCGCGGCGGGCAGCGCCGGGTATTTGGCGGACATCCCGGCCCTGGGTTTGAGCGCGGGCGCCTCGCTGCTCAACATGGGCGGACGCCTTCGCTATATCCAGGCCTCGGACCCCTTGCCCTCGATGCTCAAGGCCGGCGTGGGATGGACTCGTGGCGGGCAATGGGGAGTGATGGAGTTCGACGCCGACGCGACGCATCTTTTCACCGAGGAGCAGCAGTTCTACGCCGTCGGCGGCGAATACCGGATTTTTAACCGCTATGCCGTGCGCCTGGGCTATCAATACGACGCCGGAAGCCCGCTGGGCTTGACGGCCGGATTCGGCTTCAACTGGAACCGGGAATTGATCCTCGACGTGGCGTGGCTGATGTCCACGCAAGGCCTCAACGACCAGATGCGGCTGACCCTCTCCTATCGATTCGGCCGGGAAAGCCGCCAGGAGATGGACAGACGCTCGAACCCGCATGGCAATATAAGCCCCTCCGACGTTTCGGCGCCGGCGCTCAAGAATCTCGATCAGCAGGTGCCGCGCCTCGAAGTATTCCCCGACTCTCCGGTGCGTCCCTCCGGCGCGTCGACGCTTCACGAGCCGCCTGTGCGGCAGGACAAAAATGCGATTCCGGGTTGGCAATAAAAGGATAGAATAGCTGGAAATGAGCAAGCAGGGGCGACCGCGGAGCCCGGGGCATTACGGCGATATCCGCCGTAGCCTCGCCAAGAGGCTTCCGGACGGCCTCATCCTTCTTTCCGGCGCCGCGCCCTGCCGCCGCAACGGCGACGTCGAATATCCCTTCCGGCAAAGCTCCGATTTCCTCTACGTGAGCGGCATTCCCCGCCCGCACTGCCGGATTCTCATCGACCCCCGTCGCGGCCGCGAAACCCTGTTCATTCCGAAGATCGACAATCACTACCGCATATGGTTGGGGGATCTCCCCGGGCCCGATGAGGCCAAGGCGCTTTATGGGTTTGAGAGGGCGTTCTACAATGACCGCCTCCCGGCCGTCCTCAAGGCCCAGGCCCGAGGCTATCGGAAGCTTTACGCCGATGCCGGCTCCCTGAAGTCCGTGAAGGCGCCGAAAGGCCTCAGACCGGCTCAGGCCGAGCTGCGGGACGCCTTGGACGAGATGAGGGCCGTCAAAACCCCCGGAGAAATCTCCTTATTAAGGAAGGCGTCCGAGGTTTCGGGCCTCGCGCACCGGGCCGCGATGCGTCTGGCGCGCGCCGGGCTTTACGAGTACGAAGTGCAGGCGGCTTTCGAGGCCGAATGCTTGAGGCGCGGGCTGAAATATCTGGGCTATCCCTCGATCGTCGCCGCGGGCAAAAACGCCGCGGTGCTGCATTACCAGGACAACGACGCCGTTCTCAAGGCCGGCGATCTCCTGCTCATCGACGCCGCGGCCGAGGCGGACGGGTATTCCGCCGACATCACGAGGACATTTCCCATCGGACGCCGCTTCGGCTCCCGGCAGAGGGATATCTACGCCCTGGTGCTTGAGGCGCAGAAAAGCTCGATCGACAAGGCCCGCCCAGGCCTTCTCGCGGCCGAGCTTCACCTCCATTCCATGCGGGTCATCGCCCGCGGCCTCAAGGATCTCGGCATCTTGAGAGGCGACGAGTCGGCGCTCGTCGAGGGGGGGGCGACGCGGCTTTTCTACCCTCACGGCATCGGTCACATGCTGGGGCTCGACGTCCACGACTCCTTGGGCGGACGCAAGCGCAGTCTGCCCAATCCGACGAAGGTGCCGGTGCGCTTCAACGCGCGACTCGAGCCTAATTTCGTCGTCACGGTCGAGCCGGGGGTATATTTCCATCACGCCATCCTTTCCGACCCCAAGATCAGGCGGCGCTATCGTTCGTTCGTCGACTTCGACAAAGCCTCCGAATTCCTGGAGGTCGGGGGAGTCCGCATCGAGGACGACGTCGTCGTGCAGCCCGCGGGTCCTCCCATGAACCTGACCGACGTTCCCAAGGAAATCGCCGAGATCGAGGCGATCCGGGATGAGGCGCTTCAATAAGAAGTCAGGGACGAGTGACGCATCACTCCCGCCGTCAGTCCCCATAGCCCCCAAATCCAGGCGAGCATCGCCAGGCTCTGGGCCGCGCTGAAGGTCCTTAAGAGAGTCCAAAGAGAAAGCCAGGGTTCGGCAAGCAGCGAGGCGCCGCGGAGCGCCGGGTGGTTGCGGATGACGGGTTCGACGGCGTTGAAGCCGTCTGCGTGGAGCTTGAGGAGGATCCGGCCTTGAAGATCCGGCGCGGCGAGGCTGCTCCAGCCGGGCAGGCGCAGGACGTTCCAGGCGCAGGAAGCGTATCCGTAGCCGTGATTGTCGCTGTCGGCGACGAGATAAAGATTTTTTCGGCGGGCAAGGCCAACGATGCTCCGCTCGAGGGCCTTCGGGTACCCGCGCGGCTTGGGGGCCGTGTTGAAAATCTCGAAGCCGGGGGTTCCTAGGGCCGCCAGACGGGCGGGAGTTTCTGGAGCGTATCTTTTCCAATCCTCGGGAGCGCAGAAAAAAATGCTGTTTCTTCCGCCGCCGCGGCCAAAGCCGGAGCCCGCCGAAGACTTCCTTGTGCCCCCCGGCTTGCGGCTTGCCGGGGCGACGAGCCGAATCAGTTCGGCTAATCCTACGGCATCCGGATCGACAGGGGGAGGGGTTCCAAGGATGACGACATGGATCCCCTCCTCTTGGAGCTCTTCGCCCTCGAGCGAGGCGTAGGGAGGGCTGCCGGCGTAGAGCCCGAAAGCCGCGCGGGCGCCCGCGATGGTCTTATGGTCGGTGATGAAGGCGGCGCCGAAGCCGCAGGATCGATGCCAAGCGATGTTGCGGGCGGGGGTGAAGAACTTGACCCCGTCCCAGGAATACGAGCTGTGAGAATGGAAATCGACCGCCAGGAGATCGGGGTCGTCGAGGGCGATGCGGGCCGTCGCGCGGGGGAAGAAAAGAGTCCAGGCGATGAAGGACGCGGCGCCGAGCCAGTAGAGGGCGGAGAGGAGAAGGATTCGTCTCCATGGAGAGGCCTCCCGCTCCCGAGCGCCCCCTCGAGGGGAGGGGTGCGAGCTCCCAAGCCGCCAAAGGAGAACGAGATAGGCCAGAAGCACCCAAGCCAGGAAGGCGGCGTCCTGGCCGAGGCTGTTGCAGTTGAGCCAGTCGGCGAGGATGGAGAGGGGTGTCAGCAGCAGATGGCCCGCGGGAAAGAGAAGGACGGCGTGAGAGGCGGCGGCGCCGGTCCTGGCGTCAAGGAGCGCCGGCCTCGGAAAAAATCGTGCCAGGACGACAGGGAGGGACAAAAGGAGCGGCCACGGGAGGCGGCGAAAGGCATCCACGGCAATTCCTTCCGGAGCCTTCGGTGGCTTTCTGGGGCCTTCCGTTTCTTTTTTAGAGCGCCAGCGCACCGAGACGCTCGTCGAGGCGTTCGCGCGGGGTCTTGCCGGTCTCTTCCTGCGGGAGAAGGGCGTACTTGCTGGCTTTGTAGGAAAGGATGGTTAGAAAGCGAGCCGGGACACCCGCCCTGCGGTAGGCCGCGAGCTTATGGTGACCGTCGAGGACAAAGCCGCCGAAGAAGGAGTGCATGCTTTTCGCGTCTCCCTTGACGACAGCCGACGGGACGGGGCGCTGGTAAAAGCCCAAGAGGAGGATCTTCGGCCTGTCGCCGTTGCGGATCATGGACTCGTAGACCTTCACGAACTCATCCTTGCGCTTGGAAACGGGGACCAGGGGGATGATGAAGCTGAACTGCTTCTCCGCCGGGTAGGGGGACTCATGGCGGAAAACCCGCGGCCGGGAGCTTTCGTAGTGTTCCCAACCGGAAAGAAGACCCGCTTCCTCGGGAGATTCCAGGTCCCACAGCTCGAGGAATTCGGGATTGCGGAAATAGGAGCCCTCGTCGTTGTCCCGGTAAGGGCCGCCGAGGTTGACCTCGGTTTCGAAGACGGCGTATTCGCCCTTTTCGAAAAGCTCGAAAAGCGGGGAGAGTTCCCAGAGCATCTCCTCGTCGATCGGACGGGGGATTTGGATCGTCTTCGGGATGTTGACGACTTTTTTCTGGGAGAAGACGGATGGCGCCTTGAGGCAATGGAACCAGAAATGGCAGGTGTCGCAGGTGTTGCCGATTTCGAAGCTTTTGAGGGTGTTGATCTCCAGGCTGAGGAGATTCGTCTTGTCCTCGCGCCGGCTCTGGCTGATCTTGAAGAACCCCCGGCCGGAGTTGAGCTTGACCCTCAGAAGGCCGCGCGAAATCTTCTCGATCTCCATCTTGGACTGGAGAACCGTTGATTTCGTCATCAGCCCAGTATAACAAATTCGATGTTATAAATTCGTAACGGAAGGCCGTTAAAGTTGGGCCCTAGCCCATGGACCCCCAAGACGAGGAGTCCCTCAAGGAGATCAATAGCCTCGAGGCCGCCAGGCTCGCCATCCGGGGCGCCCTTTCCACGATTCGAGACCTCCAAGAAGGCTGCGCCAAAGCCAAGGCCGACTTCCAGGAGGAGGCCAACCGCCGCAAGCTCGCCGAAGGCAGGGCCAAGGAGCTGGCGGACGCGATCGCGGAGCTCGACGAGAAATCCCGGGCATGGCAGGAGGAGCGACGCCGGCTCCTCGAGCGCGGGGAGGATTGGAAAAACCAGGCGCGGCTCGAAATCCGCGCCGAGGAAGGCGCCCGGGGGGAGGCGGCCCGGCAACGCCTGGAGGAGGAGCTCTCGGGGCTCAGGCGCGATATCGCCGCGATGGGCGCTCAGGCGGCGGAGCGCCACGAGGAGCTCCAAAACCTCAGGAAGCTTCTGGAAAAGCGGGAGGCGGAGATCATCGCGGCCGAGCGGGAGAAGCTCGAGGTCGCGGGCGAGGCGGCCAAGCAGGCCGAACTCCTGGGCAAGCTCCGGCAAGAGCGGGACCGCTCCATCACGGTTTCGATCGAGCAGCTCAAGGGCGACATCGGGGAGCGAGATCGCGAAATCGCCAAATTGAAGCGCGAGGCGCAAGAGAAGGAGGGGGAACTCAAGAGACTTTCGGAGGAGTTCCACAAGAGACTCGCGGAACGGGAGGAATCCCTTCTTCGAAGCTTCCGCCTCAAGGAGCACGAATTGCGCGAGGCGTATTCGAAGCGCGAGGCGGAGCTGCAGGCGTCCTGGGCGGAGCTTGAAAACGGTTTGTGGGCCAGGGCCAAGGAGGCGCGGGCGAAGCTCGATGCCGAGGCGGAGAAGCACTTCGCCGAGAGGGCCCGCTCTCTCGAGAACCGCGAGGCCGAGATCGAGGCCCTTCGGGAGGCCCGCAAGAAGACGCTGGAGGAGGATTACGCCAAGCGCCTCTCGGAGGCGGAGTCCCATTACGCGGAGATCGAGCGGCGGCTCATCGACGGCTGGTCCGAGAAGGAAAAGAGGCTTCTCAAGCGTTTTCAGGAGGAATTGGCCGCCGAGAAAGAGCTTCTGCGGCGAGAGGCGGATGATCGCTCGCGCAAGCTATTCGCGGAGCATGAGGAAAAGGCGGCGGCCCTCAAAATGCGGGAAGAGAAGATCGAGGCCGAAGCGCGCTCCCTCAAGGCGAGGCTTCTCGAGGAGGCCGCGTCGAGGGAGGCGGACCGGATCCGGCGGCTCGACGAGGCCCTCGCCGCCAAGGCCGCGGAGCTCGACGCCCTTCACGCCAAGCGCCTCTCCGAGCTCAACGACAAGGAGCGTTCCCGGGAGGCCGAGTCGCGCGAGAGGGAATCGGCCCTTTCCGAATCCTTCCGCGCCAAGGAAGAGGCCCTCAAGGAGGAGGCGCGAAAGCTCAAGGCCATGCTTGTGGACGAAAAGGACAAGGCCTTGAAATCCGAGATTCGGCTGCTTGAGAAGCGCTTTGAAGACCGCGAGCGGGGCCTCGAAGCCGCGCATGCCGCCAAGCTCGCCGAGCTCGACGCGGCGCGGGCGACATTCGAGGGGGAGTCCGCGGCTCTCAAGCGCAGGCTCGCCGAGGAGTACGCTTTAAAGGAGCGGGACCTCGCCCGACAGGCCCAAATGCGAGAGCAAGCCCTCATAAGGCGCCACCAGGAGGAGATCGAGGAGCAGCGGCGCGGTTTCGCGCTCGAGATTCAAAAAACCATGGACGCGGTCGACGAGGCTCGGCGCGCGACGGAAGGAGAGTTTTTGCGCCGCGAAAAGGAGCTGCTGGTCAAGCAGAACGATCTCATGGAGCGCCGCCGGGGGCTTGAGGCGTCCTACGCCGAGAAGCTTAAAGCCTTGAGCGAGGAGTTCCGCCGCCGGGAGGCGGATTTCAGGAAAAGGCAGGAGGCGGTGATCCAGGAGATCATTCACAAGCCGCGCAAGGAGCTTCCTCCGGAACATTGAAAGGACGCGCTTGTGGCCACGGCGGCCTTGGCTGCGGCCTGGAACCTTGACGCGCAGGGGCATGGGATGATTTAATATCTTGATCCGTCAGGGATCAAGTCAGGGATCAAGGAGATATTTCATGAACTGCAAGACGCATTCGGGCCATACGCACACGCACGGCAAGGGCTGCGGCCATTCGGCCGTCCGCCATGAGGACCACGTCGATTACGCGCACGACGGCCACCTTCATCACGCGCACGACGGGCACGTGGACGAGCATATCCTGAGCTACTCCGGCGCCTGCGGCAACGGCCATGACTGCAAGAGCCATGATGCCCAGCACGTTCACGGCCCTCAATGCGGGCACGCGGGGATTCCCCACAAGAATCATATGGACTACGTGGTCGCGGGGCACGTCCATTGCGTGCACGGCTCGCACTGCGACAAGCAGGAACTCGTCGCCGCTTAACAAGATCGGCTCGCCGCCCACCGGAGGGCATATGAATAGGTTCGTCTTGGCGTTTGCCTTTTTGACCTTGGGATACGGCGCCGCGTCGGCCGCCACCAACGAGGCCAAGCTCAGCGGAGCCTTGGCGGACCTCAAAAGCGCGGACGCCATGGTCCGGGACCGGGCGATCCGGACGATCGACCGCCTGGACGCGAGCCGCTACGCCCCGCAGGTCGCGGCGGCCCTTGGCGATGCGAGCAGCCTTGTCCGCTTCGACGCCGTCAACGCCTTGGTCCACTTCAAGGCCAAGGCCTACGTTCCTCGGATAGCGGGTCTTCTCGCAGGAAGCGACAATTTCGTGCGCGGCGCGGCTGTCTGCGCCCTTGGGGAATTCGGCGCCAAGTCCTACGCGAGGGACATCGCCGCTTTCCTCAAGCATAACGACAGCGTCATGAAGCGAAGCGCCGTGGAGGCGATCAGGAAGCTGGGCGCGCGGCAGTACGCGGCGGCCGTCGCGGCCCTCTTGACGGATCCGGACGACGACCTCAAGAGCCGGGTTATTTACGCTTTGGGGGAGCTCGACGCGCGGAAGTACGCCCCGAAGATATCGCTCCTTCTCTCCGACCATGGAAGCGCGTACTCCTACGACTCGCGCGATAAGAAGTTTATCGTCACCACGGTATCGGCGGAGGCCCGCCGCGTTCTGGGCGGCTGGGGTCTCGATCCGGCCGGTCGCCGGTAAAAGAGACTCTCCACCAGGCGGGGCCGCGCCGCCGCTTGACATAGCCCTGCCCCGGTGCTAGATTAGAAACAAGAGAGCCGTTGCGTTGCTGCGGCGCGGATTGATGTCAAGGGAGGCTTAACATGGCAAGCGAGAGCGGTGGTTCGGGCGTTGCGTGGCTTTTGGTCGGGGCGGCGCTGGGCGTCGGCCTGGGCGTTCTGTTCGCGCCGAGATCCGGCGAGGAGACCCGGGAGGCGCTGGGGGAGTGGCTTCGCGAACGGCGCGAGCAGGGCTCGGAGTTCCTGGAAAAGATGAAGGAAAAAATCCCCGAGAAGAAAGAGAAGATCGTCAACGCGTACCGCGCGGGGCGGCACGCCTACGAAGAGGGCGGCGTCAAAAGTTAAGGAAGCTCGGACGCCTTAAAAGGCGTTCTGAGTCAGAGCCGGGGCCGCCTGGGTCGCGGCGCTGCCCAGCAGGGATGGGTTTCTCATGTTGGCGGTCGCCGTTTCCTTGCTGACGATCCTTTTTTCGAAAAGCTTGGCGAGCCAGGCGTCCTTCGAGACCATCCCGACGTGTCCGCCGGAGAGTATGGCGTCGTTGATCTGCTCGAGCCTGTTTTCGCGGACGAGCTGGCGGGTGGCGGGGGTCGCGATGAGGATGTCGGCCACCAACACGAGCCCCTTGCGGTCCGAGCGCGGCAGGAGCTGCTGGGAGATGACGGCGTCCAGGGTCATCGCCAGCTGCTCGCGAAGGCTTTCTTGGGCTTCCAGCGACACCGCGGTGATGATGCGCTGGGCGCTTTTCGCCGCGTCTTTGGTATGAAGAGTCGTCAGGACGAGATGGCCGGTTTCGGCCGCGAGGAGCGCCGCCATGATCGACTTGGGAGTCCGCATCTCGCCCACGCAGATGATGTCGGGGTCCTGGCGCAGGGAATCCATGAGGCCGTCCTCGAAAGAAGGGGTGTCGAATCCCACCTCCCGCTGCATGATGACCGAGCGGCCCGGGGGGCCGTTGGGAATGAGGTTTTCGATGGGGTCCTCGATCGTGACGATCTTGGAGGGGCGGCCGTGAAGGTTGACGTGCTGGAGCATGGCGGCCAGGGTCGTCGACTTGCCGCTCCCCGTCGATCCCGTCACGAGGACGATTCCGGCGCGCCGCTCGGTGAGGGTCGCCACGACTGCCGGGAGGCCCAGGTTGGCGAGCGGGGGGATGCTGGCGAGGAGAAGCCGGATCGTGGCCGAATAGCTGCCCAGGGATTGGCACACGTTGAAGCGGTAGCGGCCCTGGCCCGCGATCGCGTAGGAGTAATTGGCGCGCTGTTCGGCCTTGAGCGTTTTGCGGTGCTCGTCCGTCATCGTGGGGTCGAGGATTTCCCGGAGGGCCTGGGCGTCGAGAGGCGGGTGCTGGAGGGGGGTCATCTCGCCCGCGACGCGGGCCATGGGGGGGAGTCCGGCGACCAAGTGCAGGTCGGAGCCGTTAAGGGCGTGGACTTCCTTGAGCAGCCCTTGAATGGTGATGGGCATTGAAGTAACGAGTTAGAGAATAGCCGGTAGCGATTAAAAAATCAAGACAAAAGATGGCAAACGCGGATCGCCTCGTCTCCGTCTCCCCCGCAAGCCGGAAGCCGGGGTGATCAAACAATGAAAATCATCATCGCCGGAGGGACGGGCTTCATCGGCGCGGCGGCGGCCGGGCGGCTGGCCCGGAGCGGCCACGAGGTCGTCATTTTAAGCCGCCAGCCGTCGCGGCGGGGGGCGCCTTATCGCCAGGAGCCGTGGGACGGCCTTCATGCGCAATCCTGCGCGCGCGCCCTGGAAGGGGCGGATGCGATCGTCAATCTGGCCGGCGCCCCGGTCGCCCAAGGCCGCTGGGGCGCCGTCCGCAAAATGGATCTGATCGCGAGCCGCGTCGGCGCCACCCGCGCCCTCGTGGAGGCGATTCGCCGCGCCTCGCGCAGGCCCGCCGTCCTCGTCAACGCGTCGGCGGTGGGCTACTATGGAGACCGCGGGGATGAGTTCCTCTACGAGGAGTCTCCTCCGGGGCAAGGTTTCCTCTGCGACCTGGCCCTGGCTTGGGAGGCGGCCGCCTCCGAGGCTTCGGCGCTCGGGGTCCGGGTCGTCAAGCTCCGTATCGGGATGGTCCTCCACCGGGAGGGCGGGGCGTTGGCGCGGATGATCCCTGTCTTTCGCGCTTTTTTGGGAGGCCCCTTGGGGACGGGGCGTCAGTGGGTGTCGTGGATCGCGCGCGAGGATTTGGCGGCGCTCATCGCCCACGCGGTTGAAAATCCCATCGAGGGGGCGGTGAACGCCGCGGCGCCCGATCCGGCGACGAACGCCGAATTCGCCGGGGCCGTGGCCCGGGCCCTCGGGCGCCCCTGCCGGCTCGGCGCCCCGGCCGCGGCGCTGAGAATCGCCTTCGGCGAGATGGCGGACGAAATATTGCTCGCAAGCCAGCGGGTCTTTCCCCGCAAGGCCCTCGGCTCCGGCTTTTCCTTTCGCTACCGGGATCTCGACGCCGCGCTTAAGGCCGCGCTGGAATAGCCGCCGCCTGGGCAAGCTGGAAGACCGGGGCGGCGCCTTAGTTCAAGAGAGCGGACAAACCCTCGGACTCCTCGCCCACGGCCTCCGCCACGGCGTCGCAGGTGAGCTTGCCGCGGTAGACGTTGACTCCCCGGGCCAGAGCCGGGTCGTTGCGCGCCGCCTCCTCGAGCCCCTCGGCGGCGATCGCCCGGGCATAGCCCAGGCTCGCGTTGGTGAGAGCGTAAGTCGAGGTGTGGGGAACCGATCCCGGGATGTTGGGGACGGCATAGTGAAGAACGCCGTGCTTGACGAGCACGGGGCGGTCGTGGCTTGTCTCCTCGCAGGTTTCGATGGAGCCTCCCTGGTCGATCGCGACGTCGACCAGGACGGCGCCGGGGCGCATGCGCTTGACCATCGCCTCGGTGACGAGCTTGGGGGCCTTCGCCCCGGGGATGAGGACGGCCCCGATCACGCAGTCGGCCTCGACGACGGCCTTGGTGATGTTTTCCTCATGGCTCATGAGCGTCGTGACGGCGTTGCCGAAGATCTCCTCGAGATAGGCGAGCCGCTTTTGGGAGACGTCGAGGATGTTGACCCGAGCGCCCATGCCGACCGCGATCTTGGCCGCGTTCGTCCCGACGACGCCTCCGCCCACGATCGTGACGGTCCCCCGGCTCGTGCCGGGAACGCCGCCCAGCAGGACGCCGCGCCCGCCCGGGTGCTTCTCGAGGAAATGCGCCCCGACCTGGACGCTCATCTTCCCCGCGACCTCGCTCATGGGGGTCAGGAGGGGAAGGCTGCCGTCGTCGGTCTGGATCGTCTCGTAGGCGACCGCCCGGACCTGGGATTTCTGGAGGAAGCGCACCAGGCCCGGGTTGGAGGCGAGATGAAGATAGGTATAGAGGATCTGGCCCTCGTGGAAAAAGCGGTATTCCTCTTCGAGCGGCTCCTTGACCTTGATGATCATGTCGCTCTCGTCGAAGAGCCGTCGCTTCTCGGCGACGATGGTCGCTCCGGACGCCTTGTATTCCTCGTCGCTGATGCCGGAGCCGACGCCGGCGCCTTTCTCGACGAGGACTTTGTGGCCGTCATGGATCAGGGCGCGCGCCCCGCCTGGCACCAGGGAGACGCGGTATTCGCGGTTCTTGACTTCCTTCGGGACTCCGATTTTCATGGTAGGGCTCCTTTTTTAAGGCAGTCCGTAGGCCGCGGCGAGTTCCGAGAGGCTCTCAAGCCCCATCGGCATTCCCGCGGCCTCGTTGAGGATGCGGCCATGGGGGTCCGTCACGAAAAAATAAGGGGTTCCGTCGACGCGCAAGTCCCCCGCGGGGTCGAGGAGCGTGTCGGGGCCGAAGGCCCTCGCGAAGCTCCGGACGGCGGCCGGCTCGTCCATTCCGACGATGATGCGGGTCGCGACGCCGCGGGAGGCGAGGTAGCGCCGCAACTGGAGGATGACGGGGGAGGCCATGTGGCAGGCGCCGCACCACGGGGCCACGTAGACCGTGAGGCATTTAGGGGCGGGGCAGGCGGCCAAGGATGGGGCGGTCTTTCCCTCCAGCATGGGCAGACGCAGCGGCGGCATCCTGTTGGTCTGGGATTCGCTGGAGCAAGCCGCGGCGAGGGCGAGGCAGGCGACGGCCGTCAGGCGTAACCGCATTTTTTTATTTTAGCACATGAGACGTCTTGAGTTTGAACGACGCGCAGTATGATATAATCGCGGTCGAAGTCATGATGACAATGTTGACTCGCAAGGAGACGACGATGAGACGAATGTTGGGCCTAACGATGGCCCTCGGAGCCGCTTTCCCTTTTCTTCTATCAGGCTGCGCGATCGTAAGCTCGGGCTTCGCGGGCGTCGAGTGGGCGCCCAGCAAGGGAACGATCAAGAAGGCCCTCCCCGAAGGCTTCCATCTTGTTTCTCCGTTCGCGACGATTTATTACTACGACCTGCGCCAGCAGGAGCGCCAGGCCAGCCTCGAAGTCCAGGCTTCCGACGGCCTGACTCTTCTGTTGATGACCTCCGTGCTCTACCGTCCCAATCCCAACCGCCTCTACGAACTGCAGACCAGCCTCGGCCCCAACTATTACGACGTGCTCATCGCGCCCCTCCTGGGAAGCGTCGCTCGCAAGATCGTCGGCCAGTATAGGCCCGAGGACGTATGGTCGAAGAAGCGCCAGGAGGTCGAGACGGAGCTGCTGGAAGCCCTCAAGGCCCAGATCGCGGGCCAGCCGATCTACATCGACGCCGTCGTCATCCGGACCGTCCGTCTGCCCAGGACGCTCCAGGAAGCCATCGACCGCAAGCTCCAGGAGCAGCAGCGCGCCCAGGAGATGACGTATGTTCTCGACCGCGAGGAGCAGGAGGCGAAGAGAAAGGAGATCGAGGCCAACGGCATCGCCAACTATCAGAGGATCATCAACAAGACGCTCACGCCGGAGCTGCTCGAGTGGAAGCAAGTCAACGCGATGGAGCAGATCTCCATGTCCCCGAACGCCAAGACCATCATGTTTGGGAGCAACGGCAAGGGCGGCGGCCTCCCTCTCATTGTCAACACCGGCGACGGAAGCAAGGAAGCCGGTCGGGGCAAGTAATAAGCCATCCCGGCGAAGGCCGGGACTCCGGCACCCTTCTGACGCGGCCCGGTTGACGGGGCCGATCGCCTATCCGGGCCCTTATTAGAGGCTTAGAACGGCGAGCTGTCGCAGGGGCCCGTCGCGTAGATCGACCACTTGTAGTGCACGAACGAGTCCTCGTTGTAATACCAGCGCACCGTGATGTGGCCGCTGCTGCCGAACTTGGAGGATTCGCTGGCGACATAGGCTGAGGCGCCTCCGGGGCCCTCGCTCGTGTAGGAGAAATCGGCGTGGTCGAAATGGTAGTCGTTGACGAGGGTGTCGGGGCCGACGATGTCGTCTCCGGATCCGGCCTTGGCCGCCGGCCTCGGCGGCTCCGTTTTTGTCCCCGAGCTCACGAGCACCGTATGGACGTATCGCGCCTGGACCTCGAGGGTCCGGGCGTTGGTGAGGATGTTGGCCGTCGCCAGCGTGCCGTCGTTGGTGTCCGGCTGCTGGCGCCTGTAGGTCGACTGGCGGGACTCCCCTGTCTTGTCCAAGGGGGTGATGAGGAAATCCTTGAGCGTGCAATCCCCCACGACGCTGTTGACCTCGATGCTGAGGATGCCGTCCGGGCGCAGCGCCCATCTGCCGTGAGACCCGCCGTGGACGTTGTCTTTGAGGGTGACTTCCTCGGGGGCGCGCGTCACGATCTGGGGCTCGGAGCAGGCGGCAACCAGGGCGAAGGCGGCGAGAACGACCGAACGGTTGGTTCGCATATTTTTTAATTATAGTATTTTATCCGAGAGAAACCCCCCGATGAGCGTTATCGGCGCGCTGCTTTTGATCCTTTTGGCGGGAGTCATCAACGGCTCCTACGCTTTGCCGTCCAAATACATGGGCCGATGGAGGTTCGAGAACATCTGGCTTCAGTTCGCGCTCTGGACCTTCGTCGTTCTGCCCTGGACGCTGATGCTTCTCGTGGAGCCGGATATCGTCAAGATCTATCGCGCGGCTCCGTCTTCCCTTCTGCGTCTCATGCTGGCGGGCGGGTTCGCGTTCGGCGTCGGCCAAGTCTGCTTCGCCGTGGCGTTCGACATGATCGGGATGGGCCTGAGCTTCGTCATCAACGTGGGCCTGGGCATGAGCCTGGGTTTCCTGCTGCCGCTGTTGATCCAGCATCCGCGTGAAATCCCCACGCCGTTTGGGCTGGCGACTCTGTTGGGAACGGCGCTCGCCGGCCTTGGCTTGCTCTTCTCCAATCACGCGGGCAGGCTGCGCGACCGGGAGCGCAAGAAGGCCGAGGCGCCCGGAGACGCGACGGGCGGCGCCTCGGCCGCGCGCGGCCGCAGGCACGCGATGGGCGTCCTGCTGACCGTCTTGACGGGCCTGACCTCGGCGGGCCAGAACGCGGTGTTTTCCATGACGGCGGGCCTGCAACGGTTGGCGGTGAAAATGGGAGCCGGCTCTTTCGCGGCGTCCAGCGTGCTCTGGCCCGGGTTTCTCTCGAGCGCCTTCGTTCCCTTCGCCCTCTACACCTTGTATCTGCACCGAAGGAACCGGTCGTTCGCCCTTTACAAGGAGGCGGGCGCCGCGAAGTATCATCTCCTCGCCGTTGTGATGGGCGTGGCGTGGTATGGCTCGCTCGCGCTCTACAGCAAGGCGTCGCGGATCATCGGCGACTTGGGACCCTTGGTGGGGTGGCCGATGTTCATGGCGCTGATCATCTTAACGTCGAATTTTTGGGGATGGCGGCACGGAGAATGGGAGGCTTCCGGGACCTCGGCCAAGCGCGTCATGAAATGGGGGCTGGCCTGCCTGGTGGTCTCGGTCGTCGTCCTCGGCTACGGGTCCTCGCTTCGCGGCCACGATCTCGTTAAGTAGGGTCCCTATGGCCGGGGATTCCGGCTCCCCGGCTGAAAAAGCGGAAGTAGAGGCCGATGTTGAAGGTCATCAAGGCCGCTTGGAGGAGAAAGGGAGGCCGAAGAGTCCTTCCTCGAAAAGCCAGCCCGTCAGGGCGGTGCCGCCCGAGGAGCTCAGAAGCCGGGCCGCCTGATTGAATCCCAGGGCCCTTCCCCGCCACGCGTCTCCCGCCATCTCCGTGATGGCGTTCTGTTGGATGGGAAGCGCCGCGACGCGCAAGGCGGGGGTGAGGAGGAAGACGAGCACCGCGATGGGACGCGCGGGCGTGAAGGCCAGGGACAAGAGAAGCAGCGTTCCCAAGCCCCGGGTGAGCGCGATCGAGCCGACGAAGCCCCAGCGGCGGTCGAGTCTCGGAGCGGCGAGAAGGGCCGCCGAGCCCAGGAACCCCGCCGCGAAGCCGTAGAGCGCCATTTGTCTTTTGGGGACGTGGTAGATCGCGATGAAAAAGGGGATGAGGAAGGGGGTGGTCAGGCCCTGCGAGAGCCCGTTGAGGGCCCCCGTGATGGAGAAGCGCCCGGCCACCTTGCGGCGCTCCGGGTGGGGGGCTTCCTTGAGCCGCGGGATGCGCAGCGGGACCAGGAACGCGAGCCCCCCCAGGGAGAGAAGGCCGGCCGCCGCAAAAGCGTCGTGGGCTGAAAAATAGCGCGCCAGGAGCATGCCCAGGGCCGCGAAGGCTCCGCTGGCGAACGTGAAGACGGCAAAGGCATGGGTGCGGTCCTTGGCGGGGCAGAGATCGGCGATGGCCGCGCTTTGGACGGGCTGGGCGGCCCCGCCGACCCCGCCGCCGGCGAGGGAGCCCGTCTGCGAATAGCCGCCCAGCACCGCGGCGAGGAGCACGGCGGGGACGCTCCAGGAGCCGCAGAGGATGAAGGCGCTCGCGGGGAGGATGATGCCGACGATCCAGAGCATCCATCTTCGTCCCAGGGCGTCCGTGTAATGGCCGACGGCGGCGCCCAGGAGGGCGGTCGCGATGGTCGCGGCCGCGAAAACCCCGCCCACGGCGGCCTCGCCGTAGCGCAGATCGACTAAGAGGAGGTAGGGAAACGCAATCGCGATCATCCCGGCGGCGAGGCTTCGCAGGATGCGGAATCCGAGCAGAAGCTTAAGGTCGCGGCTCCACATGGCCGGAGAGGCGGACGGCGCGTTCGGGGAGGGCGAAGGGGATGCCGTCGGCGGCGAAGCGCGCGGCGAGCCGCTTTAAAAAGGCGTGGACGAGGGCGCCCCGGTCGGCGGCGGCGCGGGCCTTCAAACTCACCGAGCAGGAGGCGCCCGCTTCTCCCAAGGCCAAAAGGGCCCACGAGGGGGAAAAACCGGGCGCCGCGCCCGGGGCGCCGTTTTGGACCTCGAGGGCGGCGGCGAGCGCGGCCTTCTCCGCGCGTTCGACGTCGGGAATCGGGACCCGGACGGGGACGCTCACGAGAACCGCCGGATCGGGTCGGCTCATGTTCGTGAAGATCGCCTGGGAGAGCTTCGCGTTCGGGATCATGACGACCGAATTCGTCGCGGCGTCGTGGATCATGACCGACCTCCAGCCCACGTCCTGGACCGCGCCCTCCGTCCCCAAGTCGAGCTTGAGGTAATCTCCCACCTTCACGGCCTCGGACATGACGAGATAGATGCCGGCGAATAGGTTCGTGAGAGTGTCTTGGAGGGCGAGCGCGGCCGCGAGCGTGCCGAGGCCCAGCGCCGTGAGGAGGGGCTTGATCGAGACGCCCAGCGTGTCCAGGACGACGAGAATGCCGAGGGTCCAGACCGTGCCCTGAGCGAGCCGCTCGCCGAGCGAGGTCGCCCCGGCCGTGAATTTGAACCTCTCGGCGTAGGGACGGACGGCGCCCCGGGCCTTGGAGGCCAGGTACCAAGTGGCGACGAAGACGACCGCCGCCAGCGGCCAGTGGTTCATGCCGGGATGATTCACAGGCCGGTATTATACTTTTGTATATTGCGCGTTGCGGCGAAAGATTGATGAGACCGAAGGCTTTATGGGGGGGGCTGGCGATTCTGATGTGGGCGGTTCCCGGCCGGACGCAGGATGACGCGGGCGCGTGCACGACGCTCATGGACGCCGTGAGCGACTCGAGCGAGGCCTGCGTCGAGGCTCTCCTTAAAAAGGGGGCGGATCCGGACGCCAAGGACACGGGAACCGGAATGACGCCGCTGATGATGGCGGCCCAGGAAGGGGACGCGGCCGCCGTCCGGGCGCTTCTCAAGGCGGGCGCGCGCCCTGAACTCTCGGACAACAACGGCGAGACGGCGCTTTTCCTCGCGGCGCGCGCGGGCAAGGGGAGGATCGCGGCAATGCTGGTTGGCGGCGGGGCCAAGACCGCCACCGCGGACTTCTCCGGCGCGACGCCCCTCATGGCGGCCGTCCAGAGCGGCTCGACCGCCGCCGAACGGGCGCTTCTCTCGCGCGGGGCCGATCCCAACGCTCCGGATCAGTCGAAGACGACGCCTCTCATGGCCGCCGTCTCGGGTGGGGACGCCGCCTCGGCTCGGCTTCTCCTCCTCTACGGAGCGAACGCCGACCTCAAGGACGGCGCGGGCAAGACCGCCCTCGAGATCGCCCGCGACCAGTCTCGCGAGGTTTTGGCGAGGCTTCTCCTGCCCTTCGTGCGCGAGGGGATGACACCTCTCATGTTCGCGGCCAGGGAGGGGGATGCGGCCGTCATCCGCTACTGGCTCAAGCGCGGCGCCGCTCCGGGCGCCAAGGACGCCCGGGGGCGCACGGCCTACGACTACGCCGCCGCGGCGCGCCGCGCGGAGGCGATGGCGCTCCTGGACCCGAAACGCTTTGCAAAACCGAAAAGGGGGAAACGCTGATGTCTCGCGCCAAGAAGCCGTTCGCCACGCGCCATCCGGAAAGCCTCATGATGAGCTACGGCTACCGCCCGGAGCTCTCGGAGGGATCTCTCAAATCGCCTATCTTTCAGACCTCGACCTTCGTCTTTAAAAACGCGGAGGAGGGGCGTCGTTTCTTCGAGACGGCCTACGGGCTGAGGGCGCCCAGGCGCGGCGAGAGCTCGGGACTCATCTACAGCCGCATCAACAATCCCGACTTGGAGATCCTCGAGGACCGGCTCGCCCTCTGGGACGGGGCCGAGGCCTCCTCCGTCTTTTCGAGCGGGATGGCGGCCATCACGACGGCGATTTTGGCCTTCGCGAGCCCGGGGGACCTGATCGTCCACAGCGAGCCCCTCTACGGCGGGACCGACCATTTCTTCAAGAGCATTCTTCCTCGCTTCGGCGTCGAGACCGCGGCCTTTCCCTCGAAGCTGGGGCCCGGGGCGCTCTCCCGCCGCCTGGGAGGGTCGCGGCGCGGGCGGCTCGCCATGGTCTTCGTCGAGACCCCGGCCAACCCGACCAACGAGCATACGGACATCCGCGCCTGCGCGGCGTTCGCCCGGGTGTTCTCGAGCCGGGGCCGCCGCGCGGTTCTCGCCGTCGACAACACCTTTCTGGGGCCGCTCTGGCAGCGACCCCTCGACCACGGCGCCGATTTGTCGATTTACTCCGCGACCAAGTTCCTGGGCGGGCACAGCGATCTCATCGCCGGGGTCTGCTCGGGCGCCAAGCCTCTGCTCGCCAAGGTGCGGGAGATGCGGACATTCCTGGGCTCGATGGCCTCGCCATGGACGGGCTGGCTTCTGCTGCGCAGCCTCGAGACGCTCAAGATCCGCATGACGGAGCAGGCCCGCAACGCGGAAATCGTCGCCAGGCATCTGGCGAGGCACCCGCGCGTCGAGCGCGTCTATTACCCCGGCCTCCTCAAGGCGGATTCCGTCCAGGGCCGTCTTTTCTCCCGCCAATGCCTGGGGCCGGGCTCCATGATTTCCTTTGACGTCAGGGGCGGGCGCGCCAGGGCCTACCGCTTCCTCGACGCCCTCCGGCTCGTGCATCTCACGGTGAGCCTGGGCGGCACCGAGTCCCTGGCCGAGCATCCCGCCACGATGACGCACTGCGACGTCTCCGCCGCGGACAAGAAGCGATTCGGGATCGGGGAGGGGATGGTTCGGCTCTCGGTCGGCATCGAGAACCACGAGGACCTCTTGGCCGACCTCGACGCCGCCCTGGCGGCCTGACGGACACCCTCCTTTCCTAAATATTTCTTATAATTTGAGCGGGTCTTCTCCAAGTTGACATGCGAATGGGACCAAACAGCGCCGGTAGGGAAGTTCCCCATTCCGGGCGGCCGTTTGTCGTCGCAAATTGAGACGGGCTGCTGCTGAGGCAGGGCATGGGCCTAGAATCATTCTTTTTTCGCTGGCGCTCGCGATACTCCTCTTCCGCCCCCGCCTCGCCCTAGCCTCTCCCGCCACCTTTATCACGGCCCTGCCCGTCTCCAAGGACCAGATTGTCGCCCGTCTCTCGGCTTTGGGCTCTTCTTACCGCGACGCTTCCGCCGGCTCGGACAACATCAACGTCGCGCGCTTTCCCGTGACCTTCCTCTACGGCGCCACGAGCCGCTGGGCCCTCGCCCTTCAGCCCGGGGCGCAAATCGGGCAAATGACCCAAGGAGGCTCGGCCAGCGGGTCCTCCGGGGCGAGCGACACTCTTTTATTTCTCCGCTACACCCTGTTGGACAAGGATTGGCCCCGCAACACCTTCCGCATCGCCCCGGTCGCCGGCGCCTACCTGCCCACCGGCTTTAACGACGCTTCCGGCCCTTCTGGCCGTCTTCCAAGCCCGCTTCAAAGCGGTTCGGGCTCCGCCGACTCCCTGCTGGGCTTGACGGCGGCCTGGTATAACCCGCGCTACGGCACGAGTTGGGACGCGACGTGGCGCCACAATCCCCCGGCCTCCGCCTTCTCCGATTTGGGAGACACGGCGCGCGCCGACGGACAGTTTGAGCTGCGCCTGTGGCCCCGGACCTTGCCCAAGGACCATGTCCCCGATTTTATCTGGGCCGACTTCGAGACGAATCTCGTCTGGAACGGCCTCACCGGCGTCCCCGACGCCGCCAACGGCGGATTCGCCTGGCTGGGCTGGGCCGGTCTTGAATACCAAAGCGTCTTCTGGGAAGCCGGGGCGCTCGCGGGCTGGCCCCTGGCCCAGAACATCCCCAACGGCGCGTCCTCGCGCGGCATGTCCGTCTTGGTCTTCGCCGAATATTATCTATCCATGCCTTCCTGGAACAATTTCAAATGACACCTTCCGTCTTGCTTTGGCTGTTGGCGATGGGCCTGTCCTCATCGTCCTGGCCGCAAGCCCCAAGCCCCTCCTCTCGGCTCGAGCCGACGCTGACGAGGGTGACGGTGAAGGTCCTAGGCATCTACTCGCCGCGCGGCGTCAACAACTTCGCCGTTCGCCTTGAAAAGCTGCCGGGCCTAGCCCGCTATAAATTCGACATTCCCGACTCCCTCCTGATCTTGGAGTTTAAGCCCGGGGTGTCGGTGCGCCCCAAGATGATCAGAGACGTGGCGATCGAGGCGGGCTACCAGCCGGGGACCTGCGTCATCAAGAAAGTCCTCTTGTCCGATGCCGGCCGAGGGCGCGGCTGGTTTAAGCCGCCGAGGGTTGATTCCCGCTGGGCCTTCATCCGCTGGCTGCAACTCAATTTTTAGGGGACCTGTTCCCGGCTCGTTTCGTCGCCGCCCTCCGCCTCTTGCCGCGGCCTTCCGCGGCTTTTCTTTTTCTTGCGCCCCAGCGCGGAGCAGGCCAAGCCCAGTTCGGCGCCGGGAAGCGCCCCCGAGGGGCCCAGCAGGACCATCCCGGCGAAGGCCCCCGTCATCGTGTCGGAGACGGAGCGGGCTTGAGCGTTGCCGGAGTCGAGATGCCGGCTGATCCCGTAGAGGAGCCCGACCATCCCGCCCGCGAGAAGCCCCATGATCCCGAAGCGCAGGGCCCCGATGCCGGCCCCCACGGAGACGTCCAGCGCCGTGAGGAGTTTGTCGCGATTTGCAGGCCGGAGGGCGGAGCGCCCCGCGCCCGGGGCGGGAGCGGGCACGGCGCCGTAATGAAGCCCCGCGCCTTCTTCTCGCGCGGCCGGCGCGGCGCCCGGGCTCCCGCGCCCCGCCTCGACCGCCTCCGTGCTCCCGGAGCCGGCCCCGAGGGCTCCGCTCCGGGCGATCTCGCCGAACGCCTCGCCGCTGGCCGCCTTTCGGGACTCGATCTCCTGCGCCCCAAGCGCCCCGGCCAGCATTGCCGCGACGGCCGCCGCCAGAAGTAATCTCATGATTTTCATGACCGCACCTCCCATGCTTCTCCTTTCAAGGAGGTCTTGGCGCGGTTGAGGCGGAAGCGCCCGGGTCCCCGGGCCCCGGCAGCGGGAGGACTTAGGGCCTAGAGGCGAGCCAGGCCGCCAGCGCGGGAGCCTGGGCCTTGACGCGCACGCCCAGGTCGATCTCCTCCAACGCCTGCTTGAGGCTGCGGCGCGCCGAGGGGACCTCGTTTTCGGGCTTCGTGAAAAAGCGCTCGACGTCGGAGCGCCATTGCGGGCTCCACAGGGCGGAGGTCGCGGAGATGACGCGGTCGGCGCCCTTCTCGCCCGACTTGCGGCGCAGGGCGGGCCAATGGGCGGCGACGAATTTCCAAGCCTCGCCCTGGACTTTCGGGTTGGCGAGCAGCGCCGTCACCGGCTTCCAGGCGTCCTGGCCGCGCACGTCGGCCGAGAGCGCGAGTTCGAGGAGGCGGCGGGCGAGGGCCGGGTCGGGGAAGAATGCCATGGCCCGGAGATACTCGTCTCTTTCCTCGGGGGAGGAGGCCTGGAGCATCTTGGATTGATAGGTCTCAAAGAGCGAGGCGTCGCCGCGCCGGGCCGAAATTTCGAGCACGGGGCGGGCGAGGGCGGCGTTGAGGGAGGAGGGGTCCTCCAGGTAGCGCGCGAGCCGCTCCTCGATCTGGGCGCCCAGGGTTTTCCCGGGGGCGATCGCGCCCAGGGCGCCCAGGACGGAGGCGCGGGCGAGCTCGGTTTCGCTGTCGCCGGGTTTTTTCGATCCCCAGCCGAGCCTCGTCCAATGGGAGGAGAGGAAGCTTTCCGTGAAGGCGGAGAAGCGCTCGCGCTCGCCGGCTCCCTCGAGCAGGCGGTCCCAGAGCAGCTTCAAGAGCCCGCACTCGTTTTGAAGGACGAAGCGCGACTTGTCCGCGCGCAGGGCCTCGAGATTGTCCATGAAGCCGCCGATCGCGAGCGCCCCCGAGACCGTCTCGGCCCAGGAGTCGCCCAAAAATCCCGCCCGCTCCGCGGGATCGAGGCTCTTGACGAGTTGGGGTTTCAGATCGGCGAGAAGCTTTCCCTCGAGGGCGGAACGGTAAAAGCCGGTCTGCCCTTCGTTGGGGTAGAGCCAGGAGATCGCCCCGCGCCCGGGCAGGGGCACCCGGGTCGTCGCTTTCTCGGCCACGACGCGAAGCGCGCGCGGCGTCTTATCGGAGGCGGTCTGGAAGCGCATGACGACGGGGATGGTCCAGGTCTGGGCCGAGGCCCCGCCTCCCGCGGCGAAAAAGCGCGACTGGCGGATCTCGACCGCCTTGCCGTCGGCCGAGAGCCTCGCCGTCACGAGAGGGAATCCCGGCTGGGTGAACCAGTCCCTGGCCATTCTCGTGATGGGGACCTTGGAGGCGCGCTCCAGCTCCCGCCAGAGATCGCGCGCCTCGGTGTTTTTATAGGAATAGCGGCGCATGTAGGCGCGGATGCCCTTTTGAAAGGAGCCCTCGCCCAGGTAGCGCTCCATCATGCGCAGCACCGCCGCGCCTTTCTCGTAGCTGAGCACGTCGAATTGGGCCTCGATCTCGGCGATGGTCGCCGCCCCGGACTCGATCGGCCGCGTGTTATTCAGGGCGTCCACGTCGAGCGCTCCCGCGACCCCGCTTTGGAAGTCGAGCCAGGCGTTCCACTGGGGCTTCCAGGCGCCGACGACCTTGACGGAGCCCCAGGTCGCGAAGGCCTCGTTGAGCCAGAGGTCGTTCCACCACTTCATGGTGACGAGATCCCCGAACCACTGGTGGACGATCTCGTGGCTGACGACCTCCGCCACGCGGCGCTGGGCGCGCGTGGAGGAGAGCTTGGGATCGACGAAGATGGCGGAATCCCTGAAAAAGATGGCGCCCCAGTTCTCCATCGCGCCCGCGGAGAAATCCGGCACCGCGACGAGGTCGAGCTTGGGCAGCTGGTAGGGGATGGCGAAGTAGGCGTTAAGCCAGGCCACCGACTGCTTGGCGGCCTGGAGGGCGAAGGAGGTCTGGTCCATTTTGTCGGGGGTGGCCCAGACGTTGATCAAGGTCTTTCCCGCCTTCGCGGAGCGGCTCTTGAGCCTGGCGACCGCGAGCGCCACGAGATAGCTCGACATCCGGGGGCTGTCCTCGAACGCGACCGTCTGCCAGCCGCCCGCGACCTCGCGGCTCCTGGCCGGCATGTTGGAAAGCGCCGTGAGCCCCGCCGGAGCCGTCACGGTGAGCTGGAAGACCGCCTTCGCCGCCGGCTCGTCGACGGAGGGGACCATCCGGCGGAAATCCGCGGGCTCGAACTGCGTGAAGGCGTAGCGCTCGAGCTTGCCCTCGTAGCGGTAGCTCGAGGCGTAGAGCCCGCGCATGTTGGCGTCGAGCTTGCCCGAGTAGGCGATCGTGATCGCGAGCCGCCGGCCGGCGGGCACGGGCTTGCCCAGGCCCCAGGAGAGGGTCTGCGCCTCGGCGTCGGCCGCGATGGCGCCCGCGGGGACGGCCTGCCCGTCGACCGAGGCTTCCCGGACCGTCAGGCCGATCGCGTGAAGGGTGACGCGGTGAAGCGTCTTGGCGGCCTTGGCGGAGATCGCGACGGTCCCCTCGAAAGTCCCCGAGTCGGGATCGACCTTGAGGGTGATCGCGTAGCGATCGGGGCGCAGGAAGGCGTAGAGCCTGGGCGGCGTGATCGGGGCGGCGGAGCGCGCGTCGGCCATCGGGGGATTCGCGGCGGCCTGGGCCGCCGTGTTGGTCGTCGTCGGCATGGAAGAAGCGCTTCTGGAAGCGTCCGAGGGTTCGGCCGAGGGGCCTTGGGCTTTCGCGCGCGGGCCGCCCGGGAAAACGACCAGCAGTCCCAGGGCGAGGCCGGCGCCGCCGGCTCGCCTCAGCTCTTGCCTCCGGATTTCCTGGAACCGGATTTCTTGGCGGCGGAGTTCGCGAGCGTGTCCTGGCCCGTCCAGAAGTGAATCGAGTTGAGGACGACGGCGTCCGCCATCACCGCGACCTCATAGACCGGGAGGATCATGAAGGCGACGAAGACGGCCTCGTTGGTCCATTTGGCCTGCTGCGCGCGGCTTTTGGCGGGGGCGTTCGTGGCGACGCTTTGGCCCAGATCGCCGTTCCAGCGGTGGAGGTCCTTCGTGAGGGTGAAGGGCCCGTAGCAGGCGCACAGGGAGGTGGTTAAGAGGAGAAGACCGACGGTCCAGCGGCAAAGTTGTTCTTTTTTCATGGTCGAGAATGATATCAACAAAGGCGATCATGAATCAACCACGCCATGGTGCCTGACGCCATGGTGCCTGGCATTAAGTTTTTAAGTTATTAATGGCCCCCGGCCTTCGCCGCTGGAATAACTTAAAAACTTAATGCCAGGCACCAGCGCGCATTCTGGTATAATGTCGCGCCTTTCTCGATGAAGATACTCGAGGTCGTCCCTCTCGCCCTGCCGGAGGTCAAGGTCGTCCGCTTCGCCCGCTTCGCCGACGCGCGCGGCTATTTCACGGAGGTCTTCCGCAAAAGCGACTTCTTCGGCCATCCCCGGATGGGCTTCCTGGAGGGAGCCGAGTTCCTCCAGGTCAACGAGAGCCTCTCCCAGCCCGGGGTCGTCCGGGGGCTGCACTTCCAGTGGGGCCCTCCCATGGGCAAGCTCGTCCGGACCGTGCGCGGGCGCATGGTGGATCTCTTCATGGACATCCGCAAGGGCTCGCCCAGCTTCGGCAAGATCGCCGCCCACGACATGCCTTCCGACCCCGGGCGAAGCTACGGCGAGTGGATCTGGGTGCCGCCGGGCTTCGCCCATGGAAACTTCTTCACCGAGCCGACCGCGATCGAATATTTCTGCACCGGGGAGTACGGCCCTGGCCGCGAGGCGGGAATCTCGCCCCTGGCCGGGGACATCGACTGGTCGCTCTGCGACCCGAAGCTGCGCCGTCTTTTTGACGAGGTCTCCGCCCGGGCCGTCATGTCCGACAAGGACCGCGGGGGCCTGACGGTCGCCGCCTGGAGCTCCGACCCGCGGTCGGAACAATTCGTTTACGCCCCAGGAGTCCCGGGAGGGATCCCATGAGGATTCTCGTCGCGGGCGGCGCGGGCTACGTGGGCTCGGCCCTGGTCCCCCAGCTCATCGATCGCGGCCACGACGTGACGGTTGTCGATCTTCTCTGGTTCGGCAACAACCTGCCGCCCGGCGTGCCGGTCGTGCGCAAGGACTTGATGGAGATCGCCCCCGAGGAGCTCGACGGCGTCGACCAGGTGATCTTCCTGGGCGGGCTCTCCAACGATCCCATGGCGGAGTACTCGCCCCGCCAGAACTTCATCTCGAACGCGGCCGCCCCCGCCTACCTGGCCTACACCGCCAAGCGCGCGGGCGTCCGGCGCTTCATCTACGGCGGCTCCTGCTCGGTCTACGGCCGCGCCGCCGACGAGCCCTGCGACGAGGAGGCTCCGGCGGCCTCGCGGGACCCCTACGGCATCTCGAAGCTCCAGGGCGAGTCCGCCGCGAGGCAGCTCCAGTCGGAGTCGTTCTCGGTGATCGCCCTGCGCAAGGGGACCGTCTGCGGCTTCAGCCCCCGCATGCGCTTCGACCTCGTCGTCAACACGATGTTCAAGACCGCCCTCACGGACGGCGTCATCACGGTCAACAACCCCGCCATCTGGCGTCCGATCCTGGCCGTCCAGGACGCCGTCTCGGCCTACCTCCGGGCGGTCGAGTGCGG
>DAHVWT010000070.1 GCA_027327915.1 Elusimicrobiota bacterium
GACGGGCCCTGGCAGGAGATCCTGGCCCAGCTTGACGAGTCCATCAAGCTTTGACGCGCCCGTAGTGAAAAGGATATCACGACAGCCTCCGAAGCTGTAAGTCCAGGTTCAATTCCTGGCGGGCGCAGGTGTTTTCCTTACGCCCTGTCCCTGGAGGCATCGGCCTCCGGGGGCGGGCGCAAGCACAGCATCTTGATAAAGTCGCATTCCTCCGCTACAATCGCACCCGTCGGGACGCCGCCGGTATCGACAGCCTCAAAAGGAGAGCGATAGCCCATGGAGAACACGCAGCTTGACGGCGACAAAATGAAGCTGTCGGAGGCGTGGCAGAGGATCGAGGGGCTCTGCCAGAAGCTCTGGTCCGAGAATTCTTCCCAGGCCGTCTCTCTCCAGGCCGTCGTCGAGGAGTTCCGGGGCGAGGCCCAGCATGCCGAGCACCTGGTGGCGTTTTACAAGAAGTCCCTGGCGGAGCAGAAGGAAATTTTGGAGAAGGATCTCGCGCAATACTACGGCCGCAAGCTGGAGGATCTATCGGAGCAGCTCAAGAACGCCCAGGCGTCCAGGCACGCGCTCGAGCAGTCTCTGACCGCCCGGGACAGGGAGATCGGGGTTCTCATGGACAAGGTCCAGGCCAAGGAGGCCGAGAACCTTCAATTCCACGAGAAGTATTTGAAGGCGATCGCGCAGTTAGACGAGTCCCAGGGCCAGAAGATGGAGGCCTTTTACCGCGACCTTCAAAAGAGGCAGTCAGAACTCGAGGCCGCTTGGAACCTGCGGCATGAAGAGGAAAACCGAAGGCATAAGGAATTGGAGGACTCCCGCGACAAGTTTCTCAGGGAGGTCCGCGAGTGGGAGTCCCGGAAGGTCGAGCGGGAGCAGGCCCTTATTAAGAAGGAAGAGGAGTTGGCCCTGCGGGCCTCCGAGATCGCCCAGGAATACAAGAAAAAGCAGGCGGAGCTGGAGATGCTCAAGGACGGGCTCAAGCGCGAGGTGTCCGATATCGTGCGCCGATATCAAGGGACGAATTCGCAATAAAGGATTCGAGATCAAACCCTGATGGCGGACGACTCTCTCTCCGACAAGCTGGAGAGCCTCCTTAGTGACTACGGGCTCAAGATCGACAATGTCTCGATCGATCCGCGGGGCCCGGCGAAGACCGCTCCCGACGTCCCCGCCGCCCGTCCAAAGCCGTCCGCCGAGGAGCCCGAGCAATCTTTTCCGGCGCCGAGCAAGCCCGAGGAGCCAGCTCCTTTAAGGAGGCAGTCGGAAGCGGACACGACCAGGCTTTCTTTGCGTACGGTGGAGCCGGAGAAGCCCGAGCCGCCGGCGGACGGCGAAATCCCCCCATCGCGGCAGGCCCGCGCGGGGATTCTCGGGCGGGTCCCGGTCTGGGCGATCGCGGCGGCTTTTTTGATCGCCGTTGCCGCCGGCGGCGCGCTCCTGTGGCCTCGACATCGGCCATCTCCGGCTCCCGCGCCGGCTCATCAATCCTTCGCTCTCCCGCGCGACAAGCTTTTCGGGCTTGTATTAAAGGAAGGGGTTCTTTACGCCGCCTCGGCCGAGGAGCAGCTCTTGGAGAAGATAGGCCCCGCGAACGGCAAGGTTCTGGGAATCGAGAAATTCTGGAACCCGTCGCCCGCGGGCCTGGCGTGGGGAGACGGATTCTTTTGGAGCAGCGATCGAGAAACGGGCTACGTTTATCGGCATAAAAACGACGCTTCCAAGGCTCCGGAAAGGGTGTACATGAGGCTGAAGGGAAAACCCTCGACCCTTTATTTCGACGGCGACGATCTGTGGGCGGCGAACACGCTGGATGACGAGGTGGACCGCTACGCGGTAGGCCCCGGTCCTCGCTACGACTTGGCGATCAAAGGGCGCTATCCTCTGAGAGGCGCCATCCCGGGCGGCCTTTATTTCTCCGGCGGGCATTTATGGGTTCTCGACGCCCTGACCCGCCGGCTGATCCGTTACGACCTGCGAGAAGGAAGGAAGCCCCGGAGAATCGATTCGGCCGATCTCGACGGCTATCTGCCGCTGCGCTCCGAGGCGGCGGGGCTCGCCCTGGATACGGAAAAGGGCGTCTTATGGCTTCTCGCCCAGAACCCCTCCGTTCTCCAACGCTTCGCGCTGGACGCGCTTTTCAAGAAGTAGGCTTGCGCAGAAGCGCCTGGATGCGGCTGAGAAGCTCCTCGGGCTTGAAGGGTTTGTTGATGAACCCGTCCGCGCCGAAATGGAGAGCCTCGGCCTGCTCGTCCGACTCCTTCTTGACGGTCACCATGAGGATGGGAATATGAGCCCGTTTGGGATCGTCCCGCACGGCCCTGCAGAAGGCCTCGCCGTCCATGCGCGGCATCATCCAGTCGACGAGCGCGATATCGGGGTCGAAGCTTTTCAGGAGCTCGAGCGCCGCCTCCCCGTTCGGCGCGGAGCGCACCTCGATGCCGGCGGGTTTTAAGAAGTCCTCGATGATCATGCGGTAATCCCGGTCGTCCTCGACGAGCAGCGCTTTGACGGTCATGTCATGCCTCCTTGGGCTTTGATGCGTCCGGAGCCGTGGCGATCTTGAGTGAAAAGCTGATCGTGGTCCCGAATCGCGGTTCGGAGCGCACGCGGAGATCTCCTCCGTGCTTGTCGATGATCGATTTGACGATGTAGAGCCCGAGCCCGGTTCCTCGCGATCCGTCTTGGGTGCGCTCCGAGTCCCTGCCCTTCGAGAAAAGCTTGAAGAGCTTCGAGACGTCCTCGGCTTCGATGCCGGTCCCCGTGTCCGAGACCGAAAGCCAGACTTGGCCGTCTTCCCGGCGCGCGCCGATCGTCACGGACCCTCCGGCGGGCGTGAATTTCAGGGCGTTGTGGACCAGATTGGCGACGACATGACGCAGTTTGTCGGCGTCTCCCAGGACGGAAGGAAGCTCGGAGGGCACCTCGTCGCGCAGAAGGACTTTGAGCTCCGCGGCCCTGGCCTGGAAGAGCTCCCGGACCTCCTTGGAGGTCCGGGAGAGGGGCATGGGCGCGAGGAGACAGGTCATGGAGCCCCGCTCGATGGCGGCCGAGGTCAGCAGGTCCTCGACGAAGAGGCGCAGGCGCTGGATGTTGTCGCGCACGCGTTCGAGGTAGACGCGGCGGGCGGCGCTCGCGGCCGAGGACGGGTCGTCGAGGCCGCCCTCGATGAGGTGGATAAAGCTCTCGATCGCGCCCAGGGGGGACCTCAACTCGTGCGTGACCGAGGAAACGAAGTTTTTCTTCGACTCGTCGAGCGTGGCGAGCTTCTCCGACATCGCGTTGAAGGCCTCGACAAAGCGCCCGATCTCGTCGCGCGAGCGCCAGGAGAGCTTGCGCCCGAAACGTCCTTGGCCGATCTCCTCGGACAAGTCCGCGAGCGGGCCTAGCGGCGAGGTGAGCGTTTTCGCGAATTCGAAGGCGAACGCCATGAAAAAGACGAAGGCCGAGGCGCCCGCGAACAAGGTCATTTTCGCGATCCGGCGGAACGACTGTTCCGACTTGGAATCGAGCGCCGCGCGGCTGATCTTGAAGTCGATCGAGATGCTCTTCGAGGGGGACAGCGGGTCGCGAACGGAGACGGTTTTCGAGACGACGCGCCCCTCGGGAGGGCGGCCCACGTCGATCGATTGGCCGGCGCCGGGACGCTTCCAATGGATGCCGGCCCATGCCAGGACCGGGTACTGGCGCTCCAGGAATTTGATGTTCCCGACGAGGAGCAGGTCGTCCGACTGGAGGAGCGCGTCGTAGGCCGCTCGCCGAATCGAGCTTCCGATGATCTCGATTTGCTCGGCGGCGGCGCGCTGGGCCAGCGTCCACTGGGTCAGGAGGATGCCGCCTCCCATGAGCGAGATGACGCCCAGGAGGATGCCGCAGAGCCAGAGGGTGAGCCTCGCCCGGATGCTCATGGACCCTGCTCCAAGAGCTCGGTCCGGATGCGCTTCAAGGCCCGCCGCGCCGGCATGTTCCGCGGATCGGCCTCGATC
The DNA here is from genome assembly GCA_027327915.1 of Elusimicrobiota bacterium. Lineage (GTDB taxonomy): Bacteria > Elusimicrobiota > Elusimicrobia > UBA1565 > UBA9628 > JAJZAK01. The sequence continues at coordinate 3,987 of DAHVWT010000070.1, forward strand.
ACCGCCTTGAAGACCTTTTCGGCGTCGCGGAGCTTGCCTTGGCTGTAGAGATCGACCCCGTTCTGGTAGAGCTGTTCGACCTCCTCCGGCGAGAGCAGCTCAGGCGCCGTCTTGGCCGCCGAACCGCTTCGATGGCTCTTTTCGATGACGGGGACCAGGGCCTCGATGTAGAAGCGCAGCTTGCTGCGGATTTCCGGATCCGCCTCCAAGGAGTAGGCGAGGCGCAGGGCCTTGAGGGCCTCGTCGTAGTCCATGCGCGCGGCGTAGGCGATGCCGAGCCTCCGGTAGACAAGCGAACTCGGATGGGACTTGGCGAGGCGGCGGCCCGCCTCAATCGCCCGGTCGTAGTCGCCCCGGCGCAGCGCCATCTCCAGAATCGCCGAGTCGGACGCGACTTCGGAAGGCTTTCCGGCGGGAGCCGGAGCCGTGATCGTCGCCGGGACCGCCGCCGCGGACAGGGCGGGCGACGGCGCTCGGGGAACGGCGACGGGGGCCGCCGCGGCCGCCGCTGGAGACGTTGGGATTCTCGCCGGAAGGGCGGCGGTCGCTTGACGCGGCAACGCGGCTTGCGCGGCGGACTCCATGGCGGTTCTCAAGGCTATCAATTTCGCGCTCGATGGGTCGAGGTTGACGGCGTAGGAGACGTCTTGCAGCGCCCTCCGGTCCTTCCCGTCCAGGAAGTTGAGGATTCCATCGTAGATCGCGGCCCGCGCGGGATCGCCCGTGAAGCCCGCGATGTCGGGATAGAGCGCGCTCACGGTCTTTAAGCGCGCGTAATCCGAGCGGATGGTCGCGTCCGCGGGCTTCAAGGCCAAGGCCTGTCCGACGCGCTCCCGGGCTTCCCCGAAGCGGCCGGCGACGACGGCGGTCCTGGCCTCCTTGAGGAATTCGCGCACCGCAGCCCCCGCGTAGCGGCCGGCAGCCGCCTCCTCGTAGCGGAATTCAGGCGTTCCGATCGACGCCAGCTCCGGCATGTTCTCGAGCAGGGCCTCGCGGAAGAGAGGCGCCGCCTTCTTCGAGCGCCCGAAGCGCAGGGTCATATCGATATGGTGGCTTCCGCCGGTTTCTCCCAGGGTCAAGCCCGACAGCTGCATGTCGAAAGCGTAGTCGAACTCGATCTTGTGGATTTTATAGGAAACGCCGGCGGTCGCCTGGGAATAGCTCCTGTTGCCGAGGGCGATGGAGCCCCGGACGCCGAAGGTCCCGTCCATCAGGGTCGGCAGCCACTTCTCCCCGGCCAGCGTCCCGATCTCGTCCGTCCACCCGCCCGGGTCGGCGACGATGTCGTACTCGCCCGCGAGCGTCGTGAACGGCGTTTTATAGGAGACGCCGAGGTTGTAGTCGCGGCCGAGAAGGTCGCTCTGGGTCGGGTCGAAGGCGATGTTGGGAGCGAAGAGGTGCTGGATTTCGGCGCCCACACGCCAGCGCGGCATCACCTTGTAGAGAAGCCCCAGGTCCGCGTCGGGCGTATACTCCGAGGAATGCTGCAGCACCGAGTCGGGCTCCCCGGTGGCGATGCCGGTGGGGGAGAGGGCGTTGGAGGCCAAGGAACCGGCGTTGAGCGAACGCTCGAGGTACTTGAGGCTGGCTCCGCCGTAGAGCTTCCCGGGGATGATCGCGTTCCCGTAGGAGGCGTATGCGGAGTTCTCCTGGTAGAGCCCCGCCAGGTCGAAGTTGTTCCAGGCGAAGCCCACCGTTCCCCAACGGCCGTCGCTCCCGATCGGATTTTCGTAGCCCACGAAGGAGTTCTGGAGGTTCGAGTTGTCGGTCAGGCCCGGGAAGAGCTTGGAATAGCTGATTCCAATCTCGGGCTGATCCAGGGTCGCCAGTCCCGCGGGGTTGTAGTAGATGTCGTAGACGTCGTCGGCCACCGCGGTGAAGGCGTCGCCCATGCCGAGGGCCCGGGCGGAGACGCCCAGGTCCTCGAAGGCGGCTTGCGCGGGGGGCGGGCCCCCCAGCGCCGCCAGGAAGGCTATTAAAATCAGACGATGAAGTTTGATGCGCATGGGATTACCTCACGACCACCAACGTCCCGGAGTAGCTCTTGGTTCCGGCGATTACGACGTAGAGATAGACGCCGCCATGGACGGCCGCGCCGTTGGCTTGGCCGTTCCAGCTGAGGTATTGGGGTTTGAGCTGGCCCGGGAATTTCGTCGGGCAGCCGGTGCCGGTGGCGTCTTCTCTCGATCCCAGGTCGGTGATCTTCGTCCCCAGGAGGCTGTAAATCGTCCCGGAAACACCCAGATCCGCGGGATTGTCGAAGCAGATGACGGCGGTCTGATTGCCGCTCGGGCTGGTCGGGGTCAGAAAGCGCCCGATGGGGCCGTAGAAATGGAATCCCGGGGTCTGAGCGCGAAGAACCGCTCCTCCCGCCAGAATCGCCGCCGCCGCCAGGATTTTCGCCAGCTTGTTCATGTGATTTCTCCTCATGTGTTTATCGCGCTACGATCACCGTCCCGGTAAAATTCTGGCCGCCGCCCGCGATCGCGTAGACGTAGACGCCGCCGGAGACGACGCGTCCGTTGGTCGCCTTGCCGTCCCATGTGATCGTGTTGGGCACGCCCGTTCCCGCGACCTTCATGTTCGCGATGTAGTGTCCCTTGAGATCGTAGATGCGGCCCGAGGGGACGACGTTATTGGGGCCGGGATCGTAGATGACGATGAAGTCGTCGTTTTTCCCGTCCCCGTTGGGCGTGATGACGCGGTTGAGGACGTTGGACACGTCGAAAACCGGTCCCGACTGCGTCCTCTCGAGGCTCCGTATCTGGTAGATGCCGGGGTTGGGGCTCTGGATGAGCACCGTCTGCGTGTAGGTGTCCACCTGCCCGTAGACCTTGTAGAACTGCTCTCCATTGAACCAATAGAGGCCGAGATCGCCGGGCCCGAGCGTCGAGACGCTTTGGAGCAGGGGCTGGCCATTGGAGGTGTCGTAGTGAAGGATCACGGAAACGGGGCTTGAGAAGGTGAAGTCCGGCAGCGGCGTCGAACCGTTGAGCATGGGGACGAATTCCGCCGACGCGACGATGCCGTTGCCGGTGTCCTGCGGCCGGAAGGATCTGGCGATCTGGATGTCGCCGCCGAGTCCGTTGCGCGCGGCCGAGAGTTCGTTGTTTTGCGCTTGGGTCAGCATCATTTGGCTGACGCAGTCGTCGAGGAAGAGATGGGCGTCGCCCAGGCTCGAAAGGACGAGCGTATTCGTCGAGACGGAGAGGGTGTTGCTGGACTTGATCTGGTAGAAGTAGAAGTCGCCGTTGGTGACGTCGGTGAAGCTTGTGGCGCCGATCGTCTGCGTCGAGAGGACGACCTGCTGGCCGCTGCAGAGCTCGGTCGAGCGGATGACGACGTAGCCCTCAAGCTCGTAGGGCTTGGGCGCGGCGTGGTTGTAGAAGGGCGTTCCGTCGCCGAAGCGCGTCGTGGGGGACCACGAGAGGGTGACGCTCGTCGCGGTGGTGGAGACGTTGAGGCCCAGGGGCTCCATCGGCGGGAGCGTGTAGGGGGAGGTGGAGACGGTCGGAGTCGGCGCGCTTTGGCCTCCGGAGGTGGAGACGGAAACAACGTAGTAATAGAACGTATTGGGAAGCGGCAGGGCCCCGGCGGCGATCTCGTCCGTGAAGCCCGTCGCCGTGGTCGTCGCCAGGTTCACGAAGCCGGATGCCGCTTGGGTCGAGCGGTAGATCCCGTAGTAAGCGAGATTCGCCGGCAGGGGAGAGGGGGCGTTCCAGGAAAGGATTGTCGTCTCGAGGCCCGCCGTCGCCGTCGGATTCGCCGGCGAGGCGATGGGCGCTGTCGGGTAGGCGCAATTGCCGACGTTCCAGCCCGCGCTGGCGTTGCGGATCCAGGCTCCGATCTCCTCGGGGCTGTTCGAGTCGTGCTCCCGAATCGCGAAGCAGTAGTCGAGGCTCGGCGCCAGGCCCGTGACGGTGAGGCTTGCGAGTCCGCCTCCGGGGCCGGGCGTGGGCGGCGAGGTGGAGGTGAAGCTTGAGAGCGGCAGCGCCGCATCGAATTGTCCGTTGTTGATGATTTCGCCCGCGGTCGAGACGCGGATGTCGTAGGCGGTCGGAAGCACGAGCCCCTTGCCGTCCGGCTCCGTCCAGGAGAGGATGAGCGTCCCCGTCGCCGCCCCCGGCGAGACGGCTAAATTCGTGATATCGGCCATGCCGGCGGTGATGCCGACGTCGATATCGACCTTGGCCCCGGCGGCGCGGACGCGCGGGGGGCCGAGCGCTCCCCAAATCGGCAAAAGCGCTGAAACGGCCAGGGCGACGAGAGCCCTCCGGGCCAAACCCGGCGGTTTATGCCCTCGGCCCGGAGGCCGCGGCGGACTCAAATTAAGGTCGCGCATAGGCCTATCGGCTCATGCGTCCCCCGACCCCTTCGCGGGGTCTCGGCCCATTCTCACGGGCTCATCCGTCCTCCCGGGCTCCCGGCTTGGCCGGGTCCCTCGATCGCGTCATGCGTCCATCCCTTGCTCCTGAGCGCCGGACCTCGCTAGGGGTTGGCGGCGGTGACGACGAGCTGGACGGTCTGGTTGTCGACCGTGGAGATGGAGCTCGGGGTGATGATCCTCCAGCACAGGGCCCGGGAGTCTCCGGCCTCCATGTCGCCGTTGTTGCCGACCGAGGTGATGGCCGGGTTGTCGGGGTCCGGCGAGCCGCCGCTCGTGTTGAGGCTCGCGTCGGCGAAGAGCGTGCTCGTGTAGGTCTGCACGCTGGTCGTGAGCGGCGCGGCGTAGCCGGCGTTCCAGTCGGCGGCGGTTCCCGCGGGGCAGCCGGAGGCCGTGGTGTTGGTCGAGCCGAACACGGCCTGCAGGGCGAACTGGTCGGCGCCGGGCAGGCTGGGGGCGGTCGAGGTCACCAAGGTCCAGGCGCCGCTTGAGCCCTGGTCGATCGAGCTGGCGAGCGTGGAGAGCTCCCAAGTTTCCGTTTGCGCCCCCGAGTTGTTGGCGACCGTGGCGGAGCTGGTGTTGTTGACGAGGTCCGCG
>DAHVWT010000071.1 GCA_027327915.1 Elusimicrobiota bacterium
GCGGCCGCCGGTGTGGGCCGCGGCGCCAGGCGGCGGATGTCTTCCAGGGCCTCGCGCGCGCCCCGGATCGTGGGGCCCAGCCTCGCGCGCAGCTTGCCCGTCGCCAGCCCGGCCTGGAGCGGGCGCGGGGCGCGCTGCTGGAGATCCTTCGTCGCGACGGGCTCGACGAGGGACTCCGGAAGGCCGAGCGCGCGGCAGGCCTGAAGCGCGAAATCGCAGCGGCCGAGAAGATCGGGGCCGGCCAGGTTCCAAATCCCGGAGTCCTCGAGGACCAGGAGCCGGGCCAGGGCTTTCGCCAAGTCGGGGGCGTAGGTGGGCGTCGAAACCTGGTCCGCCGCGACGCGCATCGCCCGTCCCGCGCCCAGGCTCTGGCGCAGCTGCATGATGAAATTGTTGCCTCCCGGGCTCCAACTGAAGACCACCGTCGTCCTCGCGACGAGGTTGCGGGGGCTTTCCTCCAGGACCCGCTCCTCGCCCGCGAGCTTGGTGCGGCCGTAGACGCTCAGGGGGGAGGGCTTCGCCCTCTCGTCGTAGGGCCCCGCCGTCCCGTCGAAGACGTACTCGGTCGAGAGAAGGCAGAGCCTCGCGCCGAGCGCCCGGCAGGCCTTGGCGGCCCGGCCCGGGGCCTCGGCGTTGATTTTCCGGGCCAGCTCCGGCTCGTCCTCGCAGCGGTCGACGTGCGTCATCGCGGCGCTCAGGACGCAGAGATCGGGCTTGAAGTCCGCGATCGCCTCCTCGACGGCGTCCGGGGAGGACAAATCGAGGGGCCACAGCCCCGGCGCCGGGTTTTTCCAGTAGGTCCCGCGGGGCTCGTAGCCCGCGGCGGCCAGCTCTGGGATGAGGCGCGAGCCGATCTGCCCCGACCCGCCGATGACGAGGGCCGCGCGATTAAGGCCGTGTCCCATGAATAACTTAAAAACTTAATGCCAGGCACCGATCTTTGTTATCATACCAAAGATGGAGACGGGACGGCCCTCCAGCCGGAGTTCCAACGCCGTGGTCGTCCTCGGAGCGGGCCCCGCGGGGCTCGGGACCGCCCTGGGCGTCTCCTTGAGCGGCGCCGGCCGCCCGGTCTGGGTGATCGAGAAAAAGACGGTCCCCGGAGGCCTCGCGGGGAGCTTCTCCTGGAAAGGCCACCGGGTCGACTTCGGACCGCACCGGCTCTCCCCGAACCTCAAAAACATCCGGGTGCTCGCCAAGGAGCTTCTGGGCCCCGACTGCCTCGTCAACAAGAGCCAGCACGGGGTCCAGTTCCACGGCCGGCTCTATCAGTTCCCGCCCCGGGTCGTCGACTGGGTCTCTCCGGCGTCTCTCTGGGAGATCGTCGCCTTCGCCGGAAGCTTTCTCGCCTCGAAGCTGGCCTGGATCGTGCGCCGCTTCGAGCGGGAGGACTTCGAGTCGACCGTCGTCTCGAGCTTCGGCCGCCGCTTCTACGACACGATCGTGGCGCCGATGGCGGAGAAGGTCTGGATCGAGCCCCGACGAATCGACCCGGCCTTCGTCGAGCAGCGCTTCGCCCTGGTGCACCCGATGGTGGTGCTCAAGAAGGCGCTTTTCCCGCATCAGGACCTCAACCCCTCGATCTTCTACTATCCCCGCAAGGGCTTCCAGCAGCTCTGGGACAACATGGCCGACTACCTCGAGAGGCGCGGCCAGAAGGTGATCTACGAGGCCCTGCCGACGGGGATCGAGGTGAGCCGGGACCGCGTCGTCGCGGTGGACTACGAGGTCGGCGGCCGCTCGGAGCGCCTGTCGGGGGAGGGCCTCGATCTCGTCTCCACGATCCCGATCGTCAAGCTCCTGGAAATCCTCCGGGGCTTCGACGCCGGGCCGCTCCTCGAGAAGGCGCGCGGCGCCAAGTTCCGCTCGATGTTCCTCGTCGCCCTCGAGTTCGAGGGGCCCCGCGCCTTGCCCTACCGCACCCTGATTTTCCCCGAGAAGGAGTTCTGGTTCAACCGCCTCTTCGAGCAGAACGCCTACAGCCGCGAGACGGTCGAGCCCGGGAAATCCCTGGTCGTGGCCGACGTCACCTACCCCCGCGGGGGGGAGGAGGGGAAGCTCTCGGACGAGGAGATCGTCCGGCGGGTGCGCGAGGACCTGCGCCGGCTCCCGTATGTCGACGAGGCCCGCGTCACGGCGGCGCGCGTCGAGCGCGTCGAGTTCGCCTACGTCGTCCCGGACCTGGAGTCGCGACGGGCCTTCCACGAGATTCACCACGGGCTCAAGAAGATCCACAACCTCCATTTGACGGGCCGCTTCTCCGCCGGCGAGTACGACAACAGCGACTACGCCGTGGACCACGGCCTGGCCCTGGGCGCGGCCCTCGCCGGCCGGATCTCCCAGCTGGAGTATCTCTTCGTCCAGCACGAGAAGCGCGACCGCAACATCGTGGGCTAGTGAAGGCCTTATTAAGGAAGCTCTCCCGCTCGGCCCTCGGGGCCTTCCTGCCGCATCCGGCGGTTGAGTCTTCCTGGGGGACGGAGCGTTACCTGGAAGACCTTTGGCGGGAAGCGCCGATGCCCGCGGCCCTGGCCCTGACGGTCGCGTCGCTCCTCATCCGGCTTTGGCCCGGGGACAAAGAGCGCGCGGCCGCCCAACTCCTGGGTTCGAGGATTTACCCGCTGCGCCTCATGGCCTATGCCCTGCGCGGCCACGCCTTCGTCGCGGCCCTGCGCGACCCCGCCGTGCGCCGGGTCCTTCTGCCGCCGGGCCTTCATCCCGAGTCCGGTCCGCTCGCTCCCGCCGACGGGAAAGAGGAAAGCGGGGGGAGGCGCGCGGACCCGCCGCCGGCGGGGGCGGATTACGTCGTCATCGGCTCGGGAGCCGCGGGCGCCGTCGCGGCCCAGGTCCTCGCCCGGGCGGGCAAGGACGTCGTCGTCCTCGAGGAGGGAGGGTGGCATCGCACGCCCGACTTCAAGGAAGAGCTTTATGAGGCGATGCGGACGATGTTTCGCGACATGGGCTTTCAGGCCGCGACGGGGCGCTCCGTCTTCCCCGTCATGCAGGGCCGCTGCGTCGGGGGCTCGACCGTGATCAACGGCGCGATCACGCACCGGCTTCCCCGCGAGATTTACGAGGAGTGGGCCCGCGACCCGGGGCTCGCCCGGGAGATTCCCTTCGAGGAATTGGAAAAGGACGCCGCGGCGGTCGAGCGGGATCTCGGGATCAAGGCCAATCTGGCGCCTCTCCTTGAGGGCCTGCCGGTCGCGGGAGCCCTCCGGAAGCTGGGCTGGCGCTACGAGGCGATGTCGCGCGGCGCGCCCGGCTGCCGGGAGACGGGACGCTGCCTTCAAGGCTGTCCCTCCGGCGGCAAGCTCTCGATGGAGGCCTCCTATATCCCCGACGCGATGAGCCGCGGCGCCCGGGTCGTCCCGAACGCCCGGGCCCGCCGGATCATCCTCGAGGGAGGGCGGGCGACGGCGGTCGAGATCGAGCGGGGGGGCGAGCGCCGCGTCGTGCGCGCGGGCCGGGCGGTGATCCTGGCGGCGGGAGCGGCGCATTCGCCGCTTCTGCTGCGCGCGAGCGGCCTTCAAAACCCCCACATCGGGCGGCATTTCCTCTGCCATCTGGGCGCGGGCACGCTCGGAGTTCTCGGCCGCGACGCGCGGGAAGTCCAAGGCCCCCCGCAGGGAATCGAGATCCTCCAATTCGCGGGCCGGGGCGTCAAGCTCGCGACCCAGCTGCTGCCGCCCGAGCTTTTGCTCGCGCGCGCGCCGGTCTCCGGGGAGGAGCTTGTGCGCCTTTTCAAAAACGCCGAGAGGCTCTCCAGCTGGACCGCGAGCGTGCGCTCCCGCGCCGAGGGCCGCGTGGACCCGGGGCTTTTCGGATCGGGAGGGGCGAGGATTCGCTTCGAGCCGGACCCGCGCGATCTCGAGGCCCTCCGCTTCGGCGCCTGCCGGCTCGCGGAGCTTTTGCTGGAAATCGGCGCCCCCCTCGTCTACCCGGGCATCTTCGGCGGGCCGGCGGCGGTGGCGGCGAGAGCCGACGTGGAGGCGCTCGCCCGCGCGCCGCTCGACCCGCGGCATTTCCATCTGGGGGTGGGCCACATTTTCGGAACCTGCCGGCTTTCAAGCTCCCCGGGGACGGGAGCCGTGGACCCCTCCTTCCGGCCGCACGGGTCGCGGGGGCTCTATGTCGTCGACGCGAGCCTGTTTCCCTCCGCGCCCGGCGTCAACCCGATGCTCGCGATCATGCAGCTGGCCCGCCTGGCCGCCCGCCGCCTCGTGGATCAACCCGGATGAGCCAACCCGAGGACGAAGTCGTCGTTTTCGGCGCCGGAAGCGGGCTCGGCAAGGCCTTGGCCGAGCTTTACCGCGGGCGCGGGCATCGGGTGCTCGCGCTGACCCGCCAAGACCTCGATTTATCGGACGCCGGGGCCGTCGAGCGCTGGCTTTGCCGGGCGCGGGAGTCGGGGCGGCGCTTTTCCCGATGCCTGATCGCGGCGGGAAGCTGCCAGGCGGGGCTTCTGCGCGACCTGCCCGCCGAGGCCTTCGCCGAGTCCCTCCGGCTCCACGCCCTCTCGCCCATCGAGATCGTGCTGGGGCTTTCCCGGGCGGGCCTGTGCCGGCGATTCGTCGTGATCCTCTCGGGGGCGGGGGATTTTCTCATGCCGGGGCTTGCCCCCTATGCCCTCGGCAAGAGGGCGCTCCGGGACTTCCTTTATATAGCGGAGATGGAGCGCTCGCTGGAGAACGTGGAGTTTCTCAAGGTCTGGCCGGGCGCGATGGCGACCGCTTTCAACGAGAAGGCGCGGCTCCACGGGGACTTCAAGCTCCCGGGCGCGTGGCGGCGGCGGGACGCGGTCCAGGCCGAAGACCGAGCGCCCTCCGGGCCGCCGGGAGAGGCGTTGGCCCGGCGGGACCCGGCGGAGGTCGCCCGCCGTATCTACGAAGCCGATTTTCGGGGCGAAAAAGCCCTCGTCCTCTCGCGCCTGCCGCGGCTTTTGGGCGCGTTCCAGGGCCTCTGCGGCGGACTCGCCGCCTTCCTCCTAAGGCTGAGACTCCGCCCGAGCCATCCCCCAGGCCCATAGGAAAATAAAGAGAGTCGTCGCCTGCTGACGGTGGACCTCGAAAAAGCTCATGACGGCAAAGCAGGCCGTGGCGGCGAGCGCCAGGCGGCTTTTCCACGAGGGGCGCTTGAGCGTCGCGAGCCAGGGTTCGCGGCCCAGCATGTAGAAAAAGCCGAGCAGGGCCAGGAGGCCGGGGACGCCTTGGGTGGCGAGGGTGTTGAGGTAGAAATTGTGGGCGTCGCCCCAGACGGCCGTTCCCTCGAGCTTGCGCGCGTAATAGCGCGGGTAGGCCGCGTGGAACTGGTCGGGGCCGACCCCCAGCCAGGGATGGTCCCGGAACATCGTCCAACCCACGGCGGCCAGCATGAGCCGCGTGTGGTCGCTGTCGGCCGTGAGCGAGCTCGCCGCGGGCGCCGCTTTCTCGACCGTCGAGAACGCCGAGGCCAAGGAATGGCCCGGCTGGAGCCGGTTCATCGACCAGAGAGCCGCGCCGGCGAGGATGAGCGGCGCCAAAAACGAGAGGCGCGCGGCCTTCCTCGGGGAGGCGAGAAGCAGGACGGCCGCGGCCGCGAGCAGGCCCAGGAAGGCGTTGCGGGTCTGGTTGATGTAGAAGACGGCGAAACCGAGGAGCAAAAGCCCCTCAAGAGCGCGGCGGGTGCCGGCCCCCAGCCCGCGGGCGCCGGCGCCCAGATAGCCCGCGATGAGGCCCAGGGCCAGGATTTGGCCGTAATAGAGGGGATGGACGAAGCCGTGCGCCGAGCGGAAGACGGCGGGAAGGCCGGAGAGGGCGAACGCCCGCGCCGCCTGTCCCAGACCCACGAGAACCGCCGCGGCGAAGCCCAGCCCCATCCAGGCCCCGATCTCCCGGTCGTCGGCTTTCTGGAGGGCGGCGAGGAGGAGGACCAGGGCCCAGAGCATGTGGAGCCCGTGCTGGAAAACGAAACGGAGGCTCGCGGCGGGGTCGAGGCCGAAGAGGGAGTCGACGAAGCCCCACAGAACGTAGAGCGCCAGGGCGCGGACGGCGGGCGACTCGAGGGCGAGCCTCGAGGCGCCGGGGGCGGCCCGGCGCTCCGCCAGCAGCGCGGCGGTGAGCAGGGCCAAGGCCGCGTTCGTCAGGCCCAACGAGAGCGGCAGGCTCAGGGCGAGAAGGGCGAGGGAGAAGCGCCGAAGCCGCGCGGCGCCGGAGAGCCAGCTCATCCCCGCGCGAGAAGGTCCCGGGCTTCCCGGCGCGCCGCGCGGATCGTCCGGAACAGCGCCTTGAGCCCGCGCAGGTGAAGGCGGACGGCGTAGTTGAGCACGGCCAGGGGATGATGGTTTTTGTAGGCGTAGAGGAAGCAGCAGAGATAGTAGTTCTTGCTGAGGAACTGGTTTTCGACCCCGGTGTCGACCCCGCCCTGCCCGCTTCGCAGATGGCGCAGCGCCGGCAGGGGGGAATAGCGCAGGCGGAAGCCGGCCTTGTGCGCCCGGATGGCCCAGTCGCCGTCCTCGAGCAGGGAGGGGTTGAGCAGCCGCTCGTCGAAGCCGCCGATTTTTTCGTAAACCAAGCGCTTGAGGCTGAAATTGCAGCCCGTCAAGGTGTTGATGTCGCCGCGCCGCGGGCAATCGTTGGAACCCGAGACGCGGATCCAGAAGCTCATCCATTGGGGGGACTCGCTGGGGTTGCCCGCGCCCTCGATGATCCTTCCTTGGACGACGTCGGCCCCGTCCTCAAGCTCCCGGACGTGCCGGGAGACGAAGTCTCGCTCGAAGCGGACGTCGTCGTCCGTGAAGATGATGTAGTCGCCGGTGGCTTTCCGCAGCCCGGCGTTGCGCGCCTTGGGAAGCCCCGTTTCCCGCGCGCGGATCCAGACGACGCGGCCCTCGACGGACTTGAGGAACGCCTCCGTCTCGGGCTTGTGCCGGGGGGTCTGGTCGACGACGATGATCTCGAGATTCGGGTAGTCGGAGTCGAGGGCGTCGCGCAACGAGTCGACCAGGAGCTCCTCCCGGTTGTAGGTGGGGATGACGAGGCTCGCCTTGGCTCCGGTGCCTGGCATGAAGTTTTTAAATTATGAAGCCCTGCGTCATGATAACTTAAAAACTTCATGCCAGGCACCATGTAGTAAAATGGCCCGGTGCCGGACAGTCCGTTTTTAAGCGATCGTCCCGAGCAGGGGGGATATCGCCGCGGGGGCGGTCGGCGCGGCCGGGGGGCGCTTCGGGAGATGGACGCCGTGGTCCTTTGCGGCGGACTGGGAACGAGGCTCCAGTCGGTCGCGCCCGGGCGGCAAAAGGCCATGCTCCCGGTGGGGGGCAGGCCCTTCTTGGACCGCGTCATCGGCTGGGCCGCCCGGCAGGGCCTTTCCCGCTTCATTCTCTGCACCGGCTACCGGGGCGACGAAGTGCGCGGGTACTATGAATCCTCGCCGCGCCCGGGCGCCACGATCGTGTTTTCCCAGGAAAGCTCGCCGCTCGGGACCGGCGGGGCGCTGGGGGCCTGCCGCGGTCTTTTGAAAGGCGATTCGGCGCTCGTGATGAACGGGGACTCCCTCTGCGATCTGGATCTCTCCTCTTTCGCGGATTTCCACGAAAGCCGCGGCGGGATCGCCTCGCTGGCCTTCATCCCTCCGGGAGACCGCGTGGACGGCGGCTTCCTTGAGATCGGACCGAACGGCCGGGTCTCCAAGTTTTGCGAGCGCGAGCCGGGCCCCGGCCGGATGCTCAGCGCCGGCATCTACATCCTCGATCGCGAATTCTGGAAGCTCATAGGCCCCGGGGCCTCCTCGATCGAAAAGGACGTCTTCCCCCGGGCTCTTCAGCGCGGCGTCTACGCCTTTCCGGCCGGCGCGCCGCATCACGACATCGGCACCCCCCGGAGGCTCGCCGAACTCCGACTCCGGTGCCTGGCATTAAGTTTTTAAGTTATGGAGCGGGTCTCTTCGGCCGTTTCCTTGTCAAGCCATTGAGATATCGCGGCTGAAGAGCAGTGAAGGTAGGCCGCGATCTCGCAGGCGCGGATTCCCCGGCCAAGAGCGAGCTTGGCGAAACTTCGTTTCAAGGCCGCGAGCCGCCGCTTCCGGCCGACGCACGTTAAGATGGACGTGGAAATTCCGGCATTCCGGGCGAACTCTTGGCCGAGCTCCTGCGCGCTCATCCGGGGAAGGAGCTCATCGTGGAGATCTGGCATCGACTGTTGATCCTCGCCGGACGGGACGGGGCGCGCCTCGTCGGCCGGCATCAATCGTCCGGAGGAGGGATAGTAATCGGGGCGGCGGCCTCCCCCGGCGCCGGCTGAGATGAATTCAAGATAGAGCCGAAGCGCCGCGTCTTCTTGGGGATGAAAGAGGCTCAGCAGGAAGCGCCGATCGACCAGGGAATCGGAGCGTTTCGCCAGAAGTTCGCGATGGCCGGAGTAGGGCCATTGCTCCGGGCGTTCGATGATGCCGGCGCGCACAGGGTTGAGATGGATGTAGCGCAGAAGCTCTAAAAGATAAGCATGGCGATCGCAAAGGATGGCTTTGAAACGGCTCTGGAAGACATGCCCGGTGCGCTCGTGGCGAAAGTTGTAATACTTGCAGTAGGCGGTCAGCAATTGCTGCATGATGGACGAGAGGGGATATCGCCCCACT
>DAHVWT010000072.1 GCA_027327915.1 Elusimicrobiota bacterium
CCCATGAAGATTTGATAGCGAAGCTTCTCCGGAAAGACCGTCAGGCGCTTGTAGGTCTTGGAGGGCGCCGCGGGTCCCGTCATGAGGACGTCGATATCCGCCGGCGCGACGGCGTCGCCGAAGAGGTCGAGGCCGAGGGCCGCCTTCGCCGCCGCGGCCGCGAGCAAGAAGGACCGCATGACGCGATTCATTGGGGAGGAACCAGGGACGCGAGCGCCGAAATCCAGGCCTCGCGTCCTTTCGAAAGATGAAGTTTGATCCCGAGGGCGTACACCTCGCCGTCGAGAGCGTCCGCCCAGCCCGGAGGAAATCGAGTGAAGTCCTTCAGCGTCGTGACGACCGGCATGCCGTCTCGGATGTGTTGAAGCGATTTGATCTCGCGAGGGGCATAGGGGTGATGGTCCGGATAGCGCCATTTCTGCGCGATCTTCGCGTCGAGCTCAAGGAGCGATGCCTCGAACGATTCCGGCTCGGCGATGCCGCAGAAAGAGACGATCTTGCGCCCCGCAAGCTCCGCGGGCGGGCTTTTTTTCCCGGTCTTTAAGTCCATGAGGAAATCCGCCTTATGGCTCGCGTGGACGATCGGCGCCCGCGGGTTGATCTCCTTGATTTCGGCCTCGATCGATTCGAGACGGCTCTTGTGGGCGCGGTCCGAGTGCGTCAGCACGATCAGGCCGGCCCGATGGAGCGCCCGGCGCGGCTCCCTGAGAAATCCGAGGGGAAGAAGATGGCCGTCGCCGAAGGGCTGCAGGGCGTTGACCAAGACGATGTCGAGATCCCGGTCAAGCTTGAGGTGCTGGAAGCCGTCGTCGAGAATGATGACCTCGGAATGGTAGAAAGTGACGGCGAGTTCACCGGCTTGGGAGCGGTTCTTGGCGACGAGGATGGGGATGCCTTGGCCCATGAGGGTCTGATGCATCATCCAGGGCTCGTCGCCGCATTCTTGGGCGGAGGGGACCTCCCGATCGTCGAGCAGGGTCGTGACATCCTGTCCGGAGCCTTTCCCGCCATAACCCCGGCTGAGAATCGCGATCGAGGTTCCATGTTTCTTGAGCGTCGCGGCCGCAAGGAGCACCGCCGGGGTTTTCCCCGTGCCGCCGACGGTGAGATTCCCGATCGAGACGACCCGGGCCTTGAGCCGACGCGAGCGCAGGATCCCGGCGCGATAGAGGAGGCTTCGCAAGGACACCGCCGCTCCGTAGATGAGGGACAAGAGGCCCAAAAGGAGTTTCCCCCAGGACTTTTTAAGAAGCCGTTCCCTGGTCGCCGCGGCGTCCGTCATGCGGATCTCCTCGCGGTTTTTTTCGCGAGGATCTCCGGCAGGAAAGCCCCGACGGCCCGTTCGACATCCGGGACGGTCACCGCGCGCAGGCAGGCGAGATCGCGGCAGGCGTGCTTGCGGCGCACGTCGTGCTCGCAGAGGCAGGCGCCCGTCTTGATATAGCGGTGCCGGGATCGATCCGGGTGAGTCCAACTGACGGGATCATGGGGGCCGTAGATGGTGAAGGTGGCGGCGCCGACGGCCGTCGCGACATGCTTGCCGCCGTTATCGGCTCCGATGTGAAGGTCGGCCAGCTCCAGGAATGCCGCCAAGTCCGCGAGGCCAGCCGTTCCGGGGCTCAGGAGGGGGGGGCGTCGGCAGAGAGAGGCGATTTCCTCCGCCATCGGCTTTTCCTTCGGGGCCCAGAGGAGGAGGACCGCGGCCCCGAACGACTCATGGAGCCAGTCGATGAGCGGGGCGTAGCGATCAGGGAACCACCGGTTGAAATGGCGCTGGGAGCCCGGGGCGATGGTGACGAGGGGGCGGCCGGCATCCAGAACCGGCGCCAGGAACGCCTTGGCCCTTTCGCGCGCGGCCTCCGGAAGGCGGACGTTGAACTCGATTTTCCCCTCGGGAAGCCCGAACATCCTGGAGACAAGATTCATCTTCTCCACCGCGACGTAGCGCGAACCCGGGGGAACGACGTAGAGCCTGTTATAAGCCCAGCGGTGAAAGACTCGCGCGTAGCCCACGCGCACCGCCGCCCCGCAGGCCGCTCCCAGGATGGCGGTGCGGGGAGTCCCCAAATAGTCGATCGTGCAGTCGTAGCGCCTCCGCCTGGCGGCGGCCAGCATCCCGAGCGCGCTCGTCCGGTCGTAGACGACGACGTTGTCGATGTCGGGCGAGCCGAGAAGCGCTTGGTCGTGGGGGGCGTCGACGAGAAAGTCGATCGTGGCGTCGGGGAAGCCGCGGCGCAGCAGCTTCACGGCCGGAAGCGTCAAAAGGACGTCCCCGGAATGCCTCAGCTGCATGACGAGGATCTTTTTCACGGGCGCCAGGGCTCCAAGGCCAGCGAGAGCTTGAAGCGCCAAAGAGGCGCGCCCCCGGGAACCAAGAGGCGCCGGAAGGCCCCCGATTCGAAGGCCCAGGGCAGCCTCGTGGCTCCCGGGCGCGTGCCGAAGTCGAAGGCGTATCCGGCGCCGCGAACCAGGGCGCGAAGCTTCTCGTCCTTGGCCCCCGCCCCATAGGGGTAGGCGAAGGCGGAGATCTCTCGTCCCAAGTCCTTCTCGAGCCGGCGGCGGCTTTCCTCGATCTCCCATCGGGCCTCTTCGAGGGAGACGCGAGTGAGGCGCGGGTGGCGCATGGTGTGCGAGCCGAAATCGACGAGCCCCGAGTCCTGCATTTCACGGGCCTGAGAGAGGCTCATCATCGGAACCCAGGGCTCTCCCGCGGGATCGTGCCAGGCGTTGTGACGCCCCATCGTCTCATGGACGAGGAAAATGCCGGCCTTGACGCCCAGCCTTTTGAGGATGGGGAAGCCTGTCTCGTAGTTGTTGGCGTAGCCGTCGTCGAAGGTGACGAGGATGGGCTTGGGCGGGAAGGGATGCCCGCTCGCCAGGACCTTCCGGAGTTCGGAAAAAAGCATCGGGGACCATCCGCCGGCCTTCAAATAGCCCAGTTGGGCCTGGAGTTCATCCGGCGAAACCCAGAGGTCCGCGAGCTTGGAGCCGACGGGCGGGGTCCCGACACGGTGATACATGAGGATGGGAAGGCGGGTCATCGCGGGCCCAAGCGTCCTGGGAGGGCGCGGTTCGGCCGAAGTTCCAGTTCGCGAAGCTTGAGGCATTTGACCCAATAATGGAAGGCCGAGAGCCCCGCCCAGGCGAAGCCTTCCCGGCCGTCGAGAAAACCGCCCTTCAGGAGCCAGCGCCTTAGAAACTCCCAGGCCGGGAGCGCGTGCTGCCACCAATGGAAGCGTTGGCCGCGGTCGAACTTCTTGCGGGCCTCCAGCGTGGAGTAGGGCTCCATTTTGCGCAAATAGTCGGAGATGCTGGCATAGGTCTCGTGCGTGATCGGGTGGGCGAGCCTGTCGACGGCGCCGTCGACGATCACGCGTTCATGGATGCTCGCGCCGTCGAATCTCCCGCGAGACCTGCGAAATAGTCGCAACATCTTCTCGCGGCCGAGCCCGCCGTGGCGCATCTCGCGCCCCAAAAAAAGGACGCGGCGCGGCGCCTCGAAGCCGGACGGCCCGGAGTCGGGGGGCGTTCGGGCGATCTTTTCAACGATCTCGGAGGCCAGCGCCGGCTCGACGCGCTCGTCGGCGTCGAGGGACAGCACCCACTCCTTGGTCGCGAGATCGAGCGCCGCCTGCTTCTGGGTCCCGAAGCCGTCGAAGCGGCGCGGGACGGCCTTCGCCCCCGCCGCGCGCGCGATCTCGGCCGTCTTGTCCTTCGTCCGATCGTCCACGACGACGATGATCTCGTCCGCGATCCCCTTGACGCTTTCGAGCGCCGCGGGGAGGTTTTTTTCCTCGTCCTTGGCGATCAGGACGGCGCTCAAGCCTCCCGGAATGCGCCCGCTCATAAGGGGAAAAGGGAAAAGGAAAAAGGAAAAAGGGCCAAGAAAATCGTAAGAAGGCCCCTGCTCGCCTCCTTCCTTTTCCTGTTTGCCTTTTCCCTTCCCGAGAGCATGCGCATCGCCCGCGAGAAGACCTCGTCGACCGTGATGAGCTTCATGCAGAGAAAGTGTCCGTGCGGGCATGTCATGGGGCCGTGAAGCGAGCCCGGGCAGGGGCGGCATCCAAGCTCCACCTCGGCGACCTCGTTTCGGGCGCCGTAGGGAAAAAAGCCGAGCCCGCGGGTGGTGGGGCCGAAGATCGCGAGCGCCGGGACGCCCATGGCGCAGGCGACGTGCATGGGGCCCGAGTCGTTGGTGACGAAGAGGGAGAGTTTTTCCATGAGAGCCTTGAGTTCGCCGAGTCCCGTCATGCCCGCGAGGCTCGCCGCCCCCGAGGCGGCCGCCACCCGCGAGGACAGCGTCGCGTCGTCCGGTCCCCCGGTGAGAAGGGGCTCGAATCCTTGAGACTTGAGCCGGCGGCACAGCTCGGCCCATCTGTCTTCGGGCCAGCGTTTCGTCCCCCACGCCGAGCCGGCATGGAGGCCGACGACGGGAGCGCCGGGCGCCAGGCGAAGGCTTCCCCATCGGGCCGCGATCGAGGCCCGAGCCTGGTCCGAGGCCGCGACGCCCCGCCAGACGTCCTTCGAGGGGGAAAGAGAGGGATCAAGGGCCTTGAGCAGGCTCAGATTCCGATCGAGATCGTGCGTCGCCCAGTCGAAGGGCGCGCGGTGAGTCATCAGGAACCATCCGGCGCTGCTCGCGAAGCCGACGCGCCGCGGGATGCCGGCGAGCAGGGCCAAGAGCGCGCTGCGCAGAGAACGGTGGGGGATGATCGCCAGGTCGAAGCCGCGGCTCTTGAGGCGCCCGGCAAGCCGCAGCGCGCCGAGAATCCCGGAATCCGCGCCGCGTTTGTCGTCCGCGAGGACGTCATCCACCGCCGGAAATTCCTGGAACAGGGCGGCCGTCCTCGGCAGCGTCAGGACGGAGAGCCTGGATTGGGGATAAAGGGCCTTCGCCTCGCGCAAAAGCGGCAGCGTCAGGACGCAATCGCCCAGGTAGGCGGTTTGGATCGCGAGGATTCGGCGCGGGGAGTCCGTCACTTGGGGCGCGCGAGTTCGAAGGCTTCCCGGGTCCTCGAATACCAGGCGCCCTCCAGGCGCCCGACGGCTCGGACGCGGTCGTGCGGTAGGGCGCCGTCCCGGAGGAGCGAATCGTCGGCGTGGAATCGGACGACTTTCCCGATGACGAGATTGCCGCCGAGCGCGCCGTCGCTCACGGTGACGATTTGGAGTACGCGGCACTCCATGTGGATGGGGGATTCCTTGACTCGGGGGGGCTTCACGAGGACGCTCGGGACGGGCGTCAGGTCCGCCTTCTCGAACTCGCTGACGCCATGGGGATACGTCGCCGAGGTGAGATTCGCCTTCTCGACGTTGTCTTCCGTGACGACGTTCACCACGAACTCCCCCGTCTCGCGGACGTTGACGAGGGTGTCCTTGGCGACGCCGTCGCGCGAGTTGACGGGCGCGAAGCACAGGGACATGGGGTTTCCGGTGATGCCCGTGAAGAAGCTGAAGGGGGCCAGGTTCGTGACGCCCGCTTGGCTGACCGTCGAGACCCAGGCGATCGGGCGGGGGAGGATGCTCGCGATGAGGAGCGCGTAACGCTCGCGCGGGGAAATGGCTTCGACGTCGAATTCCATGATGGCGATGCCGCTCGGCCTACGCGGAGAGGACGGCCCCCGAGGCTCCCTCCGCCTTCGCCCAGCTCAAGGGATAGTCCTTCTGCGCGCAGGCCCAGCCTTCCCGCGTGATCTCGAGGGGCTCGAAGAAGGTGTCGAGCATGACGGCCAGATAATGGGAGAGCTTGCCGCGCTGCGCGAAGGAGCGCTTCGCGGCGTCGCCGTGCGGGCTGTGCGGGAGCGCCCCGGGGTGGAAGGTCATCGAGCCCGGCTCGATGACGCCTTGCCGGGCGCCGTAGCTCGTGTCGGAAAAAAACATCATCTCGTCGGAATCGGCGTTGAAATGCGCGTAGGGCGCCGGAACGTCGTCGGGGTGCCAGCCTTCGATTTGCCCGCGGAAGGTGCAGATCGAGAAGCCGTTGTGGGGGGCGGAGCCCGACTGGAAGGTTTGCCTTGCCGGCGGGGCCGTGTGGATCTCCCGGGCGATCGAATGGTGGCGCGAGCATTCGAAGCTGAAGGGATAAAGCGCCCCTTCCCAGCCCACGAGGTCGAAGGGATGGTGGCCGAGCGTGAGCCGAGTGAGACGGCCTCCTCCGTGCTTGACGAGGACGGCATGGTCTCCGCGGACGTCCCGGGGCTTCTGGAGCTTGGGCAGAGCGATTTCGGTCTCGACCACGGGGGACATGAGCGTCGCCTGGCCGTCGGGGTTGAGGTAGTGGGGGGGAAACTCGATTGGGTAGGCGGATTCAATCACGAGGAAAAAGGCCCGCGGCGTCTCCAGCTCGAGGCGCATGGTGGTCCCCTTCGGGACGACAAGATAGAGCCTCGGTTCAAAGGGGAGTTCCCCATACTCCGTCTCGAGGACGCCGCGCCCCTCTTGGACGAAGAGAATCTCGTGAGCCTCGCCGTTGCGGAAGAATTCCCGCGCCGGGGAGGACCTGTCGAACTTGGCCACGGAGATCGCGGTGGTGCGGCCGTGAAGGAGAACTCGGCGGGAGCGCGGATAGTCGCCGCGGCACGGCAGGGCGCCCGTCTTAAGATGAAAAGGCTGGAGAGGGAGTGCCGGGGCGGGCTTGGGCGCCAGGGACCATGGGAGGAGTTTCGGCGGGCGCGACTGGACCGTCGGGTAGCGGCGAAGATGCATCTTGCGCGAGAAGGCGCCGGAAAAGCCTTTCGATCCGTGGATTTCCTCCAGGGCCAGGATCCCGTCTCGCCCGTAAAACTCCGTGTGCGGGGTGCGCGGCACTTCCCCCCGTTTCACGATAAGCGCCATGACGAATTTATTCTATCAAAACGAGGAAAAACCTGCTTCTGTATGAATCAGGTCGTGGCGCTGGCGCCGGTGTTTTTGCCGGCATACTTCAAGTGGGTCGAGGCCTTGGGAGCTCCGACGACGCTTTTGAGGACGCCGAGATTGTCCGCCTTGATCTCGATCGTGTCCCCGGGCTTGATCCAGCGGTCGAGATCGAGCCCGCAGCCGCCGGCGTAGGTTCCCGAGCCCAGGATGTCGCCGGGATAGACGGTTTCCTCCTGGGAGACATGGGAGAGCATGGTGGGAAAGCTCCAGTAGCGGCCTCCCGAGCGGCCGGAGCTCCACTTCTCGCCGTTGACCCAGACGGAGATGGCGAGTTCGTCGGGGCTTCCCAGCTCGTCGGCCGTCACGAGCCAGGGGCCCAGGGCGTTGGCGAAGTCCTTGCCTTTCGCGGGCCCCATGCGGCAGAGCATCTCGTTTTTCTGGATGTCGCGGGCGGAGAAGTCGTTTAAGATCGCGTAGCCAGCGATATGCCCGGCGGCTTTCTCGGAAGAGAGGTCGCGTCCGCGCCGGCCGACGATACAGGCGATTTCGGCCTCGAAGTCGAGCTTGCGCGTGTAGCTGGGCCATGGCACCGTCGCGCCGGGACCGTAAAACTCGCGGTGGTTCCCCTTGTAATAAACCGGCTGGTCGTACCAGGAGGGGGAGAGGGGCTCCCCGCGGCGCGCGGCGCCCTTCAGCGCGTGATCCTCGAAAGCGAAGAAGTCCCGGAACGCGGGCGGCCTCGGCACGGGGGCCAGGAGCCGGATATCGTTTTCGCCATAAAGGACGCGGCGGCCTTTCGGGTCGAGAAATTCCGCGGAGGGTCCTCCGCGGCCTTCCGTGCGCGCGAACTCGAGCGCCTCGCGGGCGGCGTCGAGGGACTCCGCTCCGCCCTCGAGAAATTGAAGGATGTCGGGCGGCAGGAGCGCGTCCGCCAGGTTTTGGGATCGTCCCTTGCGCTCAAGCCAGGCGGCGCCGGCGGCGTTCAAATCGACGATGAGGGTCCGCGGCGTTTCAACCGCGGCGCCCAGCCGTTCGAAGGTCCCGACGGGAGTCGAGACCGCGAAAGTGACGAGCTTCACGCCGCAAAGTTTATCAAACTTACTTAGCGGAGCGGGGCGTCTTCCACGGGGTAGCGCTCCCAGCCCTTCGCGTCGAAATGCCACCACTCGGTCGGCAAGCCGACAAAGCCGTGGTGGAGCATGACGGTTTCGAGGAGTCGCATGTTCTTGCGCTCCTCGGGGCTTGACCCCTGCCAGTCCCGGTGGGAGCGCGGGCTGGAGTCGTCGTAGGAGGTCGGCATGGGAAGTTCGCGGCCGCGGGCGTCCGCCAGCGTCACGTCCACCGCCGCGCCGCGGTTATGGTTGGAGCCTTTGGCGGGGTTCGCCACGTAGCGCTCGTCGGGGAGGAGGGCCCAGAATTTTTTTTGGACGGAGAGGGGACGGTAGCAGTCGAAGACGACGAGCCGCAGGCCCTTCTCTTCAAAATCCGCCGCCGCCGCCGCAAGCGAGCGGGCCACGCTTGCGCGCAGGAGGCATTTCGCCTCCGGGTAGACCGCCTCGTGAACGAAGTTGTTTTTCGTGGCGTAGCGGATGTCCAGGATGGCGCTGGGGTGAATCTTGGCGAAGTCGACCAAGGGCTCGGCG
>DAHVWT010000073.1 GCA_027327915.1 Elusimicrobiota bacterium
CTAGGGACGGCCCCTTTGATTTCCCGGAGGACTCTCTCGGGGGCGATCGTCGCCATGCAGGAGCATTGCCCGCCTTTCAACGCGCACTCGGGGCAGGAGCGCTCGGCCGTCAGCACGCTGACATGCGGCCCAAGCGGCGCCCATCGCCCCGGATGAACCGGCGGCCGCGGCGAAAAAAGCGCGACGACCTTAAGCCCCAGCGCCGCGGCGATGTGCGCTGGGCCCGTCGAGGCGGAGACAAAGCCCTGGGCCGCGCCGATGAGAGCGACAAGCTCGGAAAGCGAAGTTTTCCCCATCAGATTAACGACGCCTTGGACCGCCGCGGCAAGCTCCTTAAATCGCTCGGCCTCCGCCTCCCCCCCCGTCAAGATGACGTTAAAAAGCCCCGGAGGGATTCTCTCGACCAAGGCCCTGTAATGGCCCGCGGGCCACTCGGGGGCGTTTCCCGCGCTCCCGGGATGGAGTATCAGGTTGCATCGGTCCAGCCTCAAAAAGCCCTTGAGGCGCTCGGGCAGAAGCGGCAGCTTCCTCAATCCGAAGGATCGCGACAGCTCGGCAAGCGCCGGGGGCGAGGCGATTCCCAGCGCCGACAACAGCTTGAAATTGAGCTGGGCCTCGTGAAGCCCGGAGTTCCGTCTGGAAAACCATGCGAGCCTGTTGCAGGTGAGCCAATGCGAGGGCCGACGACCGCTGCCGACACGCAACGGAATGCCAGCGGCCCTCGCCGCTACGGCAACGGCCGCGTTCGGGAAGACATGGACGATGGCGTCCGCCTCGAAGGACCTCAGGGCCTCGGCTCGATCCCGCGGGGATAAGCCCTCCATGTCGTCGAAGCTTGCGGCCTCGTCGACGTACGCACAAGCCTCGATCACCGGCTTGGTGTAGCGCCGGCCCAGGAATACGATCCGGCAGCCGGGAAGGCGCTCCTTGAGCGCCTTGGCCACGGGAAGCGTTAAAACGACGTCTCCCAGACGGTCGGTGCGGCTCAGAAGGATCGTCGCGGGGGATTTCATTCGAACGTCCATTCTACGTTTTTGATAGAATAAGCGGCCATGGGCGGACACTCGCATTGGGCGGGCATCAAGCACAAAAAAGCCTTCCTTGACGCCAAGCGCGGCAAGGTTTGGACCAAGATCGTCCGGGAAATCACGATCGCGGCGAAGATGGGCGGCGGGGACCCCGCCGGCAACCCCAGGCTCAGAAAGGCGGTTGAAGACGCCCACAACGCCAACATGCCCCAGGACAACATCAAGCGCGCCATCCAGCGCGGCACGGGACAGCTTCCGGGCGCGATCTACGAGGAGCTGTCCTACGAGGGCTACGCGCCGGCGGGAGTCGCGCTCCTCATCGATGTCACGACGGACAATCGCAACCGCACCTTGGGCGAAATCAAGACGGTCTTCACCAAAAACGGGGGCTCGCTGGGCGCGGAAGGCTGCGTCGCCTGGATGTTCAAGACCAAGGGCCTCATCCGCGTGCCCGTTCAGGGCTCCCCGGACGCCGACACGCTTTTGGGCCACGCCCTCGACCTCGGCGCCGAAGATTTGAAGACCGAGTCCGACGAGCATATCATCACGACCGCGCCCGCGGACTTGGAGAAGATCGCGGAGGGTCTTAAGGCCCTCAAGATTCCCGTCGCCGCGGCGGAAGTCTCCCGGGTTCCCCAGAGCCAGGTGCCGGTGCCTCCCGACCAAGCCTCCCAAGTCCTCAAGCTCATCGAGGCCCTTGAGGAGCTCGACGACGTCAAGTCCGTCTCCGCCAATTTCGACATCCCCGAGGAAGTCTTAGCCAAGTTCGCGGCCTAACATGTCAGGGGCCAGGGTGATGGGAATCGACCCGGGCTTAAGCGAAACCGGCTGGGCCGTCGTGGAATCACACCCGGACGAGGCGCTGCTCGCCTCCGGGGTCATCCGCACCGCCGCCCGAACGCCGCTGCCGGAGCGGCTTCGTTTCATCCATGAGGAGCTCTCAAGCCTCCTCGGAACCCATCGCCCGGCCTCGGTCGCGGTCGAGGACATGTTCTTCGCCGGGACGGCGCCCACGATCCGCGGGACGCTGGAGGCGCGCGGGGTGATCCTGCTCGCCGCCTCTCACGCCCGCTGTCCCATTTCCGAGTACCACCCGCGCACCGTCAAGCTCGCCCTGACGGGCTCCGGCGGCGCCGCGAAGCTCCAAGTGCGGCGCATGGTCGAAAGGCTGCTGCGCCTTGAAAAGCCGCCAAAACCAAACGATCTCTCGGATGCCATCGCGATCGCGCTCTGTCATCTCAGATTCTCCCGCCGCAAGGCTCGGGGACAGGGGGAATCCCCCGAACGATGATCGCCAGCCTTCGCGGGATCCTCTCATCGAAGGGACCGGGCCGCGTCGTCGTCGAGGCGGGAGGCGTCGGCTACGAGATTCATGTCACGGCCTCGACCATCGAGCGGCTTCCAGATCCCGGAGCGGAAACTGCCCTCCAGATCGCGGAATCCTACGCCCTTTACGGCGGCGGGACAACCCTCTACGGCTTCCTGACGCCCGCCGAGAAGGAGATGTTCGTCGTCTTCAAGGATTCCGTGCCGAACGCGGGCGCCAAAAAAGCCCTGGAATACCTGGAAAAAGCCTCGAAATCCCCGACCGAATTCCGGCGTGCTCTTTTGGAAAAAGACGGCCGGCTTCTCGAAGCCGCCTTCGGATTCACGAAGAAAACGGCCGACAAACTCATAGCGGCGCTCAAAGACAAGTGGCGGGAGCTTCCCGCCTCCGATATGCCCGGCGGCGGGGCTGCGATCGGAGGCGGGAAGCCGCGCGGAGGCATCGTGGAGGCACTCTCGGCGCTCGAGTCCTTGGGCTACAAAACAACGCAGGCCCGCGCCGCTCTCGACGCCGCTCTCGGGAGTTCGACGGAGAAACTTGGGACCGTCGAGGAGCTTGTCCGAGACGCCCTCAAACGGATCAAGCAAGGGGTCAAGCCTTGACTCGCGTCATTTGACGATGCCGCCGCCAAAGAAGACCAATTCCGAGACCGTCCTCAACCCCTCCGCGGGGCCCAGCGAGGACGGCCTCGACCACGCCCTCAGACCCAAGGACCTCGAGCAGTTCATCGGCCAGGAGAGCCTCAAGGAGAACCTCCGCGTCTTCCTGGCGGCCGCCAAGAAGCGGCGGGAGCCCCTGGATCATTGCCTCTTCTACTCCCCCCCGGGACTTGGAAAGACGACCTTGGCGGCGATCATCGCACGGGAGATGGGCGTCAACCTCAAGACCGTCTCCGGGCCGACCCTCGACCGCACCGGCGACCTCGCCGCCGCCCTTACGGATCTTTCCGAAGGGGATGTTTTCTTCATTGACGAGATCCACCGGCTCAATCCCCTGGTCGAGGAAGCGCTCTATCCCGTCATGGAGGATTTCAATTTCTTCGTCTCGACGGGCAAGGGCCCCGGGGCCTCGACCCTCAAGCTCGCGATCGAACGATTCACCCTCATCGGCGCGACGACGCGAGCCGGTCTTCTGGCCGGCCCTTTGCGCGACCGATTCGGGATCATCGGCCAGCTCTCCTTCTACGCCCAGGAGGACTTGGAAAAGATCGTCCTGCGCTCGGCGGGAATCCTGGGCGTCGCGACGGATGCCGGGGGCGCCGCGGAAATCGCCCGGCGCTCTCGAGGAACGCCCCGGATCGTCAACCGTCTCCTTCGGCGGGTGCGCGATTTCGCCCAGGTCGAAGGCGACGGCCGCATCACGAATGACGTCGCCTCCTACGCCCTCCAGAAGCTCGAGGTGGACGCTCGTGGCCTGGACGCCCTCGACCGGAGACTGCTGACGGCCTTGATCGATAAGTTCGGCGGCGGCCCCGTCGGCGTCGAGAACCTCGCGATCGCCGTCAACGAGGAGACCGACACGCTCACCGACGTCGTCGAACCTTTTCTCATCCAGGCGGGCTTCCTCGCCCGCACCCCGCGCGGCCGATCGGCCCTGCCGCAAGCCTACGAGCACCTCGGCCTTAGGTCAAAACTCCCCAAACAGGCCGAACTCCTCTAAAAGCTCCGGATGGCTACAGAGGGCCAAGGAAGGCAACGGAAAGCCTTCCATCATCTTTTATGGCCCTTCGTGGCCTTCTGTGGCCTTCCGTGGCCTTCCGTCGCTTCGGCCATTCCCCACCATACGATCCGCATCGGCATGGCCTCTCCGGGCGGGGCCATCACGAAGGTCACGGAGCTCGACGTAGAGAAATATCTCCTAGGGGTCCTGCCCCAGGAAATGGCGCCCGACTGGCCGATCGAGGCCCTCAAGGCCCAGGCCGTGGTCGCGAGGACCTATGCTTACTCCCAGCTGGGCCGATTCGGAGGACAGGGCTTCGACCTCACCTCGGACACTCGCTCCCAAGTCTACAAGAAGCCCGCCGCGCCCGCGCCTCTCGTTCGCCGGGCCGTCAAGGAAACCGCCGGGGAAGTTTTGGGCTGGCATGGGAAGCTTCTCGGCATCTACTACCACGCCTGCTGCGGAGGCCACACGACGAGCCCCAATTCAGCTTGGGGATACACGAAGCCCGCGCCGCGCCCGTTAAGCGGCGTGGCGGACCGCTATTGTCGCCATTCCCCTTACGCGCATTGGTCATCCTACGTTTCCTCGAAGGATCTCCTTGCCTCCTTCGGCCGCAAGCGGCTTCTCGGCGCCCCGCTGCGCTCCTTTTCAATAGCCGCCAAGGACAGGGCCGGCTACGCCCTCTGGTTTAAAGCCAAAATCGGAGACCGCACGCTGCGCTTTGCGGCCTACCGCGTCCGCCAGGCGCTTGGAAACGCTCTCCCGAGCCTGCGCATCACGAAAATCCGCCGCTCGAAGGCGGGCTACGAGTTCTTCGGAGAAGGCTTAGGCCACGGCGTCGGCCTTTGCCAATGGGGCGCCCGGGGGATGGCCTCCCGTGGCTATCGTTATGAGGCCATTCTGAACCATTATTTCCCGGGAGCCGTGCTTTCCGTGGTCGTGAACTAGCGCCATGAGCAAGGCCTCCCTTCCCCTTTCCGACTTCGACTTTTGTTATCCGGAGGATCTCCTGGCCGCCGCTCCGGCGGAACCAAGGGATCATTCGAGACTCCTGGTCGTCGACCGGAGCACGGGAGCCATCGAGCACCGCCGCTTCTTCGAGATCGGCCGTTATCTGCGCCCCGGCGATTGCCTTGTCCTTAATAAAACGAAGGTCCTCTCCTGCCGCCTTGTGGGGCGCAAATCCACGGGAGGACGCGCGGAGCTCCTGATCCTAGGGAGAAGCGGACCCTACTTTCGCGCCCTGGGGCAGAAGCTCAAAACCGGCGCCATCGTGGAATTGCCGCTGGGCGAGCGTGCGGACATCGTCGGCTCGGCGAGAAGCGGCGAGCTGCTCGTGAAGTTGTCGGCGTCCGATCCGGACAAGTACCTCGAGGAAATCGGCCTGCCGCCCCTTCCGCCCTACATCCTCAAGGCACGGCAGATAAGAAACACCACGCCGCATCCTGATTCCGATCATGCCGACAGGGCGCGCTATCAGACCGTCTACGCCGAGGAGCCGGGCGCCGTCGCGGCGCCCACCGCGGGGCTCCACTTCACGAGGCGCTTGCTCGACGAGATCAAAGGCTCCGGCGTGCATGTCGCGGAGATCGTCCTGCATGTGGGCTTGGGGACTTTCAAGCCCGTCACCGCCGAGGACGCGGCCCTCCATCGGATGCTTCCGGAGCACTATCGCGTCGATCCCGCGGCTGCGGACACGATTCGGGAAACAATTCAAACGAACGGGCGGGTGATCGCGGTGGGAACGAGCGTCGTCAGGACTCTTGAAACCCTCGCCAGGAGGCCCGAAGGCCTCTCGTCCGGAGAAGGCGAATCCGATCTCTATATCCACCCAGGCGTCGCCTTCAAGGCCGTGTCGGGTCTCATCACGAACTTCCACCTTCCCCGCTCGACGCCCCTTCTCCTGGCCGCCGCTTTCCTCGGGCGCGAGCGTCTCCTGGCCAGCTACCGCGAGGCTTTCAGGGAGCGCTACCGGCTCTTTTCCTATGGCGATGCGATGGTCATCCTATGAACTTTTATGAGCTTTGAGATCCTGTCGAAAAATCCCAAGGGCGCGGCGCGGCTTGGCCGCCTGCTGACTCCCCACGGCGCGGTCGAGACCCCCGCCTTCATGCCCGTCGCCACCCAGGGCGCGGTCAAGTCTCTGTCTCAAGAGGATTTGGAGTCCCTCGGCTTCAGCATGATTCTTTCCAACAGTTATCACCTCTATCTGCGCCCGGGCCTCGACATTCTGAGAAAAGCGGGCGGACTTCACCGATTCATGGGCTATCAGGGCTCGGTATTGACGGACTCCGGCGGCTTCCAGGTGATGAGCCTTTCCCATTTGCGCACGATCGAGGATTCGGGAATCACGTTCAAGTCCCACCTGGATGGAAGCCGCCATGTCTTCACTCCGGAGAGCGTGATCGACATCCAGGCCGTCATAGGATCGGACTGCTGGACGGCGCTCGACGTCTGTCCTCCTTACCCGTGCCCGCCTCAAGAAGCCGACCGGGCCTTCGACCTGACCCTTCGATGGGCCGAGCGGGCCTCCCAGGCGTTCCGCCGGAAAATAGAGGAAGGCGCGAAGGCCCTCTTTTTCCCCATCGTTCAGGGCGGCTTCGACGCGAAGCGACGCGCCCAAGCGGCCGAAAAAATTCTCGAACTTTCCCCCGACGGCCTGGCGCTGGGAGGCTTTTCGGTCGGCGAGCCCAAGGAGCTCACCTGGCAGATCCTCGCCGAGACGACGAAGGTCCTCCCCGAGTCCAAGCCCCGCTACCTCATGGGCGTCGGCACTCCCGAGGATCTCTGGGAGGCGGTGCGGCTCGGAGTCGATCTCATGGACTGCGTCTGGCCGACCCGGGTTGCCCGCAACGGGCTCGCCGCGACGAGCCTCGGGCGTCTTTCGATCGAAAACAGCGCTTTCAAAAACGACCATGCCCCCCTCGATCCGGATTGTTCCTGTTTCGTCTGCCGGCGCTACAGCCGCGCCTACCTCTCCCACCTTTTTCGCGCCAAGGAGCTCTCGGCCTACAGATTCCTCACGTGGCACAATCTCCACGTCATGAAGCGGATGGTGGAACGCATCAAGTCGGCGATCCGAGAGGGCCGATTCGACGAGGCCCGCCGTGAATTCCTCGCCCGGCAAACGCCTTAGCCATTCCCTATGCCGTCGTCGGTATGGCCGACCTTCCGCTTTCTCACGGGGTGAGCAGGCCGTTGATCCACTCGCTGGCCCGCTCCGTTTGGACCGTCGCGGAGAACTCGAAATGAAGCGTCCCCGAGACGCTCTGAACAGGCGGGTTCTCCTTGGCCAGAGTCACCGTCAGGGACGAATGGTCCGTGACCTTCTCCGCCTTCTGCAGAATGTGAAAATAAAGCATGCCGCCGATGGCTTGTCCCGGCTGGAGGACCGCCTTGCTTGGAAAAGCCTTGTAAGCCAGGTCCCGCCCGAAGGGATCGGCGTTGGATTGGGGCTGCTGGAAAGGCGATGGCAACACCCAGATCACCGATCCCAATCCCGCCGTAACGATGGTGAAAATCGTTAAGGCCGAGTAGTAGAGGGCTTTCTTGGTCTCGATGAAGGGTTCCTTGGCCTGCCAGGCGACGTCAAAGGCGTCCTTCGGGGAAACCGGAATGTAGCTTCGCCGGCCGATCGTCATGCGGAAGGAATCGTAGGACACCTTGTATGCCGCGGTGTCCGAGGAACGCAAGGTGACGAAAGTGGGAAGGATGCCTTCCTCGAGCAGGCCGTTGCGACGTGGGAAGAATCGGTCGACTTTATCCGAACTGCCGCAGAAAGTGACGCCGAGACTCGCCTTGACGCCGGGGATGGGGCCGAAAGCGTCCATATCCTCGGGCGGCAAAAGATACGTGGCCCGCGGCTTATACGCGGCGATGCAGCCCGCCTGCAGGGATAGGATGGCCGCCAAGCTGACGAATCGAAAGAACCCGCCGCCCCGGCTCATCATCATGGCAACAGTGTATTATGCCTTGCCTGGCACTCCTTAATCCAGCCGGCCGTCGTTTTTATCGCGCCGCATTGACCGTTACCGTATTTTTAACGGCTTTTTCTTGTAAAGTACCGTTTGCCGAGCTAATACCCCGCCTGTGTGCGGTTGCAAGAAAGGAGGAACCTGATCCTATGAATAAGCCCTTCTGCTCGGCCTTCGTCGCGGCTGTCGCCTTGGCGTTCTCGCCCACGAACGCTCTCGCCATGTTCCCCTGCCCGGGAGGCGGAGCCGCAGGAAGCCCCGAAATGTGCCCGGGCATGACGAACACTTCTCCGGCCACGACGAATTCAGGATCGACGTCCGGATCGGATTCATCGTCAGGAGGCAGTTTCAATGCCGAATACAACAGCCCGAACTCCGGCGCTTCCGGGGGATCGAATAGCGTGG
>DAHVWT010000074.1 GCA_027327915.1 Elusimicrobiota bacterium
GAAAGAGATCCGGGGCAGCGCTCTTAACGAAGGCCGTCCGTTCTATCTGTTTCTGGATGAGGCCCAAAAACTGCCGCGCTGGGATGAGCAGATCAAGCATGTTTTCGACACCTACAAACCGCGCATGGCTTTGACCGGTTCGGCCAGCGTCTTAGTGGCGCGCGGCCAGCGAGAAAGCCTCGCTGGAAGAGCCTTGACCACGGAGATTCCCCCGTTTTTATTTCGGGAAGTGCTTGAGCTCACGGGCGACGCCAGCGACCTGCCCAAAGCGCTGGATTGCCGCGATCTTTTTCAACAAGGCCTGCGGGCTCGTGAGCGTTTTGAGATGATTTTCCATGAGCCCCCGCGACGGCGCGGCGCCTGGAAGGACCGCCTCGACCGCTATTACAGCCGCGGCGGCTATCCCGACCTGCACACCGGAGCCATTGAGGAAGACCGCTGGGCCGATTACCTCATGGAAACGGTTTTCGAGCGCGTCTTGGGCGTGGACATCCCGGATCTTTTCCCCGTGGATCAACCCCGCCTGCTTCGCCATATCTATATGGAGGCGGCGCGCAGGACCGGGCAGGAGATCGCCCAGAAGAAACTCGCCGACGAGGCCAACGCTGCGGGCTTTTCCACGAACCAGCCCACGGTGGGGAGATATCTCCACTATCTCTGCGACGCCCTTCTGATCCGGGAATTCCGGCGCTATCCCTTAAGCCGCAAAGTCTCGGCAAAAATCCCGTCCAAATATACCCTGACGGACCTGGGCGTGCGCAACGCCATCTTCCGGGAAACGCCCTCTCTATGGGACTCCCCGCCGGACGCGCTCGGCCCGCTGGTCGAGACCCTGGTCCAGACGGTTTTGCGCGGCGTGGGAATTCAAGCCCACTTCTACCGCCAGCTCAAGAACCCCAATCGGCGGCGCGAGGGCTTTGAGGAAGTGGATTTCATCATCGAAGCCTTGGACGGCAGCGTCATCCCCATCGAGGTCAAGTTCAGGCGGCGCATCGATGGAGAGGATTGCCGGCCTCTTATAAATTTCATGAAGGAGCGCCGGCCGAATCTTGGAATTATGGTGACCCGGGAAACATTCAACATCGATCAAGAGCGCAAAATCCTATTCGTTCCTCTCATGGATTTCCTCCTGGCTTTCTAAGTATCGGCCATACCGAGAAAAGCCATGCCTGGCTCGGCGGCCCGCATGGATTTTATGACGTGAAATGATGGCATTTTCCGGCATCGCACGATGAGGGCACCCGGGATAAGACGGTCTCCCATCCCCCGGCTTCCCCGCGACGCCGAGGCCGTAGAAACAAAATTTTGCGCCGCGGGCTTCCATTTAGTAGGATGGCGCGGCTCGATGATACGCTTTGGAACTTCCGGCTGGCGCGCCCTCATCTCGGAGGACTTCACGTTCACGAACGTCCGCAAGATCGCGGCGGCGATCGCGGTGCACGTCAAGGAGAACCCGGACTACGGCGCCTCGAGCCCGGACTACCTGCAAAAACGCGGAGGCGCCCCTCCGAATCCTCCCGAGGTCGCGGTCGGCTTCGACGGGAGGTTTCTCTCGCCGGAAATGGCCCAAGAGGTCGCGGGGGTCCTGGCCGCGCAGGGCATACGGGTCCTCTTGTCGGAAACCGAGATACCGACCCCCGCCGTCGCCCATGCGGTCACGGCCAAGAAGCTCGTCGGAGGCCTCATGATCACGGCCTCCCATAATCCCGCGCGCTATAACGGCGTCAAGTGGATGCCCTTCTGGGGAGGCCAGGCGCCGCAGGAGGTCACGGGAGAGATCGAGCGCCGCGTCGACCTTTCCGGCGAGCATGCGGTTAAAATCCTGGGGGCGGACCCGGCGTTGCGCCGTTCCTGGATCGAGCCGTTCGATTTCGCCGGGCCCTACATCAAGCAGCTGCTTTCCCTCCTGGACGTCAAGGCGATCAAGAAGGCCCGCCTCAAGATCGCCTTTGACGCCATGCATGGCGCGGCGCGGCTCGTCATCGAGCCCCTGGCCTCGGCCCTGGGGATCGAGGCCGTCGTGCTGCGCGGCGCCCGCGACGTGCTTTTCGAGGGCCGCCCTCCCGAGCCCAGCGGCGGGAACCTCTCCGAGCTTTCCGACATAGTCGTTCGCCGGCGCATGGATTTGGGCTTGGCGACCGACGGGGACGCGGACCGCTTCGGCGTCGTGGACTCGGACGGCCATTGGATGGCGCCCGATCTCGTCCTGGGGCTCGTGCTGGACCATTTGATCTCGCGGCGGGGCTTGAGCGGAAAGGTCGCGCGCTCCATCATGACTTCGCATTTCGTCGATGCCGTCGCCAGGAGCCATGGCCTCGAGACCCGAGAGACCCCCGTCGGCTTCAAGCACATCGGCGAGCTCCTGCGCACCGGGCAATACCTTCTCGGCGGGGAGGAATCGGGCGGACTCTCGATCGCCGGCCACGTGCCGAACAAGGACGGCCTCCTCGCCGCCCTTCTCGTCGCCGAAATCGCGGCCCATGAAGGCAAGCCCCTCAAGGCCGTTTTGGCCGCGCTCTTTAAGCGCGTCGGCCCCTTTTATCAAAAGCGCCTGAGCGTTCCCTTCGACGGACTGCGGGAAAGCGAGGAGGTCATGGAGTCCCTGCGGGCCAAGCCCCCCCTCGAGATCGCCGGAGCCGCCGTGTGGAGGATCGACGAGACCGACGGCTTCAAGTTCATCCTCAAGGACGGATCCTGGCTGGGGCTGCGGGTCTCCGGGACGGGCGCCTATTTCCGTCTCTACGCCGAAGCCCCGGATCAGCGGCGGCTCGAGTCTCTCGTGCGCTGCGGCAAAGACCTTCTCAAGGCCAAGCGGTAATCCCAGGCGGAAAGCAGCGCAAGCCCGGGCGGCGCCCGTGATGGGCCGCGGCCGCCGTCCCTCTTGTGGCCCACGGGCTCCCTTTTCCGGTACAATTGCCTCATGGCTAGGATCAAAAACATCGCCGCGCGCGAAATTTTAGATTCCCGCGGCTTCCCCACCGTTGAAGCGGACGTTTTCCTCGATGACGGCTCTCTCGGGCGGGCGGCCGTTCCCTCCGGAGCCTCGACCGGCAAGCACGAGGCTTGCGAACTCCGGGACGGGGACGCCGCGCGCTATCACGGCAAGGGAGTCCTCAAGGCCGTCGGGCATCTCTCGGGAGAGATCAAGAAATATTTAATAGGAAAGGACGCCAAGGATCAGGCGGAGCTCGACCGGGGCCTGGCCGCTCTTGACGGAACGCCCAACAAGTCGCGCCTGGGCGCCAACGCGATTCTCGCCGCCTCCTGCGCCGCCGCGCGCGCGCAAGCATCCTCCCGGGCCGTGCCCTTCTACGTTCATTTGCGGGATACCTTCGGTTCCCCTCGCAAGGAATTCGTCCTGCCGACTCCCATGCTCAACGTGGTCAACGGCGGCAAGCACGCCGACAGCGGCCTGGCGGTTCAGGAGTTCATGCTGGTGCCTACGGGATTTCCTTCCTTTAAGGAAGCGCTGCGGGCGGCGAGCGAGCTCTACCACTCCCTGAAGGCCCATCTCGCCAAGGCGGGCTTTTCAACCTCCGTGGGCGACGAAGGCGGCTTCGCGCCGCGCATGAAGACGCACGAGGAGGTCTTGAACGCCCTCCAGAACGTCATCCGGCAATCCCCCTACGAAGGCAAGGTTCATCTGGCCCTCGACTCGGCCGCGTCCTCCTTTTATGACGGCGGCGCGTATCAGATGGAGGGACGCAAGCTCGACGCTCGCGAGATGACGGACACCTACGCGCGCTGGCTCGAGGAATTCGACCTCATCTCCCTGGAAGACCCCCTGGCGGAGGAAGACTGGGCGGGCTGGGCCGGGCTCTCCAAGCGCCTGGGTTCCGCGACGACCATTGTCGGAGACGACATCTTCGTCACGAACCCAAGCCTGGTCGCCCGAGGCATCCGGGAAAAGGCGGCCAACGCCGTCCTCATCAAGCCCAATCAAATCGGGACGCTGACCGAAACCATCGAGACGGTGGCCCTCGCCCGCAAGAACGGCTGGGCCTGCGTGATATCGCACCGCTCCGGAGAGACGGAGGATCCCCTCATCGCGGATATTGCCGTCGCCGTCGGCATCGGCGCCATCAAGACCGGAGCTCCCTGCCGCACCGAACGCCTGGTCAAGTACAACCAGCTCCTGCGCGTCGAGGAGGCCCTCGGCGGCAAGTCCTCGTTCTCCGGCGCCGCCGCGTTCCAGAAGGCCGCCGCCGTCTCATGAGGAGAATCCTCGCCTCCCCGCGATTCATGCGCGCCAAGCCCTTCATCCTTTGGGGCGCCTTGACCGCCATCTTCCTCGGCAACGGCGGCTTCCGCAGCCTCGTCGGGAACTGGATCGAATATCGCCGGCTGAGCCGGGAGATCGAGGATCTTCGCCGCCAGGAGACGGATCTCTCCGGCCGCATCAAGGAAGCCGCGACTCCCGCCGCGGTCGAGCGCGCGGCCCGCGTCGAGCTCGGCATGGCGCGCCCCGGTGAAATCGAGTATCGCTTCGACCCGCCGGCCGCCGGGAACTGAATGCCGGCCGCCTCCGTGATTCTAAAACAGCTCGAGATAGGCCCTATGGCGAACTACGTCTATCTCCTGGCCGATCCCGGGACGCGGGACGCGGCGGTGATCGATCCCGCCTGGGACGTCCCGGCCATCCTGAGCGCCGCGGAACGGGAGGGCCTGCGTCTGCGAGCCGCCATCGTCACCCACAAGCACTTCGACCACACCAACGGCATCCCGGATCTCCTCGGGGCGCTCGATATTCCCGTCTACGTCCACGCCCAGGACGCCCCCGAGATCAAGGGCGCGGGCGGCAATCTCAAGCGCGTCTCGGGCGGAGACGCCATGGCGCTTGGCGCCCTCCGAATCGAGTTCCTTCACACGCCCGGCCACACCGCGGGCTCCCAATGCCTGCGCGTGGGCGACGCCCTTCTCACGGGCGACACGCTGTTCATCGACGGCTGCGGCCGCGTCGACCTGCCCGGCTCCGACCCCGCGGAGATGCAAAAGAGCCTTGAGCGATTGGCGGAGCTTCCGGGGCGAACGGTTATCTGGCCGGGCCACGACTACTCGGAGGAAAAGCACTCCTTGCTGCGATCGCAGTTGGAGAGCAATCCCTATCTCCGCATGGCGCGCCAAAACCTGCGCGACTTCATGCATCTCGTCGGCCGATAGCGATGCATCCCGTCCTCTTCCACATCGGCTCCTTTCCGATCCCGACCTACGGCGTCTTGACCGCGGCGGCCTACCTGCTCGCGATCGGCTGGCTCGCGACGCGCCGCCGGCGCATGGGGCTCAAGGAGGACGAGTTCTGGTCGCTTATCTACTGGATCTTCTTCGGCGCCATCGCCGGCGGCAAGCTGCTCTATCTCGCCTTGGAATGGCACGAATACCCCTCCGAGGGCCTCGAACTCCTGCAGAATTTCCGCTACGGCTTCGTTTTTTACGGCGGGCTCCTGGGAGGCACCCTGGCCGCGGCATGGGCGCTGCGCCATTTCCATGGCGACCGATGGAAAGTGGCGGATTACTGCGCGACGGCCCTGCCTCTGGGCCACTGGATCGGGCGCCTGGGCTGCCTCTCGGCCGGATGCTGCTACGGACGATCGACCCAGGTCCCCTGGGCGATCGTCTTCCCCGGAGCGCCCATGACCGTGATTCCTCCCCGATTTTGGGGGATCCCCATCCACCCCACCCAGCTCTACGAGGCCGGAACCGAGCTCGCGACCGCGCTCTTTCTCATGTTCATCATCCTTCCACGCATTGAGCGCGGCTCCCTGAAGCCGGGCACCTCTTTCTGGGCCTATCTCTTCATCTACTCCTTGTTCCGCTTCATCAACGAGTTTTACCGCGGCGACGACCGGGGCGGGTTTTGGATGTCCCTCTCCGTCTCGCAATGGATCGCCCTCCTCTTGATGGCGGGATCGGCGCTCGCTCTTTGGAAAAAATACTCCACGTCCCGCCGGACGGCGAAGGCTTAAGGCTCGACCGGTTCCTGGCCCAGAACCTTCCCGGCGTCTCCAGGTCTTTCGTCGCCGACCTCATCCGCGGCGGCTTGGCGCGCGTCGCGGGAAAATCCGCGCAAGCCGACCGGAAGCTCCAGGCGGGAGAGGAAGTCCGCCTGCGGGAGGCCGCGCGCGGATGGTCCAGCGGGAAGGACCCCCTCAAGGGCTGGATCATCCACGAGGACGCGAGCATTCTCGTTCTCGACAAACCCTCGGGCCTTCTCATGCATCCTCTGGGCGTCAGCTGGCTTAACCGCCCCGAGCTGGCCGCTCAAGAGGCGACGCCCAATCTGGCCGGGCTCCTCCTCGCCGCTCGGCCGGAGCTGCGCCGCGTCCCGCGGCTCGGCATCGTCCATCGCCTCGATCGAGGGACCAGCGGCGTCCTGGTCGTCGCCAAGACCGCGAAGGCCTCCTCGGCCTTGACGGAAGCCTTCGAGCGACGCGCCGTCTCCAAGATCTATCGCGCCATCGTCCGGGGCCGCCCGTCCGAGAAAGTGACCCGCGTGGAGGCGCCCGTCGGCCGCCGATCGAGAAGGCGAAGAATCACGGTCACGCCGTTTGGAAGGCCGGCTCAAACCGAAATCAGGGTCTTGGAGCGCGGGCGGGACGCCGCGCTCGTCGAGGCAAGGCCCCAAACAGGCCGCACCCATCAGATTCGGGCCCACTTGGCCCATGCGGGACATCCCGTGGCGGGAGATCCCGACTTCGACAAGGCGCCCGCCCCTCGGCTCATGCTGCACTCCTACGGCTTGGCGTTCAGCCATCCGCGCGGCGGAAAGGCCGTCCGTTTCAACGCTCGGGCGCCGGCCGACTTTATTGATTTTTGGCGGAAGCTCAGGGCAGCCGCGCGCCGGGCGGGATGATGGTTTTCAAGGCGAAGGGAGCACCGGCCTAAATCCCAGCCGGTGGCGGCGCTCGCGGGCGGGGGCGTTGTCGCGGTAGGCGGAGCGAGCGTAGACGGCCGTATCAAAGCAGGACCCGCCGCGCTTGACTCGGAGATTTTGCTCGAGCTTCGACGACCGCAAGGCGGGAGGCAGCCGATACCCATGAATGTAGTGGCGGCTTTCCGCGGTCCCGAATTCCTCGGCCGCGTGCTCCGACCAGATACCGCCGTCCGTCGGCGCTCCCTTGTAACTGGAATGATAATCATCGGCCGTCCATTCCCAGGCATTTCCCGCCAGATCGCAGAGTCCCTGCTTCGAGTTGCCCTTCGGTTTTGAGCAAACAGGCCAGGTCGCGCGGCGTCCGCAGCCGAGACCGAAAGGCGGATCGTCGATGATCGCCCGCTCGCAGGTCGCGCGCTCGTTGCCCCACGGATAATCGTAATCCTGTCCCTGGCTTCGCGCCGCGTATTCCCACTCGGCCTCGCTCGGCAGGCGGCCTCCCACCCAGGCCGAGAATTGCGCCGCCTGGCGCCAGTCGACGCAAACGACCGGCTGGCTGTCCGCCTGGAATTCGGCCCCCACGACTCCTCGTATCCACTGTTTTCCGTTCCAGACCCAGCAGGTTTTGTCGGCATAATGCGGCGGCGCGCAGGCTCCGGCCTCGACGCAGGCTTTATATTGCTTGTTCGTCACTTCGGTCTTCGCCATCTTAAACGGCTTGATCGTCACGAGATGCGCCGGCTGGGCGTCCCTGAATTCACCCGTCGAGTTCGCGACCCCCATCATGAAGGTCCCGCTCGCGATCGCGATCCATTCGATCCCGGCCGACGCGGCGTTGGCCGCGCCCCACAAGGCGGCCGTGGAAAGGACGGGGCTCGCGGCGGCCGCCGTGGAAGCCGCGGGCAGGGCCGTCGACACGGAGACCGCCGGCGAGGGCGCCGCCGTGGAAACGGCGGGTATGGCCTCAACCATGGATGCCGCGGCGGGCGACGACGCATGAACCGCGGTCTCGGCCGCCGGCTCCGCCGCCCAAGCGACAGGGGCAAGCGCCAGCGTCATGGCTACGATGAGCGTTTTCGACGGCAGCACGGGAATCATAATATAACAAACTTAAAAACTATAATTTTCTCGTGGGCGAGAGCATCCCTTACGCGGACATCGAATCCAAGTGGCAAAAACG
>DAHVWT010000075.1 GCA_027327915.1 Elusimicrobiota bacterium
GGGGCCGCCTACTCGCCCGGCGAGGGGAAATACCTCGACTCTGAATCCGGCTACCTTAAGGGCGCGAAGGTGACGGCGTCCTACATGGGCGACGTGGGCGACTATATTCAAAACTTCTACTCCCAGGTGGCCTATGACTTCGTCTATGGTTACCCGTACTACAATGGCTACACGCAGGGCGGGACGCCCGTTCAAGGGCCGTCGCAGGCCAATATCGCCAACCTCGCCGTCAAGATGGGAAGAAGCTTCGAGGCGGGGAAGTCATCGATGATCACCCCCTACATCATTGGAGGTTATCATCAATGGGTTCGCGGCCTGAGCTACGGGACCGACAACGGATACACGGAAACCTATCGAGACGGCTTCGCGGGGGCCGGCGCGATGCTCCAGTACGCCATCGGGGCGAGGCTCGTCGCGACCGCCCAAGGTTCGTTCTCGGAAACTCTATGGCCCACCATGGATGCGAACAACGACGAGACGTATGATCCTTCTGTCTGCCAAGCGAATCCCGGCCTATGCCAGGTCGACAGCTTCCGTTTGGGGAGCCGACCCCTTGAGATGGCGGGTTTCGAGTTGGATTATCATCTGGCCGGGGCCCTGCATTTCTTCGTGGGGGGCGACTATAGCCACTTTAGCTACGGCGCGAGCCCTTGGGTCAGCGATCCCCTGATGGAGCAATTAGGGTATGAATTCATGGAGCCCCACAGCCTCACGGACATGCTTTTCTGGAGCGCCGGCTTGCGCTGGTCCTTCGGCCCGTGAGGCATAAATTCCATGGAGGCGTTCAAGCGGGAATTTTGGCCACTTTCCCGTTTTTCCAGACGACCAACGGTTCCCCGCGCCGCCGATGCTCCCGTCGGACCTCCGACACCGCCATTTTCATGGCTTTTTCGGCCTTCAAGGCCAAAGGAGGGAGTCTCCGTTTTCTTTTCGTTTTCATGCAGCCTCCGAGTCTCCTTTAATTTTTTGATAGAGGGGGCGATCGATGATTCGCAGATCGTCATGCAGCGTCAAGGCGATGAGCCTAGGCATGGCCGCCGAGTTGTCAATAAGCGTCCAGCTATCCCACACCCGCCGATAGGAGCCGAAGACGTTCTTGAGCCCGCGATCAAAACGGCGTCTGATATCCGCCTCGGGAACCGAGTGCCCGCCCTGCCGTACTCGGTCGCGCACGCGTTGTATCGCGAGGAGAACGTTCGGCAGCCATAAATAAAACAGGTGGATGTGGTAGCCGCTCGTTTTGAACCGACGGAACAGGCGCAGGTAGCCTTTCCCCGAGAGGGTCGTCTCGATGGCGAAGCTGCGACGATGCGATGAGATTTCGCGCATGCGCTTGAGCATCAAGCGGCCTGCCTCGATCGCGGCGGTGGTCGGGGCGAACGGCGAAAGTCCCGTCGCGATATAATCGGCGTTCACGAATTCCCTGCAATTGGCAAAATGCGGAAGGAACGTCCGGGCAAAAGTCGTTTTTCCGGCGCCGTTAGGCCCCGCGATGACGTAAAGAGAGGGAGAATTAGGCATAGGTTTAATGTCAGGCACCGATCACTCGAGATGGCCGATCGAACCCCAAGGCGGCGCGTGGGTCCTTCCATAGGGGCAGCATGACGTCATCAACGAACTCTCTGCGGAATCCCTCCGTGCAAAATTGATGCTGCTCCGCCGGGATGACCTTCCCCCATTCTCTAGGCCAAGTTGAATTGGGGAATCGAACTGCCGTTACGTTGTATCATGACTCCTTCTCGTTGTGCAAACAGACTCGGGGGCATGCCCCCGCAAAACCATTAAATCTCAAGGGGATTGGGAGGTCCTTTATGCCCGAAACGCGAAATGGGGTGGCTGACGGGATTTGAACCCGCGACCTCTCGGTTCACAGCCGAACGCTCTAACCGGGCTGAGCTACAGCCACCAAACGCGCGAGATTATACCAAGTTGCATCGGCCGGGCCCGAAAATGCGAGAATAAAAACGGCATGGCCTTCTCGAAGCGCGAAGCCCCCAACTGCGAGTGGTGCCCCCACCAAAAGAACTGCCTTTACAATCTGTTGGGAACCAAGCAGGCCAAAAGAGTCTGGCGCCAGATGCGCGTCGCCAACTCGTTCGCCTCGGGCGAGGTCGTCTTCCACGAGGGCACCCAGCCCCTCGGGGTCTACGTCGTCTGCACGGGCAAGGTCAAAATCTCGAAATCGAGCCGCCAGGGCCAGGAGCTCATCACCCGCATTGAATCGCCGGGAGATCTTCTGGGCCATGTCACGCTGCTCGCCAAGGAGGGGCCCTACAGTTCGACCGCGAGCACGATGCAGCCAAGCATCGTCTCGATGGTCGACGAGCGCACGTTCTTCAACTTCCTCATGAAGTTTCCCTACGCCGCGCTGGGGCTCCTGCGCGCCCTCGCCGAGGACGTGCGGCGCGGCGAGAACAAGGCCCGCGACATCGCCTACAAGCCCGCGCGCGGGAGGCTGGCGGACACGCTCTTGCGCCTCATGCGGCCGGGCAAGCCCCATCCCGTGGTCTCGGGCTCCAAGCGCCGGGACTTGGCCGAGATGTCGGGGCTGACGGTCGAGACGGTCGTGCGCACCCTCAAGTCCTTCGAGGAAAAGGGCTTGATCCGGAAAAAAGAGAAAGACATCATCGTCCTCGACGAGGACGGCCTCCGGCGTCTCTCGGGCCTCAAGGCTTAAGAAGGCCCTGGAAAGCAACGGAGGGCAACAGAAGTCCACGGAACGTCAACGCTTCTTTTGCCTTCCGCGGCTATTCTTCCAGCGTTCCGAAGAGCCGGTCTCCGGCATCCCCAAGCCCCGGCACGATGAAGCCTTCCTCGTTGAGCCTCGCATCGAGGCCCGCCGTATAGACCCGGACGTCGGGATGATGGGACGCCACGCGCGCGGCGCCCGCCTTCGCGGCGATGACGGAGAGAAGCGAGATCTTGCGCGCTCCGGAATTCTTGAGGATGGAGATCGCCTCGCAGGCGGAGCCTCCGGTCGCTAGCATCGGGTCGCAGAGCATCACGTTGTAATCGCGCAGATTTTTGGGGAGCCGCACGTAGTAGCGCACGGGATTGAGGGTCTCCTCGTTGCGGTAAAGCCCGATATGCCCGATCGCGGCGTGGGGAACGAGGCGCAGGAGGCCGGGAACGAGGCCCAGCCCCGCGCGCAAGACGGCGACCACCGCCACGGGTTCGTCCTCGACCCTTCCAGGCGCGATCGCAAGCGGCGTGCGCACGGAGGCTTTGCGGGTCTTCATGGAGCGCAAAGCCTCGAGCCCCAGGATCGTCCCCGACTCGGTCATGAGCCGGCGGAAGGTCTTGGGGGAAGTCGAACGGTCGCGCAGACGGGCGAGCTTGTCTTGAAGCAGGGGATGGTCGCAGACGATGGGTTGGCGGGGCATGTTTTAGTCCTTACCGGAGTGTCTTGAGTATGAGAGGCCGCGGGCGGGGCCTGGCCGTTTGTACCGCGACCGCTTGCTCCGCGAGCCGGGCGCCTTCCTCGAGCTTCCCGGGCGTCGACGCGTGGAGTCGGGCGATGGGCTGCCCCTTCTTGACGGGAGCGCCTACCTTGAGAAAAAGCCGGATGCCGGCCCCGTGGTCGACGGGGTCCTCCTGGCGGCTGCGGCCGGCGCCGAGCGCCACGCCCGCCAAGCCGAGCCCGC
The DNA here is from genome assembly GCA_027327915.1 of Elusimicrobiota bacterium. Taxonomy (GTDB): domain Bacteria; phylum Elusimicrobiota; class Elusimicrobia; order UBA1565; family UBA9628; genus JAJZAK01. The sequence continues at coordinate 3,645 of DAHVWT010000075.1, forward strand.
GGGCGTCGAGGCGGGCGATGAAGCCCGAGCGGGGAGAAACGATCTCGTGGGAGAGCGGCGCGAGCGGCAGAAGTCCCGGCGAGGAGAGGACGGAGGCGTCTCCTCCCTGGGCTTCGACGGTCTTTTTGAGGATGTCGAGGGCCGCTCCGCTTTTGAGGCGCTCCGCCATGAGCGTGCGGCCCTCGGCCGGATTTCGGGCCTTGCCTGCGAGATACGACATCCAGCCGCCCAGGGCCAGGGCGCAGTCGATGAAATCCTTGGGCTCCTCGCGGCCGTTTAAGATCTCGATCGTCTGGCGCATCTCGATGGAGTTGCCGATCGCGAGGCCGAGCGGCTCGTCCATCGCGGTGACGAGCGCCGCGCACTTCAGGCGCAGGCGCTTGGCGATGCGGATCAGGGACGCCGCGAGCTCAAGGCCCTGTCGGGAGTTCTCGAAAATCGCCCCGCTGCCGGCCTTGACGTCGAGAACGAGGGCGTCGAGGCCCTCGGCGAGCTTCTTTGAGAGAATGCTCGAGACGATGAGCGGGAGGGAGGCGACGGTCGCGCTCGCGTCGCGAAGGGCGTAGAGCTTCCGGTCGGCGGGGGCGAGCGTTTCCGTTTGCCCGAAGAGGCAGACCCCCAGACGCGCCATTTGGGACTTGATCTCCGCGGCGGAAAGCTTGACGCGAAGCCCCGGTATGGATTCGAGCTTATCCAAGGTGCCGCCCGTGTGGCCCAGTCCTCGGCCGCTCATCATGGGAACGGCGAGGCCCGCCGCGCCGGCGAGAGGCGCCAGCAGAAGCGAGACCCCGTCCCCGACGCCGCCCGTCGAATGTTTGTCGATTTTGGGCGCGGGAAGGGACGAGAAATCGAGCCTGTCTCCCGACTCCGCCATGGCACGGGTCAGATCGGCCGTTTCCCGGACGCTCATCCCGCGCAGCCTCACCGCCATCAGCCAGGAGCTCAGCTGGTAGTCGGGCGCCGCGCCCGTCGCCGCCGCGCCCGCGATGAAGCGGAGCTCGTCGATCGTATGAACGCCGCCGCGCGCCTTTTTTTCGATGAGGTCGATTAAGCGCACTGGGGAAGAAAGTCCTCGAGCAGCTTTTTGAGGCGGGCCGAGATGCGCAGGCCGATTTCAAGGACTTCCTCGTGCCGGGGAGGGACGCGGGAGAGCCCGGCCGCCATGTTGGAGACCCAGGCGACGGCGGCGACCTTGAGCCCCATCTGCTTGGCGCAGACCGCCTCGGGGACGACGGACATGCCCACGACGTCCCCGCCCAGGAGGCGGTAGGCCCGGACTTCGGACGGGGTCTCGTAGCTTGGCCCGCTCAAGGCCGCGTAGACGCCTTCGTGAACGGGAAAGCGGTTGCGTCGGGCGGCCTGGAGCGCCAGGCGCCGCAGCCGCGGGTCGTAGACCGCCGAAAGATCGGGAAAAAGGGGGCCGAAGGCCTCGGAATCGGAGCCGCGCAGGGGGTTGACGCCCATCAAGTTGACGTGATCCTTGAGGACCACCAGATGGCCGGGGCGCATCCTGGGCTTCGCGGCGCCGACGGCCGCCGTGATGACGAGAGTCTCGATTCCGAGAGTCCCCAAAACGCGCGTCGGAAAGGCGACGGCGTCCATGGAGTGGCCTTCGTAATAGTGGAGGCGGCCCTTGAGGACGGCGACGGAGGCTCGTCCCAGGCGGCCCAGCATCAAGAGGCCTTCGTGCCCCGGCACCCCGGTCGTGGGAAAGCCCGGAATCTCGCCGTAGGAGATGGAGACCGGATCCTCGAGCTCGGGCGCGGCGCTCGAGAGCCCGCTTCCCAGAATGAGGCCCAGACGGGGCGCGGCGTTGCGCGCCCTGGCGGCGATGAAGTCGGCCGCTCGGCGCACCGCGTCTGCGTAACTCATCGCGCGCGAATTCTATCAAATTTACTAAAATCGGCTCGTGAGCCCGGAGAGAACAGCCGCGGCGCCTGCCGCCGAGAAACCGCAGGAGCGCGAGGATTTAAAGACCCTCGCCCGCGAGATGCGGCGGGATATCCTGACGATGATCTACGAGGCGGGCTCCGGCCACCCGGGCGGCTCCCTCTCCATCATCGATATTTTGACGGTGCTTTACTGGCGCGTCATGCGCCACGACCCCGAGCGTCCCGATTGGCCGGACCGCGACCGCCTCGTCCTCTCGAAAGGGCATGCCTGCCCCGCCCTCTACGCCGTTCTCTCTCGCGCGGGCTATTTCCCGAGGGAACAACTCTGGACCCTGCGCAAGCTGGGAAGCCCCGTCCAAGGCCATCCCGACCGCCTCCGCCTTCCCGGCATCGAGGCCTCGACGGGTTCCTTGGGCCAAGGGCTCTCCATCGCGATGGGGATGGCCCTGGCCGGGATGATGGACCGGAAAAGCTACCGCGTCTTCGCCATCCTGGGCGACGGCGAGCTCCAGGAGGGCCAGTGCTGGGAGGCCTTCATGTCGGCGCCCAAGTTCGGTCTTGACCGCTTGGTCGCGATCGTGGACTCCAACGGCGGGCAGATCGACGGCCACGTCCGCGATGTCATGAACGTGGAGCCGCTCCCGGAGAAATTCCGCAGCTTCGGTTGGGATACCGTCGAAATCGACGGCCATGATTTCGCCGCCGTCGAGCGCGCCATCGATTCGGCCGTGAAGAGCGCCGCGGGGCGGCCCCACATGATCGTCGCGCGAACCGTCAAGGGCAAGGGGGTGTCCTTCATGGAAGACGACCCTGCCTGGCACGGCAAGGCGCCCAAGAAAGACGAGCTCGAGAAGGCCTTGAAGGAGCTCTCCTGATGGCGGGCGCCGCGACGCGCGAGGCCTTCGGCGAGGCGATCGTCGAATTGGCGGACCAATTCCCCCACATGGTGGTGATGGACGCCGACCTTTCGAAATCCACGATGACGCAAGCCTTCGCGAAGAAATTTTCCGCGCGTCATCTGGAACTCGGCATCGCCGAGCAGAACATGGTGGGCGTGGGCGCGGGGTTGGCGCTTTGCGGGAAAATACCGGTCATGACGAGCTTCGCCTGCTTTCTCACCGGCCGTTTGGAGCCGATCCGCATCGCCGTCGGCTACAACAGAACGAATGTCAAGCTCGTCGGAACCCACGCGGGGCTGGGGATCGGCGAGGACGGCGCCTCCCAGATGGGCCTGGAGGACGTCGCCGCCATGAGGGCCTTGCCGGGTATGGTCATCCTCCAGCCGGCGGACGCCGCGGAGACTCGGCAGGCCGTCCGCTGGATGCTCGAGCACGAGGGCCCCGTTTATTTGAGGCTTACCCGTCAGAAGCTCGACGACTGCCACGGCCCCGACTATCAATTCCGCATGGGCCGCGCGGACGAGGTTTTCAAGCCCAAGGATGCATCGGCCCGCCTGCAGGCGACGATTTTCGCGAGCGGCGGGATGGTTCCCGAGGCGATCCGGGCCGCGCGGGAGCTCGAAAGCCGCGGTTTTAAGGCCCGGGTCATGAACGCCGGGACTCTGCATCCCTTCGACGGGGAGGCGGTTGTCCGGGCCGCGAAGACAAGCCAGCGCCTCGTCACGGTCGAGGATCATAACGTCGTGGGCGGGCTTGGCTCCGCCGTCTCGGAGTGCGCCGCCAAGGACGCTCTCGGGATTCCCGTCGTGACGCTCGGCGTCCGGGCTTTCGGAGAGTCAGGGCTGCCCGCCGAGCTCTACGAGAAGTTCGGCATCTCCTCCGCCCACATCGTCGACGCCTGCCTGCGCAACCTCGACCTGCCGTAGCGCTTCAAGCCGTTGCGGCCGGACTGAACCCGATGCCCATCTCAGAACCCGTGTGCCGCGTAGATCATCAAGAGCAAAGTCGCGCTCAGGATCGCGAAGCCCGCGCGGGGGATCCGTTCGGCCCTTTTCTCGAGCGTCCTCAACTTCTCCGGGAACTCGGCGGCTT